>CP092079.1:2099187-2215476 GCA_022226955.1 Nitrospira sp.
ACCAAGGCGGGCTTGCGGAGCGCAAAGCCATGATCGATCGCACCCATCCACTGCCTGTACGGCGGCAATGCCAGCTGCTGAAACTGGCCCGCTCGACCGCCTACTACCACCCGACGCCGGTATCAGAGACGGTGCTCGTACTGATGCGACGGATCGATGAGCTGCATCTGGCCCATCCGTTTGCCGGCGCCCGCATGCTGCGCGATCTCTTGCGGCAAGAGGGCCAGACCATCGGGCGGCGGCATGTGGCCACCCTGATGCGCCGCATGGGTATTGAGGCCCTGTATCGGAAGCCGCACCTCAGCCACCGGCATCCTGCCCACCGGGTCTATCCCTATCTCCTGCGCGACCTGGCGATCATCCGCCCCAATCACGTCTGGGCCGCCGATATTACCTACATCCCAATGGCGCGGGGCTTCGTGTATCTGTTCGCCGTGCTCGACTGGGCCAGTCGCCGGGTGTTGGCGTGGCGGTTGTCCAACACGCTGACGACCGATTTCTGTCTCGAAGCGGTGCAGGACGCCGTGGGCCGCTATGGCCCACCGGAGATCTTCAATACGGATCAAGGGTGCCAGTTCACCAGCCAGGAGTTCACGGGGCTCCTGAACAACCACGGCATCCAGATCAGCATGGACGGGAAAGGCTGTTGGCGGGACAACGTGTTCGTGGAACGACTGTGGAAAAGCATCAAATACGAGGAGGTGTATCTGCATGCGTACGAGACCATCAGCGCCGCCCACCAGGGGTTAGAGCGCTACCTGACGTTCTACAACCAGACCAGGCCGCACCGAGTGCTTGACGGCCAGACGCCTGACCAGGTGTATTATGACCATCTGACGACACGGCGGACCGCCGCGTAATCAGCAACACGCCAGGCGCCACTTAAGGAAGGGATTACACTGTCCAACCAACCGGAGCCACCTCTGGCCGACCATCCCTGCCGATGCCAGAAACAATCTTAATGAGTTCATTTTCAAACCCTTTCATTTCTTAGGAACGCCATGACCAAGCACGTGGAACGTTCAGAGAGGATAGATCCTGCATCAACAGACTGTGTCAGTGGGACGACACTGAATTTTGGCTATGGTGATATTCTGAGCGACCATTTTAAAGTTTTGTACATCACAGCCATTGACCATCCTCAACCAGAATCCGCGTCAGCACCATACTGATCAACTGGTGTGCTTTTTGTGGTTCAAGCGTTTAAACACTTTCACGAATACTAATAGATCGGCAGAGAGGGCTCCGGAAATTCGGACAGTGTGCTAAGTGGTAGCCTGGCTTCACCGAAGCCACCAGCAGGTGGCGAACCAGAGGAGCGAGGCAATGAAGAGAACACGACGGAATCACGGGGCCACGTTTAAGGCGCAAGTCGCCTTGGCGGCGGTCAAAGGCGACAAGACCCTTGCCGAACTAGCCGAGCAATTTGGCGTCCATCCCACCCAGATCACCGAATGGAAGCAGCAATTGCTGGCGCGAGCGGCGGACGTATTTGGCGGGACCAAACCGACGGCGGACACGCCGGATCTCAAGACCCTTCACGCGAAGATCGGCCAACTGGCCCTGGAGAATGATTTTTTAGCCGGGGCGCTCACCAAGGTGGGCTTGCGGAGCGCAAAGCCATGATCGATCGCACCCATCCACTGCCTGTGCGGCGGCAATGCCAGCTCCTGAAGCTGGCCCGGTCCACCGCGTACTATCAGCCGACGCCGGTGTCAGGGGGAGAGCTGGCGCTGATGCGGCGGCTGGACGAACTCCACCTGCTTCATCCGTTTGCCGGTGCCCGCATGCTGCGCGATCTCTTGCGGCAAGAGGGCCAGGCCATTGGAAGGCGACATGTGGCGACCTTGATGCGACGCATGGGCCTTGAGGCCCTGTATCGCAAGCCGCGCACGAGCCACCGGCATCCGGCCCACACCATCTATCCCTATCTCCTCAGGGATCTGACGATCAGTCGCCCCAATCACGTCTGGGCGGCGGATATCACCTACATTCCGATGGCGCGGGGCTTCGTATATCTGTTCGCCGTGCTCGACTGGGCCAGTCGTCGGGTGTTGGCGTGGCGGCTGTCCAACACGCTGACCACCGACTTCTGCCTGGAAGCAGTCCAGGACGCCGTGGTCCGCTATGGCCCACCGGAGATCTTCAATACGGATCAAGGGTGCCAGTTCACCAGCCAGGAGTTCACGGGGCTCCTGAAGCACCACGACATCCAGATCAGCATGGACGGGACAGGGTGTTGGCGGGACAACGTGTTCGTGGAACGACTGTGGAAAAGCATTAAATACGAGGAGGTCTATCTGCACGCCTACGAGACCGTCGGCACCGCACACCAGGGCTTGGAGCGCTACCTGATATTCTACAATCAGCAGCGACCACACCGGGCGCTTGACGGCCAGACGCCAGACCAGGTGTACTATGACAACCTGCCTGCACGGCTCACCGCCGCATAGGCAGAACACGCGAGGCACCACTTAAGAACGACCACATGCTGTCCAACCAACCGGGGCCACCTCTGGCCAAATCCAAGTCTGTCAGCTTAATGACAAACAACCAGCAGGATGCCTGAGTTGAGAAGCAGTAATGGATTCAGAAGCGCGAGATGCCTTCAGCAGCTCCAACTCAGTCGATTTTGGACCGGATCAAAATGAGCCTGGCAAACAAGAGAGTGGACAACCTGAAATGTAGTCGAATTCCACAAGGAATTTGGCCCGCGGATAGCGTGCAATGCCGGGTGGCAGGCCCTGGATGATGATTTAACCCATGATCTTGCCAACCGTCTAAACCGCGAGTTCCACCATCGGTGGCGCGGTGGTTGCCGAGGTCGAGAATTTCGGAATAGTGCGGTTCACCGCACACACGCCATTCAGCGCATTCGTGTCTGACTAGATCCCCTCGAAAGTGGAGGAATGGAGCGGATTAGGCTGGGGCCGCCTGTGATCAACTGGGACTAATATCTGACGGCGCATCGTCTGCCGGCCAGCGCAGAAATGAGATCCAGCGTATCGGGCCTTATGAGCCAAGGCGGAATGTCGCCGCCGTCGATCAGCTTTGGGATCTAGTATGGAAGAAGATTAGAAAGCATGCGTGCGTCCGGTTAAGCCTTGTACCTCTAGTGACTTTTCTGTATGAAGATGATCTCCTTCATATGTCCAGAAAATCCGTTGAATCGGTCTCATTTTGGAGTTGGCAGGTGAGGTTTAGGCTGGAGTGGTCCGCCCCCAGGGGTTAGGCCACCAGGCCAGTTTAGTCACGCCAAGAATGAGATTTCACTGAAACCTAGGCCGCTGGAAGTTTTCTGAAGAAAAGAAGAAAGAGAATTAGTTTCCATATTTTTTGTTATGAATTTGGATCTCGCTGGATTGGCCGATTTGAAAAGTTTCCATATCTTCTATCTTTGCCAGGATGTATATCAACGTGATATCAATTGGTTAGAAAATTGAAAGTTTCTCTAAATTTTGTAATGCCACACGATCGAAAACCTAACGATCCAACATTTTTTAAAATCCACAGTTGTAATTTTTATACAACACCATCCAAATATATAGAGTGTAAATATATCAGTAGCTTGAATGATTATAGAAATGGCAAGAGTTTTGCTGTATAAAATTGTCACTTGAACTTGGAGGCTCTCGTGAGGAATCAGCAAACTCTAGCCGCTCCGATTACCTGCTCTGGCGTTGGGCTTCACTCGGGCCAGCCAACGACCATTACGCTCAGACCAGCGCCTGTAAATACAGGGGTCGTCTTCGTGAATCGGAACGGAAAGTCAGGAGCCTCTCTCCCTGCATCTATCGAACATTTGGTGCCGACCGAGCTATGCACTGCGATCAGCGGCAATGGCTTCCAGGTTAAGACGATTGAGCATGTGTTAGCTGCCCTGTCAGGACTTGGCGTCGACAATGTTTACATCGACGTGACTGCCGGGGAAATCCCTGTTATGGACGGAAGCGCCGCACCGTTTGTTCGATTGATCCAATCCGTCGGATTGACGTCTCAATCACGCCGTCAGCCCTATTTGAAAATTATGGCTCCCATCGAAGTATGCGACGGCCAAAAACGTGTGCGTATAGAGCCAGCTTCAACGCCAAAAATCACCTATACCATTCACTACAATCATCCAATGATCAAGACACAAGTCTATACACATGACTGTTCCGCGGCTACCTTTGAGCACGATATTGCAGAAGCCCGCACATTCGGATTTTTGCATGAAGTACAAGCTCTGTGGGCGCGCGGTCTCGGGCAAGGCGGGAGTCTTGAAAATACCGTAGTTCTCTCAGAGAACGGAATCATGAATGAATCCGGCCTTCGCTTCTCAAATGAATTCGTCCGCCACAAGGTCCTAGATCTTATTGGCGACTTCTCACTTCTTGGCATGCCTTTTATCGGCCACCTCATCGCCGAACGGTCCGGCCATGCGCTCCATACCCGCCTTGTCGAGCAAATCTTGGAACAGCCTGAAAAATGGATTCTACTCAACACAGAGTCCACTTCCGCTGAATCCAGGAAGCCGGTTTCGATCAGCCGGTCGCAGCCAGCCGTCGCACTTCAGGCCTCGTAACCACTCATTCATATTGAGATTAACTTCGCACGGGACGGGGAGCAGGTTGCTGCGCCTTCACAAGGCACGATCATGAGTAAACGCCGAGAGCGAGTGGCCTCACTCTCGGCGAGTCGTACTCGGCGGGCTACTTCTTCTTTTTCTTTGCTGCTGCTTTCTTCGTTGCCAAGAGTCTCACCTCCTCTCCTTTTAAATGAATACGACAACTTACACCGCTTGAACCAACACATCCTCAAGTGCTTCAAACGTATTCGGACCGACTTTCCTAAATCGCTTGTCCCGCTTCAGTGACGTCGCCACAGAAGTCAGCGGCGTTTTCCCTTTGATCTGCAACCCACCTTCTGCAAGTCGTTGCAACAATTCCTTCGCATGCATGGGACGGTGGGACTCGCGTAAGATTTCATACGTCGCTTCGGGAACGCTCTTTCCGACGTACTTGCTACGGCCTAAGAGAATTTCACGCGACTGATCCGTGACGTCCGTCACCGGAAGAGTCCGCACGCCCTTATTATCATCGGGAATAATTTGACTGGAGAGACTGGCAAGCTTCGCTTTATCCGCTTCTACTCGGTAAAGCGTCTCGGCAAGTTCGAGGTACTTCTTGATCGTTGCGATCTCATCATCCAGCCGACGTTTCTTTTTCTCAAGTTCTTGAAACCTATTCTTATAGGCGTGAATTCGCTGCCCAAGACCTACAAGAATATCAGTTAATTCGTCCACGTCGCCCTCAATCCAAGCATGCTTGCTTTATAGCATTGCATGCAAGAATTGTCAATCGTCAACAGCATAATAAAATATTGCAGTAGTAACTTATATTCATTCGTAAAAATCATTCCGGCTATTTATGAATAAGGAGCTTGAATATAGCCAAACCGTCTCCATCTGGCCTTGTGCTATGATTCGCCATGCTTGACTCATCTCTCCCCATTGAAATACCTGTTTCCTTGCTCTTGGAAACTGCCATTCATGCCGCGAAACAAGCAGGTGCAGTTCTCTCGCATTACACACACACGGGTTTCCGAGTCGAAAACAAGAGTGCTCTTGATCTCGTCACAGAGGCAGATCATGCCGCCGAGCAATGCGTCATCGATACGATTCTTGCCAGCTATCCCGATCACGGATTTCTCGCAGAAGAACGAGGACGAATTGGACAAATGCAGTCGCCCTATGTCTGGATTATTGACCCACTCGACGGCACCACAAATTTTGCCCATGGCTTTCCTACATATTGCGTATCCATTGGCCTTGAATACAACAAGGAGTGTGTGCTTGGCGTTGTGTACGATCCTACTCGCGACGAACTATTCAGCGCCACACGCGGTGGCGGAGCGCGAATCAATGATCGGCCAATTCATGTCTCTCAAACCGCACAACTAGATCGGGCCCTCTTGGTAACAGGCTTTGCTTACAACATTCGAGAAACCCCGAATAACAATCTCGATCACTTTGCTCGCTTTGCGCTTCGAGTCCAGGGGCTTCGCCGCACAGGATCAGCAGCCCTCGATCTGTGTTATGTCGCAGCAGGGCGATTCGATGGATTTTGGGAAGTACAACTTAACCCGTGGGATATGGCAGCAGGGGTGACGATTCTTAGAGAAGCCGGAGGAAAAGTAACAAATTTTCGCGGGCGATCGCACTCGCTCTACGAGCAGGAGTTGGTCGCAAGTAATGAGCGTCTCCACGATGCTATGATTTCGGTAATTCAGGAATCCTTAGACAGCCACGCTTCATCGCCCCGGTGAAGCGACCTCCTTCTTCTTCACTCCGTCACCCTCCCCCAACAGGCCGGTCCCCCGTATACAGCAAGCCGATCCGTACGCTAAGATTGAGCAACCCATTTGCTGGAGCATATCACCATGGCAACATCAACGCCTCCCTCAGATCCAATGAACAGCCACCAGACAGGCGAGAACCCCAGCGACAAAGCCACCTGGGACGTAGAGCTTCTGCGCGTCCTCGTGAGCCGACAAGGAACTCGGGTCGATGCGCAATGGGCGATCCATCCTCAATTGAAACAGGATCTGCTTCCGGAAGAGTGGAAAGAAGTGACCGACCTGATGGCCAAGGTCACCGATATTGTCGGCACTCGCTTCTCTGAAGTTCTACAGAATGTTGAGCCCGATCCTCCCGGTCATGCCTGACCCTGAACAAGCACACCCAGCTTCCCGCATCGTTCATTCTCATTCCCCGTACAGCCAAAGGAGCTGAACTATGGAATCGTATTATCACGCACACGATTTGGGTAAATTCTCCGAGATGGGTAAGGGTAATAAGGATCTCTGGGACAAGTTCATGAGCTACTACAGCGCGGTATTCGCGGAGGGAGCCTTGACGGAGCGGGAGAAGGCGTTAATTGCCCTCGCCGTCGCACATGCCGTGCAATGCCCCTATTGCATCGATGCCTACACGCAAGCATCGCTTGAGAAGGGGTCGAATATTGAGGAAATGACCGAAGCGGTGCATGTCGCCTGCGCGATTAGGGGAGGCGCGTCGCTCGTGCACGGGGTCCAGATGCGGAATGTCGCCGAGAAGCTGTCGATGTAGGGCGACCAGACGAGCCTTCTAGCGACCGGCAGCTAGGCAGGCTCAGAGAAATTGGTTTTCCGGAATCGCGAGCGTGAAATATTTCTCCCGCTCTTCATAGAGGATGCGACGGCTCGTCAAAACATCCAGCGCATCGCGCAGCTCGTCATCGGACAATGCCATCCCACGCTTCGCTTCTTGCAGCGCGACCCGAATCTGATCCTTGCTCTTTGCCGCTTCATTGCAGGCTTCGATGATGCCTGCGGCGGGCCAATCGAACCGCTGTCTCGTCGGAGCCTGGGGGTCCCGCCCGTCGTAGACCGTAATATAATCCATCGCCTTGGAGTAATACAGAAAAGGCCTGTCGCTGCCACGCGCTCGTCGCTGCCATTCCTCTACAAGCCCGACCAATTCCTGATAGAGATGCGGATCCACCGGCCAGTTGTCGAGTTCATACTCGAAGTCGTACGCAACTTTCAGCAGATCGAGGCGCCTGGCATCATAGACATACTCATAAGCCATCCCCGGCCCCGTAATCCGCACGCCATATTCATGCGGCCGCGTGAAGTAGGGACTGAACCGCTGCAGCCAAAATTTCCCGGTCGCTTCCGGCGCCTGCAAATGAAAGAGCGACGGAAGCAACTCGATCTGCCGCCGATAATCCGCGTTTGTCTCGCCGGGAAATCCGAGTAGAATATTCCAAGACACCGCGACGCGGTAATAGTTGCTCCACTTCAGGCACACGATATTCTGCATGGGCGTCACGCCCTTATCCATCGCCTTGAGCTGCGTCGGACTGAGGCTTTCGAGTCCCGGTTGCATGCACTTCACGCCGCCGACCGCCAATGTGCGGATCTGACTTTTATGGAGATTGCTCTTGGTTTCGATAAATATATCGAGATCGCAATGCGCCTCGGCAAACTGGCCGAACAGATTCTCGACGTACTTCATGTCGATAATGTTATCCACCAGCCTAAACCGGGCGGTGTCGTATCGGCTGGAGAGGGCCGTCATCTCGCGCGCGGCCTGATCGGGCGTTTTCGAGCGAAACTTCATACTCTGGGCATTCAAGCCGCAAAACGTGCAATGGTGCTTCTCCCCCCACCAACAGCCGCGCGAACCTTCATAGAGCAGAATGCGGTCCAGGCCCTGCGCCGCATCGCCGAGCTCGGCCAGCAGATGGTAATAGTCGTCATAGTCCGGTGGACCAGTCTGAGCAAACTCCGAAAACAGCGCCGGGTTCGGCGTAAATCGAATCCGATCCTGCTCTCTAAAAATCACACCGTTCGGAACCGCTTCAGACGCATCCTCGACGACATGACGCACGAGGGCAGGGACAACCGCCTCTCCTTCGCCCACCACGACATAGTCGATAAAGGGGAAGGCCCGAAAATATTCCATTCCCATCTCACCGTCGTAGTTCGCTCCGCCGAAGACGATCTTCACCTCCGGATACAAATCTTTGATCATCTTCGCCAGCGTCAGGCTCGCCACATTCTGATCGAACGTCGAGGTAAAGCCGACGAGTTTGTACTGCCCCCAATCGATTGCCGTCATGGCCCAAGTCAGGAACTGCGGCGCCGTCCTTGTCGCCATGTCTTCAAAAAACGAGAGCGGCTGCCCGCTCTCCTGAGCCACTTGCTCGAAGACCGGCTTAAAGACCCGAGGGTATTCCGCGCGCTTGGGATTGTCGCGAAACAGAAGATGGGAAAAGATCCACTCGCCAAACAGCGCGCGCTTTTCGCAGATCATTTCATAGAGAGGGACGCCGATCTTGTGGGCGAAACGAACGTTCAAATGGTGGCAGTCGACCGAAACACCCTTCGACTTCAGCAGTGCCGACAGCGTCCCAAGCTGAATCGATGGGTACTTCGAATAGCTGAACGGCATGTTGACGAGCGCCACCTGGGCCTGACCGCTCATCTGTTCCCTCGTCCGTTCATCATGGCAAGATTGCCTGGCTTAGGATACTGCGGATCGGAATGGCTCGAATTCCCGGTTGGCTTTTGCCGCGAGATAAAAATCGCTTTCCGTCAGGCCGTTAATCTTGTGCGTCCAGATTTCGACCTTGCACTTCCCCCAGGCCAGATAGAAGTCCGGATGATGCCCTTCGGCCTCAGCGATCGCACCCACCTTATTCACATAGGCCAACGCCTGCGCAAAGTCAGTGAAGGTATAGAGTCGTTCAAGATGCCCCAGCGGGTTCAGCGTCCACCCCGGTCCTAATTCTTTCAAAAGAGCCTGCGCACGATCCGCGGAAACCGGCGGCACCGCACCGCGGCAGGGGATGCACTGATTATCGGCAAGACCCATGGCGGCCTCCTTGGGTAAGAAAGGTATTGTAAAGGGGCCATGAGCGGAGAAACAAGGCGGGGACAGCTCAATACACAAGACTGCACGAGCGCGCCGCCTTGCCTCGCCACCCATTTCCGCGCATCATGCCGGCGACCATGCCATCCACCTCGTTGCAACCGGATCGATCCACACCGCTGCGCATCGGCTGGTTTACCGCTTCCTGCGTGCTCGTCAGCAATATCGTCGGAGGCGGCATCTTCACGACGACCGGCATTATGGCCAGGGACCTCGGCGATCCGCAGTTGATTCTCCTCTTATGGTTCATGGGCGCGCTCTTCGCCGTCGGCGGCGCGATGATCTATGGCGAGCTGGGCTCGCAGCTGCCCCATGCCGGAGGAGACTATGTCTACCTGCGGGAAGCCTATGGGCCGCTCGTCGCGTTCCTCAGCGGCTGGACCTCCTTCACCATCGGCTTTGGCGCTGCGGTGGCCGCGTCGGCCATCAGTTTTTCCTCTTATGCATTGCGCGTTGTTCCGGCCCATGATGAATCGGGATGGATTGCCAAGAGTCTCTCGCTTGGGCTGCTTTGGAGCGCCACCCTGATCCATTGCCGAGGCATCCAAACAGGCGGCCGACTACAGTTGGCACTCACCACCACCCAAGTTGTGGCTATCGGAGGGTTGATTCTTGGCGGACTGTCGTCCGTGATCGAGCAGGGGCGCCCTTTCCCGGCCGCACCCATTGCACAAGAACCGACGCTTGGCGCAGCCGCCGTCGCCCTCGTCATCGTGACCTATTGCTACCTCGGCTGGAATGTTGCGGGCTACATCGCCGCCGATATCGAGAACCCTCAAAAGACCTTGCCCAGAATTATGATCGGGGGCACGACCTTCGTCGCTGCGATGTATCTCTTGCTGAATGTAGTGTACTTGTCAGCCCTATCCATCGCGGAACTGGCGCAGGAGCCGATTGTGCCTGTAGCGGAGAAAGCCGCCGCGGCCTTGTGGGGAGCGCAGAGCGGGCAATCAGTTGCCGCACTCCTGTGTCTCTCTATCGCGGGAGCCGTCAGCGCCATGACCTGGGCCGGACCCCGTGTCTATTGGGCCATGGCTCGCGACGGCATGATCGGCCCCTGGCTCGCCCAGATACACCCTCGAACCAATGCACCGGTCCGCGCAATCGTCTTTCAAAGCCTCTGGGCCTCGCTGCTGATTCTCAGCGGTACGTTCGAGCAACTGCTGATCTACAGCGGCCTCGTGCTCTCGCTTTTCATGGCCCTGACGCTCTCCACCATCTTCCGTCTCCGCCAGAAAGCGTCCACTCACTCATCGCATTTTCGCGCGCCCTTTTACCCCATCTTGCCGATTGCACTCGTCTGCGGAGCGACGGCCCTGGTTATTTCTAGCGTCCTCGAACGACCGGCGGAATCGCTGTACGGCGCGGCCACTGTTCTGAGCGGCATCCCGCTCTACTACGTCTGGCGCAGACCGACAGTCAAATGAACGCGAGCATGCTTAGACATCAATCGCAGCGCTGCGGTTTCAGTATGGTGAGGGGAGCGCGAAGTGCCGACAAAGCTGATGGGGTATTTCTGTCGATGAAAAAACAGCACGGGCGGCCTTGCACTATGGTGGGAGGCCGCCCGTGAGTGGCGCTTAGGACGCCTAAGATGCCTGTTCCGATGTCGCGGCCCGAAGGACCCACGCGATGAGAACTGCGTTGTGTTTCTAGCCGGAGGAGACCGCGCCGATGCCCAATGGCTCAGATGCCGGTACTCCCGCCCTGCGTAGACTCTCCGTTTCGATCAGACCGATACCAGAGGTCCTGAATCCTTCACGGTACGGTCTTGAGAGAATCGACTAGAACGACCGACGAGAAACCCGCCTTCGCATCGGCGGGCCTGACGGACCAGGTGGCGTTGCGTCGCTCATACCCACCCTCCTCTCCGATGAAATCAGCGAGAAACCAGGATAGCAGTCGCGCGCGCTGCCAGATTTCCCGCACATCCGAAAATCATGAGCCGCAATTCCGATCTACGCCCATTAGAAAACTCTGTCAATGGGGAAATGTGCGCGGCTGTAACCAAGAGGCTTCGCATCGATATCGCATCCAAACCAGGCACGTGCCGTGCCGCACCGAATGAACAGGGGAAAGGCCTGACAGCAGTTCTCCCTTCTCCGGCGCGACGGCCACGGTCCTACACAATCGCGATCTTGGAAAAATCGACGCCTTCAGGCCCTGGTGGCGTCGTGAGCTTCAAGCCTTCAAGCGCCTCAACGACATGCCCCGCCACCACCAGATTGCGGTACCATTTCCGGTTCGCCGGCACAATGTACCACGGCGCGTATGTCGTGCTGGTCGCCGAGATTGCATCTTCGTAGGCCTGCACATATCCATCCCATAATTTCCGCTCTTCTAAGTCGCTGGCACTCCATTTCCAGCGCTTTCCTGGATCGGCAATGCGGGCTTCGAGCCGTTCCTTCTGTTTCTCTTTTGAAATATGGAGAAAGAATTTCAGGATCACCGTGCCGTTCTCGTACAGCAGCTCTTCGAATTCCTTGATCCGATTGAAGCGCCGCTTGACAGTGGCATCCGACACCCACCCATGCACCCGCGTGATAAGCACGTCTTCGTAATGGGAGCGGTTGAAGATCCCGATATGCCCGTTCGGCGGGACTTCACGATGGATGCGCCAGAGAAAGTCGTGCGCCAGCTCCTCTTTCGACGGCGTCTTAAAGGACGCGACGCTGCATCCCTGCGGATTCACGCCATACATCACACTCCGAATCGTCCCGTCTTTGCCGCTTGTATCCATGCCTTGCAGCACTATGAGCACAGATCGTGTGGCATTGGCATAGAGGCGCTCCTGCAATCCCGCAAGCCGGGCAATCAGTTTCGCCGTATCCGCTTTGGCCTTATCCTTGCCTTGATCCGTCTTCTTGTACTCACCGGTCTCATCGGGATCATAGGCCTTCAGCTTAACCTTTCCACCTGAGGTCACTGCATACGATTTCATTTCGATGCCCTTTCCCTGACATGGTCAGGATGAACCCTCATTGCTTCGAGATCGCCTATGCACCACTATGGGCGAGTAAGAAAGAATGATCTTGTCCGGGATCGGAAGATGTCTGAACCGCCCTACGGCAGTTTAGGCACGTCCTGCGCGCAGCGAAATCCGACATTGGGATCTTGCTCGGTCGGATCCCCCTTCGTTCGAAACGAGGAACGCAACCGATAGAGATTGTTGATATACGATCCGCCGCGCTGAACTTTCGCCGTCCCTTCGCTCGGGCCTCGAGGATTGATCGCCGGACTCTTGGCAAAGTTTGCGTAGAAATCCTCCGCGTACCAATCCATGACCCACTCATAGAGATTGCCGGCCAGGTCGTGGACGCCGTACACGCTCTTCCCTTTGTCGCGATTGCCGATGGGCGAAACCGTTTCGCCACCGCCTTCCTTCAAGCCAAACACCGCATGAGTCGGCGTCGGGGCCTCGTTTCCCCAGGGGTAGATGCGTCCATCCGTCCCGCGGGCCGCTTTCTCCCATTCCGCCTCCGTCGGCAACCGTTTGTCGGCCCAGAGGCAATACCCCATCGCATCCATCCAGCTCACCCAGCGCACCGGCCGGTCCGCGTGAACCACCGGCGTATCCTTATCTGAAAACCCCCAGGGCGGCTCACTCTGGATGGCCTCGACGAATTTGGCGAAGCGCCCGTTGGTGACTTCAAATTTGTCGAGATACAGCGTATCGACATAGACACGATGCACGGGAGACTCATCATCGTCACCCTTATCGCTGCCCATCGTAAACTCGCCGGCCGGCACCAGCACCATGGGCGCCCCATCCTTCCCGACAATCTCCGCAGGTGGCTGAACCACGGACTTGGAGGCAGCCGAACCATTGACGGAAGGTGAGCCCTTCGCCGAAGGCTTGCTCTCGCTCTCTTGCGCTTTGGGTTTCGGCATCGGCGATTCTGGCTTTATTGGAGCAGACTCCTTCCCCCCGTTATCTACCGGACTGCTAGAAGAAGCCGGCGCCTTGACTGAAGGTTTTGCCTCGCCTTCTTGCGGCTTGGGTTTAGATGGCGTCGGAGTCGATTCGGTTTTTCCAGGAGCCGTTTCTTTGCCTGAGCTTTCCGCCGGTACTCCAGAAACCGGTGCCTTGACCGGAGGTTTCGTCTCCGTATCTGGCGCAAGGGGTTTTGGCGGGACAAGGGTCGGCGCCGACACAGCGGGCGCGGGAGAAGTTGGACTTGGAGTCGATTCAGACTTGGGCGCGGCCGTTTCATCCGCCCATGCAGGTGCGGCGGCACAACACAGTCCCACCGTCACCAGCAACGCCGTCATCGTCGATCGAATGTCCATCCGTTCATCTCTCTTGGATTTCAACGACCCGGCAATGACAACACTCAGCTACCTAATATATCAATCTTAAGTGGCCAAAACGAGGCCGACAAACCTACGACATCCATCATGTAAAACATCTTCATGCCAATATCACAGACGGGAATACGCTGACCCACCGTCAACGTGGCTGTTCAAAAGCACTCCGACAGGCTCAGGCAACGAGAATCGGCCAGCACGAACCTATCCAACTCGTGTCACCTGGTTGGCGTCCGTGTGATGGAAAATCTCCTTCTGCCCCTTGATCTTCAATTGCGTGTCCTCTCTATACGTGAAGCTATTCTGGCCATGCACGGTAATCCTCAGCTCATACCGGACGGTCTTGAACTCCCGGTCGAGAAACTTGTTGGAGCAAATCCCATAGGTATCCGACCCCGCTTCCGCAGAAATCTCAAACGCCTTCGCATCGGGCTCAACCGTCCCGCCAGCCAGCACCGCAACTCCGCGCGGTACAGCCAAACAACGCAAGACCTGTTTTGCCGCTGCATCCCACAGCCAATACCCGGTGTCTTCGTGAAACGGCGCGTCCTCGCCTAGGCGCCAGACCGTCCGTGCACACCGTAGTCCATAGAGTTCCTGCTCATGATTCTTCACCGGCCCAAACGGCTCAAAGATCAGCCGTTCACGAAACACCGTTTGTTTCGTACCCCGGTCACCCGATGGCGCCACATCGTCTCCCTTGTCGCCTTCCCATACACCAGCCAGCGCCGACAACGGCCCCAAATGCTGCAAAATATCGCCGTTCATAACGCGCTCCCCTCACGTAGTTGTAGTTCATGACTTCGGTCCAAATGCCAACCCAAGCAGGTTCTTCTAGCAAAGTTCTCTACGGGGAATCAATTCGAGAAATCGGGAGCGGCGGCCTGGAACCATAGACATCACCACTGCGCGTGGAAGAGGAAGAAAACGAGGTGCATCGCGCCAGTTCATCCCTCCACGGGAGACGTGGGTGTATCGAACAGCCGTTGATAGAAGGCCAGATCCAACCAACGGCCGAATTTAAAGCCCACCTGCGGCAATGTACCGACATGTGTGAAGCCCAGGCGTTGGTGCAGCGCGATGCTCCCGGCATTGGCCGCATCGATTCCGCCTATCATGGCATGCAGGCCTTGCTGCCGGGCTTCGCCAATCAGCGCATGCATGAGCTGGCTCCCTAAACGGGGTTGATAGTCGAAGAGGGCCGTGGAATGCGCGATGGCTTCGTTAAAGATATCCAGGATGGCATTCGCATGCTTCTCGAACGTGCACTGAACGATGGTGTAGGGCGTCATGAGCGACTCCTAAAAAGAAGCGACTGAGTAAAGAATTGCATCTCGGTCGAGATTGCACAACAATTACCATGTGAGAACCAGCAAAGCGACTCGAACCTCCCTGACAGAAGCCATCATCTTCAATGATGCCGATCAACCGTTCAGTCGAATCAATTGGCCTGCGGCCAAAATTTGGCGAACCGAACAAGCCCCGCTTTCTGACAACTTGCCCGAATGCGTTCAGACCGATCTCACGATGACCGTCGAGGGGCGTAACTTCACCATCCGGCGCAAGCTTCTGACCAATAAATTCTTTTGGAATGATTTTACCGTCTCGATGTTCGACGAGCAGAACAACCTAGTGAGCGTTGCCCATATCCCAGGATTCGGACGGCGGATACACATCGAGCAGGATGGAAAAACCTATGCTCTTAAGCGGAACGGCTGGTTCAACTTCGACTTCACGCTCGTGGAGGATGGGCAAACGATTGCCCATTTCATTGAAACCACGCCGTTCTTGACTCTCTCCAGCAAGAGAGAATTCGCCATTGTTTCGCGCGACGTACCCACCGCCGCTACGTTGATCTCCTTTAGCTTCTTCTTAGCGCATAATTGGTTTTTTTGATCCGTCCATTTCTAGAACCAGATCGCACCGCATTGGCCTGAGGGCGCGAGCCGGGGATTTGGCCAGACGATGCCTCGCCCCACGCATTGATGCCCGCGCCTACAGTCGCGGCGCTTCCCATTGCGCGCATTCACCAGCCCATCCATCTGGCGCAGCCCGCAAGTCATATGGCGCGGATCGCATATCATGCATCGGTGGGAATGTTTTAAACTCCTTCCATGCTCACGAAAACATCGCGAGTATTTCTCTCAAACTTACAAAGGAGTTCATCATGACTCATCCAGTCGCTCTCATCACCGGCGGTGCTACCGGCATCGGGAAAGCCGTTGCCCTGAAACTTGTCGCCCGTGGTACAACGGTTGTCATCAGCGGACGCCGACGGAACGTCGGTGAGGCCGCCGTTGCCGAGATCGCAGCGTCGGCACAACACGGCGCTCAGGTTCGCTTCGTCCAAAACGATGTCTCTGACGAGGCTGCCGTCAAGATGATGATCGAGGGTATCGTCGCCGAATTCAGCGGCCTCGACATGGCAGTCAACAATGCCGGGATCTTCAATGAGTACTGCTCAGTGGATCAGTCGGACACACAAAAATTCAGTGACATGCTCGACATCAACGTCATGGGGCTATACTTCTGCATGAAATATGAGATCGCACAGATGCGCAAACAAGGGCACGGCTCGATCGTAAACCTGGCCTCGATCGCCGGCCTAAACGGCATTCCTTGGGGCGGCACCTACGCGGCGACCAAGCATGCTGTGGTGGGCCTGACGAAATCCTCCGCATTGGACCATGCCGCGGAGGGAATCCGCATCAATGCCGTCGCGCCTGGCGCGATCCGCACCGACATCATCGCCGACCAGTTGAACAACAATCTGGCCGAGCTTGAAGCGATGCACCCGATGCGGCGCGTCGGCAAGCCGGAAGAAATCGCCAATGCGATCTGCTGGCTGCTGTCGGACGAAGCCAGCTTTGCCACCGCCCACGTCCTGAATGTGGACGGCGGATTCCAGGCAAAGTAAGGCCATGAGCAACCAGGCGGCGGACAAAATCAGGCTTCCCGAAGCGCTTTGGGACGGCATCAAACGGGCAGGGCTTGCGCGAGCTGACGTGGTGCGGGAGGCACACATTCCGCTAAGCGTCATACGCGATCAGGCCCCGCTGTCCACGGCGCAGTTCTTTCTGCTGTGGCAGGCGCTGGTCAACCTCAGCCACGATCCTGCGATCGGCTTGCGCATCGCCACCGGATTGGAGAGCACCGCGATGCCGCCCTCGTTCATGGCGGCGTACCATTCACGAGACTTCCGCGATGCCCTGCAGCGTGTGGCGCGCTTCAAGCGCCTATGCGCACCGGAAGAGGTGCGCATCGAAGAGCGCGAGAGCCGTTGCGAGATCGTCGTAGAGTGGACACATGCCGACGGACAGGCCACTCCGCCGGCGTTGGTGGATGCCACATTCGCGTCGCTCGTTGAATTGGGACGCAAAGGCACCGCCACGCCGCTATCTGCCCTGACGGTTGAACTGGCGCGGACGAAAGGCACCAAAGCCGACTATGAACGCTACTTCGGCTGTCGCGTGCGCGTTGGCTCGGAGCGGGACTGCCTGACCCTCCATCGCGCCGATCTCGACAAGCGATTCGTCAGCTACAATGCCGAGCTACTCGAAATCCTGACTCCTGAACTGGATCGGCGATTGGAGCAACACACCCACAGCACCACGCTCGCCGAACAGATCCGCTGGGTCTTGCGGCGGCGACTCACAGCCGGCCGCCCCGACATCCGCTCTGTTGCAACCGAACTGGCCATGAGCGAGCGCTCCTTGCAGCGCAAGCTGACCGATGAAGGATTGACCTTCCAGATCCTGCTCAGCGAAACACGCCATCAGCTCGCATTGGAGTATCTGACTGATCCAACGCTGGCGATCATCGAAGTCGCCTACATGCTGGGCTACGAAGACCAGAACTCCTTTTTCCGCGCCTTCCGGCAATGGGAAGAGCTCACCCCCGCAACATGGCGCGCCAACCGCCGGCCGAAGCACACAGGGCAAACCAAATAGAGTAGATGAGCGCAAAGGCAATTCCCGATAAACCGGGCATGCAGGCTCAATCGCCAGTATCCGAGTATTTTTCCGACGAGCGAAAGAAACACAGCTGATCCCGAAACGCTCACCGTTCATCACTGACCAGGTACTGATCGAACATTGCTTCGAGCGGTGAGCGGCGCCTCCTTCAAACGGCCAGGCATGAACAGAAAACCTCTGGCGTCTTCTGCAAGTTGATTGGCGTCTTGTGCCGGTCATTGAGAACAGTGAATCGGTATCATTTGCCCATGCAATTCGAGACACGTTGCTTCGAACAGTTGAACTGAAGGTGAGGCCCTCATGAACATCCTGATATTTGGCGCAACCGGCATGGTCGGCCAAGGCGTGCTGCACGAATGCCTGACCGCTCCTGATGTTGACCAAGTCATGACCGTCGGACGCACGCCTGTTGAACAGACCCACTCCAAGCTCAAGCAACTGGTCCAGGCAGATCCGATGGCGCTGGATACCTGCGAACAGGAGCTGCAGGGCTTTGATGCCTGCTTCTTTTGTCTGGGCGTCTCCTCGTCAGGCATGAGTGAGGCTGCCTATCGGCGGATCACCTATGACGTGACGCTGCATGCGGCCACTGTGCTGGCACGTGTGAATCCGGGAATGTGCTTCATCTATGTTTCGGGGGCCGGCACGGACAGCAGCGAACAGGGGCGCAGCATGTGGGCGCGAGTCAAGGGCAAGACCGAAAACGACCTGCAGAAACTCCCATTTCGTGGCGTCTACCTGTTCCGCCCCGGAGTCATTCAACCTCTGCACGGCATCCAGTCGAAAACTTCGTCCTACCGGATTTTCTATCGCTTGGCAAATCCATTCCTATCGTTGATTCGTCGAGTGTGTCCCTCCGCGATCACGACCACGGCGGACATCGGGCAAGCGATGCTGCATGCCGCGCGGCAAGGAGATGCACGAAGAATTATTGAGGCGAAAGACATCAACCGACTCGCTCGTGGTTGAAACAATCCAGACGCGTATAGCTGAGCGCGTGCTCAATCGCATCAACGAAAGGAAACTCGCAATGCAGGACCTGAAGAACAAGGTGTTTCTGGTGACCGGTGCCACGGATGGCATCGGCAGGGCCGCTGTCACGGAATTCGCCAGACGCGGGGCATCGGTGACCCTTGTTGGCCGAGACAAGGAGAAGACGGAGCGCGTGGTTGCCGAGCTGAAGGCATCGACTGGCAACGAAAACCTGGCTTATCTCCTCTGCGACCTCTCGCGCATGGCGGACGTCAAACGCGCGGCTGAAACTTTCAAGGCGACGCACGACCGACTGGATGTTCTGGTCAACAACGCGGGGGCCACCTTCAAGAAGCCCGTGCTTGGCCCAGATGGATACGAGTTGACCTTTGCCGTGAATCACCTGGCGTACTTCCAGATGACCGCGTCGCTCCTCGGCCTCATCCGGAAGACGCCTGGCGCGCGAGTGGTTTCCACGTCAAGTTCAATGCAGACACGCGGCAGGCTTGACTTGGAAAAGACGCCGACCTCGCTTGAGGGAACAGGCCCCCATGCCTACGCGACGTCCAAGCTCGCCAACATCCTTTTCACCAAGGAGCTTCAGCGACAGTTGTCCGGGACAACGGCCACAGCCAATTGCTTCGAGCCGGGCATAGTACGCACTCAGTTTGGTGGATTTGGGTCAGACCAGGGGTTGCTGTTGAATGTCGTGTACGCGCTGGCGAAACCGTTCTCAAGCACACCAGAGCAAGGCGCTGACTCTCTGATCTGGCTGGCCACTTCGCCGGAGGCGGCTTCACTTAGAGGAACGTATATTTCAAAGCGAAAACCTGTCACGCCATCGGCACAGGCATTGGACCAGAAGCTCGCTGCCGACCTATGGCTGCTCAGCGAAAAGCTTTGCGCAACGGCTGTGTCCAGGGAAATTGGGTGACGCAGAGCACTCAAGGCTCTTTCCGACGGCATCAAAACGGCTGGCACGCACGACGTACAGAAAATACTGGATGAGGCTCATCTCGTCGCCCGGAGCCATCTGTAAGAAGGGCTCCGGGTCGAGCGAGCTCTGTTTGGTGGAGGCGAGGGGAGTTGAACCCCTGTCCGAAGATCGTCCGTGCACTGTGTCTACATGTGTAGCCGACGATTTAAGTTTCGCAGCCATCCACGCCCATCGGCAGGCTTAGAACAGCCACTAGCCCAGTATTGTCTCATCCTCGACCGCTGAGCACCGGCCTTGGACCAGCCCGCTGCATCGCGCCATTCCACCCCCGCGGGCCTCAGATGGAACGACGTCTCAGCCTAAATTAGGCTGCGAGTGCCAGTTCTTGATTGGCAGTTGCGTTTTTCTCGGACTTTTACGAGTTCCCGAGAGCTCGACATGCGACAGTGACCTCAGTATCCCCGTCGAAACCGGTCGCCCCCTTTCGTCGCGATAAGATTAACGTTCGGCCTTATCAATAGATGACCATCATACCCTACAGGTCAAGGAGATGCCAGGCCGCGGAGGCTTCTCCTTTCCGTCCAAGTCAGCGATGTGGGTGGAATCCGCCTCGGTTGACGTTGACAATTCCATTTATCATACATTGACAATACATTGACAATATGACACCGTTTTCTGGTGGACACAAAGCAAAAACTTCTAACCTTTCTTTCAAAACGATCGTCTGCCACCGGAGGAGAACTGCGCGAACACCTCCGGCTCAGCCGGCAGGCCTTGAGCCTTCATCTCCGCAGCCTCCTGGAAACACACACCATCGTCCGATCGGGAGTCACCAGAGGAGCGCGATATCGCCTAGCGGGAACCTCTGAGAAAACGGCGACGATCTCCCGCGTGCTCACGATCCGAGGCTGCAATGAGGATCGCGTGTGGGATCAAGTTGCCACCCAGCTCAACTTTCAACGAACCCTGCGAGCCAACGTGGTGGCCATCGTTCGCTATGCGTTCACAGAAATGCTGAACAACGCCATCGACCATTCGAAGACAGAGCGTTGCTCCATTCATGTCGCGCTCACGCCAAGCCTCGTCAGCTTTGACATCCACGATGCTGGAATCGGCGTGTTTCGCTCTATCGCAGCCAAATACCATCTGCGGGACGAAGAGACGGCTATGATTGAACTGCTCAAGGGAAAAACAACGACCATGCCAGAGGCGCATGCAGGGGAGGGCATCTTTTTTACCTCCCGCGTCGGCGATACGTTTACCATCCGATCTCACCGTATTCAGATTGAATGGAAGCGAGCCAAACGCGATGTCTTCGTGTCGCAGCAGCGGCAGAGGACCGGAACAGCCGTTCACTTTGCGTTGCATCTCAGCGCCAGGCATAAACTCGAAGAGGTGTTCGCCGAGTTCGCCCCTGCGGAGTACGATTTCCAGTTTCAGAAAACAAAAGTCTTGGTGAAACTCATTCAACCCGACTATGTCTCTCGCTCAGAAGCAAAACGCTTGCTGGCCAATCTGGAAAAATTCAAAGAAATCGGCCTGGATTTCCGTGACGTGCGCTCCGTCGGGCAGGGATTTGCCGATGAAGTCTTTCGCGTGTTTGCCCAGCGCCATCCCGGCATCGTCATCCATCCTGAACAAGCCAGCCCTGCCGTCCTGACCATGATCAAACACGTCCGCCGCGAAGCATCCGGAGCCAGCACCCCGTAATGATGAACGGATAGCACCCGCTCTACGAGCAGAACCATCTGGCCTTACTCGCTGACGCCCTCGCAGCTCAGCCAACCAGGCCGACAAATCTCCTGGCCGCTCAAGGCTACGCGCGCATCAAGCGGTACCTCCGTCTACTGGAGAGAAACACGCCACTCTTCCCGGGACGACTCCTCAGCTTCGTTTGCGCCCACACATAGCTGTCAGCCTTACTACATTTCCGGCACCGAGACCACAGCTGAGTCCTCAAACAACCGAAAGGATCAAGGGGATACTACCGCCCTTGCCCAGCCAAAAGAATTAGCCGCTGTACTATCATGATCCCAGCAACAACGATTAGAAGAATTCCAAAAACATACGCCGCGTATTTCTCAACTCTCTTCCCGAGTAGCTGCCAGAAAAATGACCGTTCACCTTCCATGTTGAGAAAGAAGTTCCACCCGCCCTTCGTAGCAACCACGACAATAAGACCTACTAACAGAAATATTACATTCAAGAGTATTTCAAATATCAGCTGAGGACGGCTTATGCTATTCATCATGATACCTGCGTCGGCGAATAGTTCAAACGACAACGAAGCGGCTCAGGGATCCTACTTTAAATACTTTCCTCATAGACTCTGATCCTACGCACTCTTGAAGCGCGTCACCTTCGCAAAGACGATAGCAGCCAAGGGCAGGGCTAATCCTAACAACAATTGCGCGACGAGGAGCGATCCGAGCTGGCTATAGTCGGCAGGGGATTGAATCGCACCGGTCGCGGCATCCTTTACTTCTCGCGTGACCACATAGAGATCGTTCAAATATTTGGTCCCGAGCTGGCTCAACGACAGCGCCAGATTTGTGAACGAGGCCATCACGGCAAAGAAGGTGGCTTTCAAATTGGCCGGCGCCGAGTTGGCAATCCAAGCCAGCATCGGAATCATGGAGATCTGGCCAAGCGGCGACTCCAGCGCCGTATCGATCAAGGCAATGAAGCGCGCATCGACGATCCCGCCCGTCATCCGCGCTGTCCATTCGTGCAACCCGTAATACATGCTCACGACCGGAAGAGTCAGAACGGTCCCCACGACGGTCAGAAACCCCACCACGTAAGCGATGGATCGCTCGGCCATGAAGCGGCGAAAAATAAACATGCCGGCCAGCGTCAAGGTGCCTCCGATGAGGGAGAGGATCGACAGAAACTGCTGATCGAATTTCAGATCATCGATCATCCACCAGGTCGCGCCAGGACCAGCCCCAGGAATCGCTCGGAAAATGAAAATGACCACCGCAGTCCCGACCAAAGTGAATCGCTTGTCCGGTTCCAGCTCGCGCATGAGCTTCGCCATGAGAAACAGCACAATGCCCATCGAGCCGGCAAACACGATTTCCTCACTGTAGGAAAATCCGCCGAGCCCAACGGTCACCGTAAACAGCGCAAAGATCAAGCTCCCGCCAAGCACCCACCAATCGGGAGTCGTTGCTTCACTGCCATCGCCCCGGGCGTCCACCATCTGCTCGACTTGCTCGCGTGAGAATCCTTGCTGAATCAGCGCGGCCTTCTGCCGTCGCTGCAGCAGCCAGGCGACGCCGACGCCAAGGACCGAGACGAAGGGAATCACCAGCGCCATCAGGTAGACTTGCTTGTACAGCCGAACCAGCTCCGCCTGCGGCAACCCCTCGGTGCCGCTGAAGACATACACATTAATCATCGCCACCAGAATGCCGCCGCCCACGATCGCCACCCGCCCGAGCGTCTGCATCGTCGTATGCATGAGCTTGCGCGTCGGCTCATCGAACGGCTGTCCCCGCTCATCGACCCGCGGCACGGCTTCGACGGTCATCGCATCCGCTACCGCGTCCTGAATCACATAACCGATAGGCGCGAGCAACGCGCTCAACACAAACCAGACTTCCGCCGACAGCACGGCCGTCATGGCTTCACGCTGGCCAATCAGCGCAGCCATGATCCCCAGGCTCACCGCCAGCAGCCCGGCCCCCACGCCAACGAGCCAGCTCTTCCATCGCCACAAGAGATCCACCGCATGCCCGATCGGCATCTTTAGTGCCCAGGGAATGCCGGCCCAGAATCCGAGCGCCGCCAGAAACGAGGCCGAGAGGCCAAGATAGTCTTTGACGAAGAAGGTGCCGACAATACCGGTCAGGCCGGAGATGCCGTACGCCATGTAGACCATGAGCGGCGGCAGATACGACAGCCGCATGTCGCGGCCTAAGGAAAGAATATTGCGATCAATCCACGCAAGGAGGGAATTCGCCATCGTTACCCGTACAAATCCTTCTCACACTCAGGAACCCCGTTGCCTCCGGCATATCGTTATACACTGCTTCCATGCCGGCTCACCCTTGCCTTAACGACCGCCTTGCCAGCAGCGCCGCAAGTTCGCCTCGCATCGTCTCCGGATCGAGTTGCACAGGATGGCCATGGCCGGCCAAGACCCATTCGATTCGATAGGGGAGCAACCGTTCAATCGACCGCAAGAGATGCCTCTCGTTCCAAACTAGCTGCCTGGGCGAACCCAATCGTTGGCCCTTCGGCTCCCACCAGAGATGATCGCCGGTAAAGAGGATGCGCCCGTCATACAGCAGCGCGCAACTACCCGCCGTATGGCCGGGCACCGGGATCAGCTCGAACTGAGGCGCCAGGCGGACCGGATCCCAGCCATCAATGATCCGCTCCGCGTCCGGCATGGCAGCGGCATCCTCGCGATGGATGATCCGCTCCGCGCCGAAATGACGCGCGTAGGCCGCCGCATCCGCCACATCGTCTTCATGCGTCAGGAAAATATATCGCACGCCGCCCAACCTGGCATAGGCGTCCACTAGGTGCTTGAGGTATCGCGGGGAATCGATCAACCAGTTACCGTCCGGATGCTGCACAAAGAAACTATTGGCGCCGAACGATTTCTCCGAATTGAATCCGCAGTAGTACACCCGCTCTGTCAGACGAAGCGGGAAACTGTCTTTTGCCTGCTTCAGTAACGCCGGATCGCCTCGCTCCGTGCCGATGGAGCCGACCGGACAGGCCACCAGCGCTCGATAGGCCTGCACCATCTCCTCTTCGGTACGCGGCTGCCGCGTGACGGTCGAGTAGTCTCCGCCTTCATCGAAACTGGTAGGGGCCAGCTGCCGGCAGGCATCGCAGTCGATGCAGGTGGAATCCACATAGAAATTCCCCGGCACGTTCGAGTTCAACCGTTTCTTGGGATCCGCCATATTCCTGGTACTCGATCCACATCCGCGATCAGCGTAATGACGATATCGCGCCCGGGTCCGGCGGCGTCCTCTTTGCCAAATCGACCGCGCGCCAGAGAGCCCAGGCCGCGACGGTCCGATAGGGCCGCCATCGCTCTCCATATCGTAACACGTCCTTGGGACTGGGCAGGGTCCGATGCGATGCGAGAACGCCGCTGACGGCCGATTTCAACATCCTGCTAGTGCGGCGCAATGGCGTCCGCCTCGATCTCGACCAGCATATCCGGATCGATCAAGCGCTGCACCTCCACCATCGTCGTCGCGGGCCTGATGTTGCCGAAAACTTCCCCATGCGCGCGGCCGACCTCCTGCCATTGATCGATGTTGGCCATGTAGATTCGGGTCCGGACCACATCGGCGAGCGACACCCCGGCTTGCCGGAGCGCCGACTCGATGGTCTTGAACGTCTGGATCGTCTGCGCATAGGGATCGCCCTTGCCGACCAGGCCGCCTGGCGTCATCGCCGTAGAGCCGGATACGGACACGTAGGCGCCGACCCGGACCGCGCGTGAATAGCCGATCTTGGCTTCCCAGGGACCGCCAGTGGAAACATTCTGCCGTACCATGCTCGCTCCTTTGTCTGATTGCCGTTAGGTCAGGGAAATGCGGTGCTTGTTCTGCCCCAACCACGCTTCACACGTCAAGGGGGCAAGAATGGAGGTAATGCGCGGTCGGCAAGGACAAGAGGCTTGCCGGGTCATCTCCGACCGCCGGCGGCCTGTTTCAACCTTCTGTCACATGACGATCCCGCCGCCGGCTTGAATCGTCTGCCCTGTCACCCATCGGGCCTGCTCGCTCACGAGAAATGCCACGACATCCGCAATATCCTGCGGCAGGCCCAATCGCTTGAACGGGGACGCCTCGAGCCCCATCTTCTTATAGAGATCCGTCAACACACCTGTGTCCGTGAAACCAGGCGCCACCGCATTGACCGTGATCCCACGCGGCGCCAGTTCCTGCGCAATGCCTTGCGTGAATTGTTCGAGCGCGCCCCGGCTCCCGAGATAGGCCGTCGCGCCGTAATAGTGCAGCTTCGTCCCCGCGCTGGAAATATTTACGATGCGCCCGTGATCGCGCATCACCTTGGCCGCTTCCTGCATCGCAAAGTAAGGGCCCTTGGCATGCAGATTCATCAAGGCATCGAAATCCGCTTCCGTCGTGTCCGCCAGCGGCTTCGGCGCAAACTTTCCCGCGTTGTTGACCAGAATGTCCAGCCGTCCGAATCGCGCAACGGCATCCGCAATCAGCCGCCGCGCATCCGTCATCACGCTCATGTCGGCTTGTACTGCAACCGCGGTCCCGCCTGTCGCCTGAATACCGGCGGCCACCGCGCGAGCCTTGCGCTCGCTCCGAAGATAATTCACCACCACTAGAGCCCCGTCCGCCGCAAGCCGTTCCGCAATCGCTTGACCGATTCCGCTCGATGCGCCGGTCACGATCGCGACCTTGCTGCTTAACGGAGCCACTGATTTGTCCCCTTACGAACGGCGGGGCGGAAGAGCGATGCCCCACTGTCCTGCATAGACGAGCTCGGCCAGCGGGTTGCGTTCCCGAGGAGCCGCTTCGCGCTGCTGAAGATAGTCTGACAGAAGCGCGGCCTCGCCGGGATAGCCCACCGCCACCATGGCGACCGGCTCGAAACCGGAAGGGATTTTAAGATCCGCCTGAGCCTGCTTACCATCGAACCCCGCCATGGGATGCGCAACCAGGCCCAGCGCCGTCGCTTGGAGGAGAAGATTTTCGAGCGCCATTCCAGCGTCATGCAAAGCATACCGGTTCGGCTTGCCGTCCTCTTCGAAATACATCCGCGCGACGGACAAGAGCAACACGGGCGCGCGAAATGCCCACTTCCGGTTGCCGTCCAGCAGACAAGCTAGAAGACGATCATACGTCGCCAGGTCGTCCTTCGTCGCGACGATAAACCGGCAAGGCTGCTCATTGCTCGCCGATGGAGCCCAGCGTGCCGCCTCGAACAGGCTGACCAATTTGTCGGGTTCTACAGGCCGTTCGGCGAATGCCCTGGGACTCCACCGGCGCGCGAGAAGATCATGAATCGGCACCTGAGTCGCAGCGAGTTTCTCCATGGCCATCAACTTTTTCCAGACTCCGGCTTGCGATCCATCTCGGGCGACCAGCCGCCGCCCAACGCTTTGTATAACTGCACGACCGACACCACATGCAAGCGTCGCGTCGCCGTCAACGCCAATTCGGCCTCGAAGAGATTTCTTCGAGCGACCTGCACGTCGAGATAATTGGCCAGCCCGCCTTTGTAGCGCAGGTCCGCCAGCTTCAGCGCCGATTGCAGCGCCGCGACTTGCTGCATCTGCGCCTCGCTCTGCACCCGCGCGGTGCGCACCGCGACCAGCGAGTCTTCCACTTCCCGGAACGCCGTCAGCACGGTCTTCTCATACTGTGCCAGCGCTTGCCTGGCTTGCGCCTCAATCGCTTCCTGCTGAAACCCAAGCACCGACGCATTCAACAGCGGCGCGGCTAATCCCATCCCTCCGACACCGAAGGACGCGGGATCCTCAAACAGCTTCGAGAGCTGCGGGCTGGCCGCGCCGAGCAATCCCGTGAGCGTGAACTTGGGAAACCGCTCCGCCTTGGCCGCGCCGATGCGCGCCGTAGCCGCCGCCAATTGCTGTTCCGCGTCAAGCAGGTCCGGCCGTCGTTGCAACAGCTCCGAAGGAAGCCCGGCGGGAACCGACGGCGGCACCATCTGATCGTTCAGCAACCGGCCGCGTGGAATGGCGAACGGTTTCCGGCCGAGCAGCACACTCAGCTGGTTTTCCGCCTGCACCATCTGCCGTTCGAGTTCCGCCGCCCGCGCCGCCGCGTTGGCCCGCTCCGCGTCGAATTGATCGGTGTCCAAGCGAGAGGTCATGCCCTGCTTGAGTCGGGCCTGGGCGATCCGCACCGACTCTTCCCATGAGCGCAAGGTCCGCCTCGCGATATCGAGCTGGTCGTCGAACTGCAACAGATTGAAATAGCTTTCGGCCACGCCGCTCACCAACTGCAGCACGACCGCCCGCCGGTTCTCTTCTTTAGAAAGGAGATCCGCACGGGCCGCTTCATTCGACCGCCGGATGCGCCCCCAAATATCCAGCTCCCACGACAAATTGCCTTGCAGATAGTAGTTGAACGGACTGGCGAATCCGGGAAACAGAAAGCTCGATTTCCGCCCGAGATTCGGTGCGCTGGCCGACGCCGTGATGTTGGGGAAGTAATCGGTTTTGGCGGTCAGCGCGCGGGCTTGGAATTCTTCGACGGCCGCCACCGCTTTTTGCAGATCCTTATTCTCGACCAGCGCGATCTTGATCAGCGCCTGCAGCTGCTCGTCTTTCAACAGTTCCCACCAGGCCAGATTCGCCAGCGACGGCGCGTCGGCAGGCGCTTCCGCCATTCGGAAGGCCTCCCCCGCGTCCATCTTAGGCCGCTCATAATCCGGCCCCACCGCGCAGGATGCGAACAGCAACGAAAATCCGATGACTAGTGGCTTACGCATGATGAGACTCATCCTCCGATGAAGGCAGTATGGGAACCGCTTCATGCTCCACCCCTTCGGATGCCCGACGTTTGGCCAACCGACGAGTGACAACATAAAAGAGCGGGACGAAGAAGATCGCCAGGAAGGTCGCCGCGAGCATGCCGCCCATGACTCCCGTGCCGATCGACTGGCGGCTGGAGGCACCGGCCCCCTGCGCCATGACCAGGGGAATCATCCCAAAGATAAACGCCATCGAGGTCATGATGATGGGACGGAATCGGAGTTTCGCCGCTTCCTTTGCCGCTTCCAGCAGCGGAACGCCAGCCTCATAACGAGAGTTGGCGAACTCGACGATCAGAATCGCGTTCTTCGCCGAGAGGCCGATCAAGGTCACCAGCCCGATCTGGAAGTAGACGTCGTTTTCGAATCCGCGCAGAAAGACGGCAACGAGCGCCCCGAAGATCGCAAACGGAACAGACAGAATCACGGCAAAGGGAACCACCCAGCTCTCGAACTGCGCGGCCAAGACCAGGAACACCATCAAGAGCCCGACCACGAACACGATATTGGACTGCCCGCCAACCCGGCGCTCCTGAAACGAAATGTTGCTGTAATCGATCGCATAGCCCTGCGGCGCCAGCACCTCTTTGCCGATGCGGTCCAGCGCTTCGAGCGCCTGTCCCGAGCTGTAGCCTGGGGCCGCCGCGCCCAGCACCAGCGCCGTATTGTAGCCGTTGAAGTGATTCACCGGATCCGGCCCGCTCTTATACTCCGGCGTCACAACCGTATCGAGCGTGATCATGTTCGCGCCTTGAGCGGTTTGCGCGCGCACATAGATCTTCGACAAATCTTGAGGGGTGGCCCGGTAGTCCGCCTCGGCCTCGGTCTGAACATGATACACGCGGCCGAATTTCACGAAGTCGTTGATATAGAAATTGCCGAAATAGGCCTGCAACGTATCAAAGATGTCGGAGATCGGAACCCCCAGCGCTTTGGCCCGTTCCCGGTTCACATTGACATACAGCCGGGGAGAGGACACGCGGAAATTCGTCCCGACCCGGCCGATCGCCGGGTCCTGCTGCGCCCGTTCGACGAACTGCTGCGCCACCGCGGCGAACTTCTTAAAGTCCCCGCTGCTGGGATCTTGCAACTGCGCGGAGAATCCCCCCACCGACCCCACACCTTGAATCGCCGGCGCATTGAAGGCCAGGATTAGCGCTTCGGGAATTTTGGCGAACTCCGCGTAGGCCGCGCCGACCAGCGCCTTGGCATGACTCTGCGGCTCGGGGCGCTCGTCCCAGCGCACGAGCGGCACAAACATGGTCGCCGCATTCGCCCCGCGTGTGCCGAACACAAAGTTCTGGCCGGACAAGGCATTGGTCGAGTTCACCGCGGGATTGCCTTGGAAATAGCGCTCGATCCGTTCGAGCACCGCATCGGTCCGTTGCTTCGACGCGCCGTCCGGCAACTGCGCCACCACAATGAAATACCCCTGGTCCTCTTCGGGAAGAAAACTCTTCGGCAAGGCCTTGAACAGCCCGGCGGACAAGACCAGCAGCACGCCGAAGAGCAGCATGACGAAGACCGGCCTGGCCAGAAACGAGCCGACCACGCGGGAAAATCCCCGTTCCGTGCGCCCGAAGTTCCGATCGAAGAAGGCCCAAAATCCGCCGCGCGCTTCATGTTGCGGGAGCAGCACCATCGCGCACAGGGCCGGGCTCAAGGTCAACGCCACAAACCCGGACACGGTCACCGAAATGGCAATCGTCGCGGCAAACTGTTTATAGAGCGCGCCGGTAATCCCGCCGACAAATCCGACCGGCACAAAGACCGAGACCAGCACCAGCACGATCGCGATGATCGGGGAGGTCACTTCGCTCATCGCCCGCTTGGCGGCGATCTTGGCCGAGACGCGGCCTTCGCGCATATGGCGCTCGACGTTTTCGACGACGACAATCGCATCGTCGACCACGATCCCGATGGCCAGGACCATTCCAAAGAGCGTGATGGTGTTGACGGAGAACCCCAAGGCAGAGAGCCCAATGAACGTGCCAATCAACGACACCGGCACCGCCACGGCGGGAATGATGGTGGCTCGCCAGCTCTGGAGAAACACATATACGACCAGGACCACGAGGACCATGGCTTCCGCCAGCGTCTTCACCACTTCCTTGATCGACACCTCGATGAATCGCGTCGTGTCGTAAGGAATGTCGTAGGACACGCCGGCCGGGAAGTTCTTGGCCAGCTCATCCATCTGCTCGCGGGCGCGGCGGATGGTATCCAGCGCGTTGGCTCCCGGCGAAAGGAACGTCAGAATAAAGGTCGTGGGAGTGCTGTTCCAGCGGCCTTCCAGCGAATAGGATTGGGCGCCCAGCTCGATGCGCGCGACGTCCTTGAGCCGCACCGTCGAGCCGTCCGGCAGGGCCCGCACGATCAGCTCCTCGAAATCCTTCACGTCGGTCAGCCGGCCTTTCGAGATGATCGGGATCGTCAGCTCGGTGCCTTTCGGCGCGGGTTCCCGTCCAACCGTCCCGGCGGGATAATCGCGGTTCTGCTCGCGGATGATCGCGGAGATGTCGCTCGGGATCAAGCCGAACTTCGCCATTTGCGGCGGATTGAGAATGATCCGCATACTGTAATTCTGCTGGCCGAACACCTCCGCGTCGCCTATGCCCTTGACCCGCTTCAGGTCGTCGACCACGCGCAGCGTGGCATAGTTCGAGAGAAACACGGCATCGTGGCGGGGATCGGTGGACTTCAGCACGATGACCGCCACGAGATCGGGGGACATCTTTTTGACGGACACGCCCTGGCGGATCACTTCCGTCGGCAGCTGCGGCTCCGCCAGCTTTTCACGGTTCTGGGTCTGCACTTGAGCAATGTCGGGGTTGGTTCCGATCTCGAACGTCAGCTTGATGGTCACATGGCCGTCGTTGCTGCTGGTCGACTCGAAATAGAGCAGATTGTCGATGCCGGGAAGCATCACCTCGATTGGACGGGCAACCGCTTCGGCGGCCACCTCCGCGCTGGCCCCCGGATAGTCGGCATCGATTTGCACCACCGGAGGGGTGATTTCAGGAAACTGCGCGATCGGCAAGAACTGCAGCGCGAGCAGGCCCATCACGACAATGACGATGGACACCACCGACGCCAGGATCGGCCGGTCGATAAAGACATGCGATGTCACAATTTATCCTTGTTTAGGAGTGGAGGGAACGGGATCGGTCTCCGGCTCCGCCGCCGATTTCCACGGGACCGCCTTGACCGGCGCGCCGGGACCGATCGTCATCAGACCGTTGACCACGACACGATCGCCGGCGCTCAATCCGCCATCGATCATCCATTGATCGCCCTTCCAGTTGGAGGCCACGACATCGCGGATCTGGACCTTTTCGTCCGAACCCACCACATACACGAAGGGGCCTTGCGGACCCTGCAGGACCGCGCGCTGGGGAATCAAAACGGCATCCGTCTTCGTATCTCCCGTAAAGCGCACCTTCACAAACTGGCCAGGCAGCAAGGATCGATCGGGATTGGGAAAGGTGATCCGGGTCTGGCGAGAACCGGTCTCGGTGCGCAACCCCGGCTCCAGCAGATCCAGCACGCCCTCATGGGGATAGGCCGTGTCGTCCATCATCGTGAGGCGGCCCCGCAACTGATAGGTGCCTGGATGATGGATTTTCTTCGTCTCGATATCGCGCCGCCGCTTCAAGATGAAGTTTTCCGGCACGTTCACTACGACGAACATCGGATCGACGCGATGGACCACCGTCAGCAAATCGGTTTGCGCCGAGACGAGGCGTCCTTCGTAATACCGGCTCCGCTCGATCAGCCCGCTGATGGGCGCCGTAATGAGTGTGTTGTCCAAATCGAATTGAGATTTGATCAGATCCGCTTTCGCGCCTTGGAGAGTGGCTTTCGCCGAAAGCTCCTGCGCCACGGCATCGTCGACATCTTTCTGACTCACCGCCTGGTCGGCCAGCAACGGCTTCACCCGTTCCAGATCCTGCTTGGCTTGAACCAGCTTGGCTTCCGCCTGGGCAATCTTGGCCTTCGCGCTGGCAACCGCCGCTTGAAACGGCACCGGGTCGATCTGATACAGCCGGTCGCCTTTCTTGACGTCCCGCCCTTCCGGGTAGAGCACCGCCTTGAGCAACCCCGTCACCTGGGAACGGATTTCAACCGGACGCGAGGCTTCCGCCTGGCCGATGAATTCCGGTTCATCCGGAACGGTCTGAGTCGTCACGGTGATGACTTCCACCTGGGCCATCGGCTGCGCCGGCGGAGCCGATCCGGCTTCCTCTTTGCAGCCGGATAGAGCGGCCAAGAGACACGAAAGCGCCAGCGCTGTTCGTATCGGTGGACGTAACATCATTGGAAATCTGGCTTCTGACGGCAACGGCATATGGTTCACCATGAATACGTTCTCCTGCGATTCTGACGCAATCTTAGTGGCCCGATGACCTGCTCCGCAAGGCGTCGAGCGCCATGACCGGCCAGCGGACAGTCACTGATTCGAGGAATTCTTCGCGATACGGTTCGACGGAGCGGATCGACCCGCCGACATAATGTCCTCCAAGACAGACCGGGAGCAACATCCGGCCACCAGCAATTCCGCTCCATGCAGCCACATCCTGCTCAAGAGCCCCTTTCCCGCTTGCTCGATGTATGTGACGCCCGTCAGGTCCACGACAAGAGAGTTCGTGCTCGATTCCTTGCCTTCTCGCCACACCCGCTCAAGCTCTTCCACCCACGGCCCGGCCAATCGCCCTTCCAGCACGAGTCTCGTCGAGTGTTCTGTGGTCTGTGGCGTAATCTTCAGCATCGCTTTGTCCTCACACTCCCATGTCCATGATCGCCACGGCCCGGCCGATCACAGGCGCCGGGCCCGCGCCGACAGCGCTGTGCTTCCGCCAGGCTTCAATCCCGCCGGCCAGCGGCCACACCCGCGTGAATCCCTGCTTGTGCAACAGCAGCGCGCCCTGAGCGCTCGCAAGATCGTTCGGGCATCCGCAATACAACACCACATCGCGATGGCGCGGCAGTTCAGAATGGCGGCGAACCAATTCGTCCAGCGACATCAAGACGGCGCTCGGGATCCCCGGTTCGGCCTCCGCACTCGCTCTCGACCGTACATCGATTAACAGGGGAGGCTCCTCCGCCAACAGCTTGTCCGTCAGCTGCTCGATCGTTACCCGCGGTACGCCGAGAAGCTGCCGGCGGCGCACGATGGCCTTGTACAGAATGTAGAACAGGACCGCGGCAAGGACCGCACCGGTCGCCGTCGGCGCAACCCGTTCCACGTAGGCGACGGCCTGTTCGAGTTGATCGCTGAAAATGGAGCCGATCACCAGACCGGAGCCAGCCCAGATCGTCGCGCCGAGGCCGTCGTAAAGGAGAAAAATCGGAGTGCCTAGCCCGACGATGCCGGCAAGGGATGGGGCAACCGTGCTCAACCCAGGAATGAACTTGGCCGCCATCAGCGAATGAGGGCCGTGCTTGATGAAAAAATCCTCCGTCTTTCTCACGCAGGTGTCTGGTTCCAGAGCAATGCGGCACAGCACATCGAGCACCCGGCGGCCCTGGCGGCGGCCCAATTCGAACCAGATCCAATCCGCCACGAGCGTGACCGCCACCGCGCCGCCGAGTGCGACCCAGAGATTCATGCGCCCCATGCCAGCCAATACTCCGGCTGCGATCAAGACTGGAAAAGCCGGCAAGGGAAAACCAATCTGCTCGATGAATACGACAGCGAACAGCACCAGCAATCCGTACTCTGTTAAAAACTGAATGGCTTCATTCATAACGTGCCTGCGATTCGTCTATTCGAACTTCCCTAATACATCGCAAAGGCTGTTCCGCCTAATCCTTGATCGATCGAAACCCATAACTCATTGTACTCAATGGAGATTTATCATTTGCCAGCGCAACAGCCAATGAACTGGCGAAACTCGGTCAGCCGATATTTCGGCACTCGCCGAAGTTTCGGCACGCCTCGACGTCGATCTCTCTTCGTCCTGGTTACAGAACCCTAGCTTGCTGAAGCCGCAAACTGTTCGACACCACGCTCACGGAACTAAACGCCATCGCCGCGCTGGCCAGAACGGGACTCAGCAACAGTCCGAATGCCGGATAGAGGACCCCTGCCGCAATTGGGATCCCGACGACGTTATAGACAAATGCCCAGAACAGGTTCTGCTTCATCACCCGCATTGTCCGGCGCGCCAGCAGAATCGTGGAGACGACCGCTCCCAGATCCGGCCGCATCAACGTGACGTCGCTGGCTTCCCGGGCAATGTCCGCTCCGGCCCCCACCGCAATGCCGACATCGGCTTGCGCCAGAGCCGGCGCGTCATTGATGCCGTCACCGACCATCGCCACTACTTCTCCGGCTTCCTGCAACCGTTTGATCTCCGCCACCTTGCCCTCCGGCAGCACGCCCGCCACGATCCGGCCGATCCCGGTCACTCGCGCCACGGCCTCCGCCGTCCCTTGATGGTCGCCCGTAAGCATGGCAACCGTGAGGCCCAGCCGCTTCAGCCGCTCGATAGTCTCCGGCGAGCCAGACTTCACCGCATCGGCAATGGCAATCACGGCTGCAAGCCGCCCGTCGATCGCGACATACACCGGCGTCTTGCCTGCCGTGGCAAATTGTCCAATCTTTTCTCCGGTAGCGCTCGTGTCGACCGAATAGTCCGTCATCAGCCTGGCATTGCCCACCGCTACCGCATGCCCTTCAACAACCCCGGCAACGCCGCGCCCGCTCAACGACTCGAACGACTCCACCATCGATGCGATGCCGGCTGAACGGTCTCTGGCATACCGCACGATCGCATCGGCGAGCGGATGTTCCGACAAGGCTTCCACAGCCGCAACTAGCCTCAATAAATTCGGTTCAGTCCAACGGGATGCCTCTTGCAGAACCACATCGGTGATAGATGGAAACCCCTCCGTCACCGTGCCGGTCTTGTCGAGGACGACGGTGGTGACTTGACTGGCTCGTTGCAACGCTTCTCCGCCTTTCATCAGGATGCCGAGTTGCGCGCCTTTCCCAGTCGCCACCATCACAGCAGTCGGGACGGCCAGGCCCATCGCGCAGGGGCAGGCGATAATCAAGACGGCTACCGCGGCGGCGAAGGCCCGGACCACCGGAGCCTGATCGGCGGCCAAAAACCAGGCCGTGAAGGTCGCCACCGCCAGAGACAACACCACCGGCACGAAAATCCCGCTCACCCGATCGGCCAGTTTCTGAATCGGGGCGCGCGAGCCCTGCGCTTCGCGCATCAGAGACATGATGTGAGCGAGCACGCTCTCGGCGCCGACCCTGGTGGCTCTGTAACGGATCGCCCCAGTCTTATTGATCGTGCCGCCGATCACGCGATCGCCTGCCCGTTTCGCGACCGGCAGCGGCTCGCCGGTCAGCATCGATTCGTCCACGGAGCCGTTCCCCGAGATCACATCGCCATCCACCGGAATACCCTCGCCGGGGCGGACCAAAATAATGTCTCCGGGACGGACCTCTTCAACCGGCACATCGGTATCAGCTTGCTCCCCGACAACCCGCGCCTGCTTCGGCTGGAGAGACGCGAGGCCCCGCAGGGCGAGGGAGGTCTGCCGTTTGGCTCGGGCTTCCAGCGCATTGCCCGTCAGGATCAGCGCGACGATCATGATGACGGCTTCATAATAAAGATCCGGCGCGACTCCGCGAGAAAGAAAGAACTCTGGTGCCAGCGTGGCAATGAGCGAATAGAGAAATGCGGCGGCAGTCCCCACCGCGACCAGCGTATTCATATCCGCCGCATGGTGGCGGAAGGCTGTCCAGGCCCGCACATAAAAATGCCGTCCTGCCCAGGCCATGACGAACAGCGTGGCCAAAAGCAGGGCAAGTGAGAGCAGGAGCGGCGGCACTGTAAACAGCCAGGGGGCCATCCACATCAAGATCGGAGACAGCGCCTCCACGGTCCATCGCATGACCGGGTCGTGAGCGGAGCCGGTCCCTCCCATCAGCGGCACCGACAACAGCATCGCCAAGAGGCCGATGACCCCGCTCACTGCCGCCTTCACTCGCAGGTTGCTGAACTCTTCTTCCTGCGCCGCATCGCGGGCATCTTGTTCTTCCCATGCAGTCCGGCCCGGCACAATACGCTCCACGTCGTACCCGGTGTCGCGCACCAGCGCGGCGAGCCTGTCCGGCGACGTGGCGGCCGGATCATAGGTCACGTCCGCGGTCTTCAAGAGCAGGTTGACCGAGGCGTCCAGCACCGCCGGTTCCTGCTCAAGCGTCCGTTGCACCCTGGCTTGGCAGGCTGCGCAGGTCATGCCTTCGATGGTGAAGCTCGCCCGCTTTCGCCCCGCCAGCCCCTCGCTCTTGGGCTGGCCCGTCTGCAACCCACGTGGCTTGGAGAGGAAAAAGTACCAGTTGATCCAGACGATGGCGGCAATGCCGACGCCGATCACGAGCCAATCTATCCTAGTCATGCGGCCCTCTCAGCGGCTCGGGCCTCATAGCCTGCCTGTTTCACTGCCTCGATAATTTCCGTCAGGGTCACGGCTTCCGGATCGTAGCTCAACCCAGCGTTGCCGACGGTCACCCGATGCGTTTGCACACCATTCAATCGCGCCAGGGCATTGCGCACCTGCCCGACACAATGCCCGCAGCTCATGCCATCGATCTTCAACGTTACGTCGTTCATGGTGTCCTCCTTCGGTGTTAGATTGGCCTCCCGGTGATCGAAAGGCCCTGTCATCTCACAGACGGAAGAGCAGGCCGATTATTACAGTGGAGAAATCGGAAGGAGAGAATATGGCTATGGCCGCGGGCCCAGGCGAAGCCGTGAAGAAAGGCAATGCCATCAGATTGGACAACATGATGGTAGGGGACAAGAAAGACTGGCGAGCGATTGAATCTGCGAAGAAGCTCAGTTTGGGCGGGAGATCCCCAGCTTCTGCATCTTGGATTGGAGCGTCGTGCGTTTCATGCCGAGCCTGACGGCGGCTCCCGATGAACCTCCGATGACCCACTGGGTTTCACGGAGCGTTTTCAGAATATGGTCCCGTTCCGCCTGTTCGAGCGTCGCCGTCCCGGATGGCGCCGCATGGTTCTGCGGCCGCTTCAATTCGGCGACTGGAACGAAGAGATCCGTCCCATGGGTCAGAATCACGGCGCGCTCGATGAAGTTTTCAAGCTCCCGCACATTGCCCGGCCAGGAATACCGCTGGAGCGCCTTCATGGATTCCGAGGGAATCGTCTCGACGCGCTTGCCCATGCGCAGCGCGAATTTCTGCGCGAAATGCCTGGTGAGCGCAGGAATGTCCTCCGCGCGCTCACGCAGCGGGGGCATCGTAATCGGAAACACATTGAGCCGGTAGTACAGATCGCTGCGAAAAGCCTTGTCCTCCGCCAGCTGCGCCAGATCGCGATTCGTCGCGGACAGCACGCGGACATTGACGCGAATGGTGCGGGTGCTCCCCAATCGCTCGAACTCCTGCTCCTGCAGCACGCGAAGCAGTTTCACTTGCAGCTCCAGAGGGATTTCACCGACTTCGTCGAGGAAGAGGGTGCCGCCGTCAGCCGATTCAAACCGGCCGATCTTCGTGGCAATCGCTCCAGTGAACGCCCCTTTTTCATGCCCAAAGAGCTCGCTTTCGAGCAGACCCGTCGGAATAGCCGCGCAGTTGAGCTTGACGAAGGCCCGCTCCCGCCGGGCGCTCAGATTGTGGAGCGCCCGCGCGACCAGTTCCTTTCCGCCGCCCGTTTCGCCCAGAATCAGCACAGTGGAATCGGTCGCCGCCACGGTCTTGACCTGATTCAACACCCGTTTTAGCGCGTGGCTGTCGCCGACGATTTCCTCGAAGTTGTACCCCGTCTGAATTTCCTCCTCGAGATAGAGCTTTTCCTTTGCCAGTTTGTCCTTGAGCGCGGCGATCTCCTGGTAGGTTAGTGAATTGGCGACGGCCAGCGCGATCTGCCGCGCCACCTCGCTCAACATCCAGACATTCGCCTGCGTGAAGACTCCTTCCTGAAAGCTGCCGATATTCAAGGTTCCGAGTGTCCGGTCCCGTAACAGCAGGGGAATGCAACAGACCGATGCGACTCCTTCGGCCACGAGCCGTTTGGAGACCGCGCTCTCCGATCGATCGAGCTCCTGCCGGCTGAGCACCACCGGTTCTCGCCGCGCGATCGCCGCGCCCGCCGGACATTCGCTCAGCGCGTAGACCGTGCCTTCTTCGAGAAATTCCTTTCGTCCGGGAAAGTCCAAGGCATACAACTTCAATCGGTTCAGCTCGGGATCCAAGAGAGTCAAACTGATGACATCCGCCTTGAGCACGCGGCGGATGCTGGCCGTGATCGAGGCAAATAGATCCCGCACTTCCAGATGGGAGGCGACCGCATGGTTCGTCTCCAGCAACAGCTGCAGTCGGTCTCGCTCCCTGGCCAATTCCTGGCGGGCGTTGAGGACGTGGCCGTAGTTCAGCGCGTTTTCGACTGCGATAGCAATCTGTTTGGCCACCTCTTCCAAGAGCGCGACGTCGCCGTCCTCGAACGTCTGCTCGGTCAGGTTGCTGATCGTTAACACGCCGACGGCACGATCGTGCAAGAGCAGCGGAAAACAGTAGGCCGATTGAATGCCTTCCGCCAGCAGCCGGTCGGCGATATCGGAGCGAAACCCCTGGAGATCCGCTTTGACGTAATAAAACGGTTTGCGGGAGCGAAGGGCGATCCCTGCCGGAGTGCCGTCGACCGACGTCAGCTCTCCTTCCGACAGAAACCCCTTCGTAAGGTCGAAATTGAGCGCATGCAGCCTGAACCGCTCGTGATCCGGTTCGTACAAGAGCAACGCAGTCCGTTCATGCGGCATGACGCGGCGAAGCGACGCGGCAATCGCCGAGAGCAGTTGTTTGAGGTCGAGCGTCGCATTGACGGCATGATTGATTTCCAGCAGCAGATTCAAGCGGTCTCGTTCCCGGACCAGCGCGCGCTGCGACACGGTGGCGCTGGCAAAATTGAGCGCATTATCCACGGCGACGGCGACCTGTTTTGCCACCTGATCGAGCAGCGCCAGGTCTTTGGAGTGGAAGGCATGAGGCTCAAGGCTCCCGAACCCAATCGCCCCCAATCGAGACATCGCGGTGGTTAACGGCAGGAGGCACACGGATTGGACTCCGATCCCTCGGAAGGCCGCAATGCCCTTTGCGAACCGGGTTTCGCCGGCAAACGACGGGATGATCAACGGTTGCTGATGGGTCCAGACCCAGCCGGTCGCCGATTCCTCGACTGGCAGCTCAAGTCCATCGAGTCCGGTCTCATAGGAACGGGCCATCGCCGTTTCCAGCACATGGACCTTCATCAGATGCCTTTCAGGATCGTGGAGAACCAAGCCGATGAAATCGAAGGGCGTCACAGCGGGAAGGCGTTGCGCAAGATCTCGGAACAGGGAGGGGAGATCGCGGTGAGCGGCGATGGCCTCGGACACTTTCAGCAGCGCGCAGAGTCGGGCCTCGTCTGTCTCGGCGGTCTGTGCGGGGGCACCCTCGTCCATGTTGGGATAGTATGCCCCGGGGCAATCGGTACGCAACGGCTCTGTTGCAATCTTGGCGGCAACCGGATGTCTCGCGAGATGTTGGGGCATCACCGGCGCCGCGCAAAATGATTGCGGAACCCGATCGACTCGCCTATTCTTGGCCTCCGGTCAATCGACCGCCTCATACGCAATAGACGACTGTGCAAGGAGCAGGCGCGCCCGTACCATGAAAAGAACTCTTGAGTATGCCCTGGTGCGTGTTGCCGACCTGCTCTTCCATGTGCTGCCGCGCTCGTGGGCCATCGGGCTCGGCGAGCAACTCAGCCTGATCGTCTCGCAGGTCATCACGAAACGGCGCGACCTCGTGCTGCGCAACCTGGCACTGTCGTTCCCGGAGAAATCGGACGCCGCGCGCGCGCACATCGCGGAAGAAGTTTGGCGCAACCTCGGCCGGCTTGCCGTCGAATTTTCCCGCGTGTCCGACTTTGCCGACGGCTCGATCGAACGCCTGGTGGACATTGAAGGCCGTGAATTTGTCGAGGCCGCCCTCAAGGAGGGCAAGGGCATCGTCGGCCTCACCGCCCATTTCACCAACTGGGAGCTGACCGGCGCGCTGGTGCAGCGCCTCTATGGCAACATGACCGTCATCGCCCGCCCAGTCCGCAATACCTTGATCGATCGCTGGGTCTATGAAAAGCGCACGGCCAGCGGGTTGACCATCATTCTTCCGAAAGACGCCGTGAAAGCCTCGCTGAAATGCCTCAAGAACAAAGGCATCATCGGCATGATGATCGACCAGAGTTTGTCGAGCGGCGGCGTCTTCGTCGAATTCTTCGGCCGCCCGGCTTCCTCAACGACGCTGCCGGCCTTGTTGCATCTCCGCACCGGCGCGCCGGTCATGTTTGCCTACCTCATCCGTAACGGCACGCGGTTCCGCCTCGTGTTCGAACCGGTCACATTCCCGCCGGTTGAAGATCCGGCGGCACGAATCCAGATCTACACCCAGGTCATGGCCACGCAATTCGAACAGGTCATCCGCCGCCACCCCGAAAGCTGGCTCTGGCTGCACAACCGCTGGAAACGACAGCCCGAATAGCGCGCGGCTTACAGTGCCTTGTGCGATCCGTCGCAAAACGGCGGGTTCTTCGTCTGCTTGCACTGGCACAACGCCACCGTTTTCTTCTCGGTCGTCGTGAATTCCATGGGTGTGAACTCGGTGCCCTTGTGCGACCCATCGCAGAACGGTTGATTCTTCGAACGGCCGCACCGGCACCAATAATAGGTGCCCGGCTCTAACGACAAGACCGCGGGTTGCTTCGCTGCGATGACTGGCTTCTCCATGAGCTCTCCTTTTGGTTAACGTGTGACGTGAACAATGCCCCTGCTGCCGTGAATTACTGCCGTAGCCTATTTACATAGGCCAGGACATCCTGAATTTCCTCCTTCGACAGTTGGCCTTTCCAGGCCACCATGGCCGTCGACGGCCGGCCATTCTCGATCGTGGCCAGCAATTCGGCATCGGATTTCTTCTTGCTCGCCGCACTCGTGAAATCGGCGGCGGGAGGAATGACCGTCTTTCCGACAGGACCGTCTCCACGGCCTTGCGGACCATGACAGAGCACGCAGTTTTTCTCGTAGACCGCCTTGCCCTTTCCAACGTCTCCCGCTGCCGCATGCGCGACGGGGCTATTCACCCCAAGCAGCCACGGGGCGAGGATCGCGAATGCCGCAATACCCATACATACCAGAGCCTTGTTCATGATCGGCCTTTCCACAGCGTCTGAGATTTTCTTAGAGATGCAACGGCTTAATCGGCGACACTACGGCCGCCGGATCGTTCTGCCACACCGACGCCGCCGCATCGACATACACTTCGACTTCATTGCCGTCGGGATCCTGGAGATACAGACTTTGGCTCACGGTGTGATCGCTCATGCCGTCGATCGTCACACCGGCCTGCTCCAGCTCACGCTTCGCAGCGCGCAGTTCATCGAGACTGTCGCCGACTTTGATGCCGATGTGATACAGTCCGCGCCGCCGGCCTTGCAGAGGCCCTGGCGCGTCGCCCACTTGAATCAGCAACAACTCGTGATGCGTGCGGCCGGACGTGAGCGCCGCGGCCGCGCCGTTGAAAATTTTTCCCACTTCCTGGAAGCCCAGCAGATCCCGGTAAAACGCGAGCGACCGCTGCAGATCCTTCACATAAAACACCACATGGCCGAGATAGTGCGCTTTCATGTCATACTCCTTCGGACGATTGCCGTTGTCCGGTTGTCCCACATCGCACCGCCCGTCAACAATCCATTCAGGGCTTGTTCGGAGCTGTCGCCTTGAGGAGCGTCCGGACGGCCGCATGGGCCAATCCCACATCCGGGTCTCGTTGCAACGCATCGTAATAGTGCCGGCCGAAGCCGTCCCCGGATTCCGACGGTGTCAGGAGCGTCCGGACAGACTCGACCTGAGCGCGGACCGCCGCCTGATCAAACGCTTCTTTATTTGCGTCCAGTTCATCGAGCTTGGCCATCGATTGGGACAGGGGCCGCAGCCAGGCAAACCACGCATCTCCCAACACCAGCTGAAGAAACGCGCCATTGGTCGGGATCCGTCCATACACCCGCTCATACGTCACCCGCTCACCGTCTAACAAGGCCTTATGCAGGCGCAACAACGCCTGGGAAAACTGATTTAGATACTCTTTCGTATACTCTTGCATGACGTGACCTCCCACCCTATGCTTTCCCTGCGGCCTTGACCCCGCCATGAGTCCCGATTGGGATGGCTGCTCCATTGATCTCGCCGGCCTCATCCGAGGCGAGAAAGACCAATGTCTTTGCAATGGATTCCGGTTTCGTCCAGGTGGAGGGATCCACCTCGGGCATGCTCAGACGATTCGCCGGAGTATCGATAGTCGTCGGCAGAACCCCGTTGACTGTCACCCCTGAACCTTTCATCTCAAGCGCCACCACGCGAATCAAGGCCAGCAGGCTCGACTTGGCGACAAGATAGGCCGCCGCGCCAGGAAACGGTTCGACCGCCGCCCAGGCCGCCACATGAAGGATGCGGCCGGCCCCTTGCTCAACCATGGACGGCACCACGGACTTCGAGAGGAGAAACGCCGCGGTCACGTTCATGGTCAACATCCGTTGCCACAAGACCGCATCCGTCTCCTCCAACCGGCCCATCGAAAAGCCGCCGACCAAATTGATCAACACATCGAGACGGCCATGCGCGCGGACCACGTCGCCGACCAGGCGCCGGACATCCGTTTCATCCGTCACATCGGCCTTCATCGCTGTCCACCCAACCACGTCAGAGGGTGGGTTGCGATCCGCCGTGACGACTTGCGCGCCCGCCTGGATACAGGCTGGAACGACGCTCTGTCCCAGCGCCCCAGATCCCCCTGCGATCAGGACCACTTTTCCATCGAGTCTCATCGATCATCTCCTACATGACGGGGCATCCGCCGCGCATCTGTCTCTCAAAAGCGCTTCTCTTCGAGATCGTACACATCGAAATACGCGTAGACGGGGCGATGCTTCGGCACATACTGCGCGATGTAGTCTTCCATATACGCTTGTACCTGCGTCGACATCTCCGAAAGACGCAGGTCCCGCATCTGGTTGTTCCACTGAATGATCGCCTGCCGGTCCTGCACCTTGCTATGAGCCTTGAGCCAGGCAGCCAGATCCTCATCGTTCGCCCCGGTAGCCACGATGTCCTTGAATTGCTCCGGCGTGATGCCGGTGAACGAGAACAACATGCCGGCTAACGAGCAGGGCCAGTAATTGTAGTCCCCATTGATACCCAGAAGAAACGCCCGGCACTTGTCCGCGCAACGCGCGCCGATGACATATCCCCCCAATGTCTCTCGCGGGCTGCGAGGATAGGTCTTCGTGAGATCTTTCGCCAGCGCCCGCACCGTTTCTAAATTAGGCATCCTGTCGTTCCTTTCTTTGTCTTCGCCGAACAGGTGAAGGTGTCGCGAATGTAATTCCCGTCTTCTGAACCTCTCGATAGGGAAGCAACCACACGAGCGACTCATCGCTCAGGTCGCCGACTTGAATGCGATTGCCCCAGGGATCGCGAAAATCGCAGCGGAATCCCGGCTGCATCTTCAGCTTGTACTTCTTCGTCAACTTCTGCCTGACTTCTTCGATCTGCTTGGCGTCGCGAACCATCAGGCCGAAATGTTTCATGCGGTCCGGCTGCAGGGTGTCCACCTCGAAGATCGCCAGGAACTGATGTTCGCCGAGCTGGCACCAGGCAGCCCCTTCGCCGCCCTTAAGCATCTTGAGGCCGAACACATCCGCGTAGAACTTCACCGCCTTCTTGGCGTCGGTGACTTCGATCACGATATGGTTGCACCCATAGACTTGCACGGCCATCACACACCTGCCTTTCGCTCCGGACGATCCGCCGCCGCCCCTGTGAGGACCTGCACGAACGTCTCGACCGGTTGCGCGCCGGAGATCGCGCGGGCCCCGCCGATCAGGAAATAGGGCACGCTGCGGATGTTCTGCGCATGCCCGGCGGCCGCTTCGGCGTTCACCTCCGGCACGCCGGCATCGCTCTGGAGAAACCGTTCCGCATCCGGCAATCCTGCCCGCCCTGCCAACTGCGCAAGCACGGGGATCATTCCGATATCCGCGCCTTCCTCGAAATAGCCGCGGAAGAGCGAATCGACTACCGCATTCTGGCACCCGTTCCTTCCCGCAAACCATATCAGCCGATGCGCCGCGAACGTATTCGGAGCCCGGGCGATCTTGTCGAAGGCAAACGTAATCCCTGTCGATGCACCAGCCGCCTGCACCTGCTCCTCCAATTGCCGGAATGAATCCAGGCTCCCGAATTTAGCTTCGAGATAAGCCCTCCGATCCATCCCGGCGCTTGGCATCGTCGGGTTCAATTGAAACGGTTTCCAGACGACCTGCGTCGTCAGCCGGTCTTTCAATCGATCCAACGCGCGCTCCAGCCGCCGCTTCCCGACATAACACCAAGGGCAGACCACGTCGGAATAGACCTCGATCTTGAGCGTCGGCTCGATCACGATAAGTGCCCCATCTTCCCAGCCTGATAATCCTGCACCGCCTGAACTAGCTCAGCCTTCGTATTCATCACGAAGGGCCCATACCGGGCGATCGGTTCATTGAGCGGCGTGCCGCTCATGACCAGCAGCCGACTGTCTTCCTGCGCTTCGATCATGACTTGCGAGCCGCCCCGTTCGCAGACGATGAGTTCGGCTTCGCCTGCCTCGCGAGATCCATTCACTGAGGCGCGGCCCTGCAAAACAAAGATCGAGCTCGTGTCGCCTTCCGGCACGGTCAATTCCACTCGGCCGCCTGCCTTCAACTGAACGTCGTACAATTGAACCGGGGAAAACGTGTGCGCCGGGCCGTTGTTCCCGAGATACGATCCGGCAATCACTCGCAACGTTCCACGGCCATCCAGATCGACGGTCGGAATGTCGGCCTTCAAAATCGTCTGATACCCGGGCGCCGACATTTTCGACGCGCGCGGCAAGTTCACCCACAACTGAATGGCGTGGAGCGTGCCGCCTTTCTTCGCAAACTCCTTTTCGTGAAACTCCTCATGGACGATGCCGGACGCCGCCGTCATCCATTGCACATCGCCGGGACCGATGACGCCGCCGCTGCCGGTCGAGTCGCGATGCGCCAGCACGCCGCCATACACGATCGTCACTGTTTCAAACCCCCGGTGCGGATGCTCTCCGACACCGCGCGGATGGTCGGTCGGCTGGAAATACTGCGGTCCCGCATAGTCGAGCATGAGAAACGGATCCACGACTCGGTCGAGATCGTTGCTCGGAAACAGATTCCTGACGGGAAACCCGTCGCCGACCATATGAGCGGAACCCGGCTGATAGACCCCGAGAACGGCTTTTGCGGTTGTCGTTTCTGTTGCCATCATGCCCTCCCTTCGTGAGCCCTTACGCCATCCCTCGCAATGCATCGGCAAGCGTCACCGTGCCCCGCAGGAGCTGCTCGGGATATTCATATGCAATCGTCTTCTTGGCGAACGCCGCATACATCTCTTCGAATAAGGTGGCTGCCTCCGTCGAGAAGCCATACGACGTGAACGTCGGCACCACCGCACTGAGCGGCGCGAACTGCGCGGACACTGGCTTCCCCAGAATCTGGCTCAGGGCTGCAGCTGCCTCTGCCGGGCTGTATTCTTCAGGTCCCGAGAGCTCGACGACCTGCCGGCCTTTCCCGCCTGCGATCAACCGTTCGGCCCCTACACGACCGATGTCGCTGGTCGAGACCATCGGAATCTTGGCCGCCGGCTCGAGGAATGTCGGCAACAGACCCTGACTCTTCGCCATGCCGATTCCCGGCGCCCAATTTTCCATGAAAGAGGACGGGCGCAGGATCGTGAGATTCTTGGCGACCGCCCCCAGCACCTGCTCTCCATAGCGAGCGGCTCGGATCGGCCCGGTGCCCTCGGCAATGTGGCCGCCGACAGATGAGAGGAATACCACATGAGAAACCCCGCTGGCTTTCACCGCTTGCGCGGCCTGATCCATCCGTTGCCGCTGCTCCGCCAGCCAGGCCGTCGCGCCATAGTTCGGCGGCACCAGCAGATAGACGCCAGTTGCACCGGTCAGGGCTTGGGTCATTGCGGGAACATCCTCCAGCGACGCAACGGCCACCTCCGCGCCCTTCGCTTTCCAGGCAGCGCCTTTGTCCGCTGAGCGCACCACGACACGCACCGGCTGGCGGCGCGCCAGTAACGTCTCCGCAACAACCGACCCTGTATGGCCTGTGGCACCCAATACAACAAACATCGCGCGCGCTCCTTTCATCTGCGTGTCAGAACCGCTCCGCCAACTTGCCATCAATCGATCCCTTGCCGCCCCCTGTCACCAGCAGGGCCGCCGCGATTCCAATCACCAGCAGATGATACTCATAACCCTCACCCTGTTGCTGGCCCATCCAGTTCATGAAAAATCCATAGGGGAGGTGCGCCATCGTGATGGCCCCAAGCATGATCACGATCAAAGACCCGGCGCTGAACCTCGTCAGAAATCCACTGATCAGTCCAAGGCTCCCAAAAAACTCCCCGATGATAACCAGGAACGCGATGATCCAGGGCAGCCCCAGCTTCTGGGTGAAGAACCCCATCGTGCCGTCGAAGCCGAACCCCCCGAATAATCCCAGAAGCTTTTGCGCGCCATGCGGAAACATCACTAGTCCTAGCGTCAGCCGCAAGATCAGTCCAGCCCAGCCATCATCTGTTTGAAAAAATGCCTTCATATCGCACCCCTCTCCATGGTGAGTTCGTTGCCCTATCGCCCCAGAAAGATAGTTCTAGCTAGAACTAAAGTCAAGTCATAAAATAGCGCCCTCCGTTGCCCACCGAGTTCTTCGAGCTAAATTGTCGCCTTACAAGAAAAAACCCGCGCGAGCGAGGAAGAGGAAACAGAGGGGTCGGGTGACCGAACGAACGTGCGAGCAGGCCAGCGGTTCTACTTCCTGTCTTTGATGGCCCGCTCGACTTCGCGTCCGGCTTCACGCGCCTTAATGGTTTCTCGCCGATCATAGAGCTTTTTGCCTTTCGCCAATCCGAGCTCTACCTTTGCGCGACCGCGCTCGTTGAAATACAAGCGGAGGGGAATGAGCGTCAATCCTTTCAGCTGCGTCTTGCCGAGCAACTTGTCGATCTCTTTCTTGTGCAGCAGCAGCTTTCGCACCCGCATCGGATCGTGATTCATCATGTTGCCGTGGCTATAGGGGCTGATATGGCAATGGTGCAGGAAGACTTCTCCGTCGCGCACCGACGCATAACTGTCCAACAGATTCACCCGTCCCTCACGAAGAGACTTGACCTCGGTGCCCAGCAGCACAATCCCGACCTCAAACTTCTCTTCAATAAAGTAATCGTGGTAGGCCTTCCGGTTCGTGACGACGGCTTTATATTGATCGTCTTTTTCTTTCGCCATATCGCTCTCGCTGGGTCAGCGCCTTGACCCTCTTCATACTCCAAGCCTAAGATGACCTATGGTCGGCTCCGGTCCGTTCGTCTCATTCGGCACAATCCTCTCCGGCCTGGCCAAACAACTCGGTTTGGAAACCAGGCTCGTCGAGTTGCGCATCCAGCAACAATGGCCGTCCCTCGTCGGCGAACCGATCGGTTCGCATACCTGGCCAGCCCAGATCCGTTTCCACAAACTCTATCTACTCGTCGAAAATTCCGTCTGGCTCCAGCAGTTGACGTTTCTGAAACCGGCACTTCTGGCGAAAATCAATGCCGAGGCCGGATCGGAACTGCTGACGGACATCGTCCTGCGTGTGGGCGAAATCCCTTCACAAAAACCGGAGCCTGCTCCGGCAGCTCCAATCCTTCTGAACCACGCGGCGTCCGAGAAAGAACTGGCCGAGCTTGCCGCATATGTCACTGCCATTCACGACCCGAACATCCGCCGGCGCTTCACAGAGGTGATATCGAATTATCCTTCTCCGATTCAGATTCCGCCGGAAGAGCATCTGTCACCAGCCCCTTAAATAGCACGCGCGTCGCGGCCGAAAGCTCGCCGGCCTTGGGCAGGGGGCCGATCGCGCCTTCCTCTTCCTCATCCTGAAGGCGATAATATCCTCGAACCGACCGGTCAAACTCTTTGACGACCGTCGGATCCCCGGCCACGTATTTCGCAAGCATTTCTGGATCGGTCCACCCATCATCGTCGAACACATAAATAAGCATGCGGCGATACCGGCCGCCCGCATCGTCCGGAGTGGTGGGACGGATTTTCATGAGGCCAAAATCGTGTGTCTGGTGCCCGACCTTTCGGAACCGGTTCAACAAGGTTTCGATCCGATGATCCGTGGTCCCCGGAGGCACATGCGTCGCGACGAGATAGCCGTTTTGCGACCCGACACTATAGGGGGGAATCGACCGGTCGGGGCGGCTGAGATACATTCCGCCCCAAATCAGCGCAAACGATCCGACAAAGATCATGAGCGCTAACTTGACGACCGTATCCAGCGGCTTCTTGGCCTTGGGACCGGCGGGGGACGTTGGGGAAGGTGCCTGCTCCTGCATGAACGTCTTGTGCGGCGAGACAGGCTCGCTGGGCTAAGCCTCCGACTGGTCCTCGGGAGTCTCCTCAACCACTTCGGCCAATCGGGCGACGCCCACCACGCGATCGTCGTCGCCGTCCAGGTCGAGCACCCGCACGCCCTGCGTGTTCCGGCCGACTTCGCGAATATCGTCGACTTTGCAGCGCAGCAACTTGCCCTTCGCGGCCATCAACATGATTTCGTCGCCTTCGCGCACTTGCAGGAAGCCGACGGCCAAGCCATTCCGCTCAGTGGTCTTGACGCTGATGATGCCTTTTCCGCCGCGGCCCTGGACGCGGTAATCGTTGACCGGCGTCCGCTTGCCGTACCCGCCTTCCGTGACCGTCAGAATCGCCGTGGTCGAATCGGGCGTGATCGTTTCCATGCCGATCACCTCATCGCCGGCTTCGAGTGTAATACCTTTTACGCCATGGGCCGTCCGTCCCATCGATCGGACATCGTCCTCTTTAAAACGGATCGTGATGCCCTGCTTCGTCCCCAGCAGCATTTCCCGCGACCCATCCGTCACATGCACGGCGATGAGCTTGTCCCCCTGATCCAGCGAGAGCGCAATAATGCCGCCCTGGCGCGGTTTGCTGTAGGCCGAGAGTTCCGTCTTTTTAATGACGCCCTGTTTCGTCGCCATGACGACGAACCGATCATCGCGATATTCTTTCACCGGCATCGTCGCCGTGACCTTTTCATCTTTGGACAACGCCAGCAGATTCACCAGCGCCTTGCCCTTCGCGCTGCGGCTGGCTTCAGGGATCTCATGCACCTTGAGCCAGAAGACTTTTCCGGCATCGGTGAAGAAGAGTAGGGAGTCGTGCGTTGACGCGGTGAACAGCGTCTCGACGAAATCCTCGTCTTTGATCCCCATCCCGATCTTGCCTTTGCCGCCCCGGCGCTGAGCGCGATAGAGCGAGACGGCGTTCCGCTTGATATAGCCGGTGTGGGAAATGGTGACAACCACTTCTTCTTCGGCAATGAGATCTTCCAGATTGATCTCCGCTTCCTCTTTGACGATCTGCGTCCGCCGTTCGTCTTTGTAGGCCGTGCGGATTTCAGCGAGCTCGTCCTGAATGATCTGGCGCACCAAGGCCGGGCTCGCCAGGATGGACTTCAGATACTCGATTTGCTTCAGCACCTCTTTGTATTCTTCGATCAGCTTCTGGCGCTCCAGCTGCGTGAGGCGCTGCAACCGCATCTCCAGAATGGCGGAGGCCTGGATCTCGCTCAACCCAAACTGGCTCATCAGTCCCGCGCGGGCTTCGTCGGGCGACTGGGCCCGGCGGATCAGCGCAATGACCGCATCCAAATTATCGAGGGCGATCTTCAACCCTTCGAGAATATGCGCGCGCTCCTCGGCCTTCCGCAGTTCAAACGCCGTCCGGCGCACAATCACTTCACGCCGGTGATCGAGGAAGTGCGACAGGATCTGCTTGAGGTTCAAGACCTCCGGACGGTTGTTGACCAGCGCGAGCATGATCACGCCAAAGGTCGTTTCCAGCTGCGTGTGCTTGAACAAATTGTTCAGCACGATCAGCGGAATTTCACCCCGCTTGAGTTCGATGACGATGCGGACACCTTCGCGATCCGACGATTCGTCCCGCAGGTCGGCAATACCCTTGATCCGTTCTTCCTGCACCAGGTCGGCAATCTTCTCGATGAGCTTGGCCTTGTTGACCTGATACGGCACCTCGGTGACGATCAACCGCTCGCGGTCGGTCCGCTCATCCGACTCCACGTTGACCTTGGCGCGCACTTTCAGCAGCCCGCGGCCGGTCTCGTAGGCGTCCTTGATCCCGCTCATCCCATAGATGAATCCCGCGGTGGGGAAGTCGGGGCCGGGAATCTTTTTCATCAGCTGGGCGATGGTCGCGTCGGGATTCTCGATCAGGAGCAAGAGCCCGTCGATCACTTCGCCCAGATTATGCGTGGGAATGTTCGTCGCGTAACCGACCGCGATGCCGCCGGCGCCGTTAATCAGCAGATTCGGGACTCGCGTGGGCAAGACGAGCGGCTCTTGCAAGGATTCGTCGTAGTTGGGACCGAAATCGACGGTCTCTTTATCGATATCGGCGAGCAGCTCTTCGGCCAGCTTCGTCATGCGCGCTTCGGTGTACCGCATGGCGGCGGCGGAATCGCCGTCCATCGACCCGTAGTTTCCCTGGCCGTCCACCAGCGGATAGCGCATGTTGAAATCCTGCGCCATGCGCACCAGCGTATCGTAGATCGCCGAGTCGCCATGGGGATGATAGTTACCCATGATCTCACCGACGATCTTGGCCGACTTGCGATAGGCGCGGTTATGGGCCAGGCCCATCTCGTTCATGCCGAAGAGAATGCGGCGATGAACCGGCTTCAACCCGTCGCGCACATCTGGAAGCGCCCGTCCCACGATGACGCTCATGGCGTAATCGAGATACGACGACTTCATTTCATCTTCAATAGCGATATAGCCTAAGCGTTCATCAGGAGGCATCTAATTCTCCACGGATGCTGAAAATATCCACCAAATTGCTAGACGTCCAAATTTCTCACTTCGAGCGCATGCGCTTGAATGAAATTGCGCCGGGGCTCGACTTCATCGCCCATCAAGACCGTAAAGATCTCGTCCACGCCGGGCACGTCTTCCAACTTCACCTTGAGCAAGGTCCTGGTTTCGGGATTCATCGTGGTCTCCCACAACTGCGCCGGGTTCATTTCTCCCAATCCCTTATACCGTTGGATGCCCAATCCCTGCTTGCCGATCTCGACAATCGTCTTCACCAGGTCGGCCGTGCCGGAGAATTGTTGCTCCTGGCCCTTCGCTTTCAGTTTGTAGGGCGCGCGCCCCAACCCGATGGTGGAGGGGGCCAGTTTCTGGAGCTCGCGAAAATCGGCCGACCCGACCACTTCGTGCGTCAGATTCATGCTGAGCACAATGCCGTTGCTTGTAATTCTGCAGATCACTTTGTTGGATTGATGCTCTTCATCCTCGACGATGGTCAGCTCCGCGGTCGCCTTGGGATAGATCGCCTCCAACACCCGCTTGGCATTGGCCACAACCGTCTGGAGCGCCGCCCGATCTTTGAGCAAGTCGCGGTTCAACCCCGGTTCATCCACAAACGCTCGAAGAATATTGGCTTCATGGTGCTTCTTATTCAAACGCGACAGAAACGTTTCAAACGCGACCAGCTTTTTCAGCACCGGCAGGAGCCGGCGGCTCGTGATGTACCCCTGAGTGTTCTCCACATAGACCTCGACCTCCTCGACGGCGAGATCGGCCAGGTGCTCGTTCAACAGCCCTTCGTCCTTCAGATACTTTTCCGACTTGCCCTTCTTCACTTTGAAGAGCGGCGGCTGGGCGATATAGATGTATCCGCGCTCCAGTAGCTCTGGCATCTGGCGGAAGAAGAACGTCAGCAGCAGGGTCCGGATGTGACTCCCGTCGACGTCGGCGTCGGTCATGAGAATGATCTTGTGATAGCGCGCCTTGGCGATGTCGAACGCGTCTTTCTCGGGCTTGTCGCCTTCTTCCCGGCGGCGGCCGATGCCGGTCCCGAGCGCCATAATCAACGTGCGGATTTCGTCGCTGGAGAGCATCTTGTCGAACCGGGCTTTTTCCACATTGAGAATTTTGCCCTTGAGCGGGAGGATGGCCTGATACTTCCGGTCGCGGCCCTGTTTGGCGGAGCCGCCGGCTGAATCGCCCTCGACGATATAGAGCTCGCTCAGCGCCGGATCTTTCTCGGCGCAGTCCGCCAACTTGCCGGGCAGCGAGCCGCCATCGAGCGCGCTTTTCCGGCGAATCAGTTCCTTGGCCTTCCGGGCGGCTTCGCGCGCCCTGGCGGCATCGATGGCCTTGCCGATGATCTTCTTGGCGACCGGAGGATTCTCTTCGAAATAGGTGCCGAGCGCTTCATTGACCGCCGCTTCGACGATGCCCTTCACTTCGCTGTTGCCGAGCTTCGCCTTGGTCTGGCCCTCGAATTGAGGGTTGCGCACTTTCACGCTGACCACCGCCGTCAGCCCCTCGCGCACATCGTCGCCGCTGAGCGATTCCGTTTCCTTCTTCAGCATGTCGTTGGCGTTGGCGTAGCTGTTGATCGTGCGCGTCAGCGCCGCTTTGAACCCGACGAGATGCGTGCCGCCTTCTTTGGTATTGATGTTGTTGGCGAAGGAAAACAGATTCTCCGCGTAGCTGTCGTTGTATTGCAGCGCCAGCTCGAGGATCATGTCCGGCTTTTCCACCTGCACATAAATCGGCTTATGGATCGGCGTCTTGGCTTCGTTGAGATGTTCGACGAACGAGACGATGCCGCCCTTGTATTTGAAGATCTGCTCTTTTTCTTTGCGCTCATCCTTCAGGGCGATTTCCAGGCCTTTGTTCAAAAAGGCCAGCTCGCGCAGGCGCTGCGCCAGGACGTCGAAACTGAATTCGAGTGTCTCAAAAATCTGGCTGTCCGGCTTGAACGTGACTTGGGTGCCGCGCCGCTTGGTCTTCCCGGTAATTTGCAATGGAGCGTCCGGTTTGCCACGCTGATACCGTTGCGTAAACACCTGGCCGTCTTGCCAGATTTCCAGCTCCAGCCATTCGGAGAGCGCGTTGACGACGGAAATGCCGACGCCGTGCAGACCGCCCGAGACAGTATAGGCGCCTTGCTCGAACTTTCCACCGGCGTGCAAGACGGTCAGCGCCACTTCGGCCGCGGATTTCTTTTGCGTCGAATGCATGCCGGTCGGAATGCCACGGCCGTTGTCGACGACGGTGACACTTCCGTCAACGTGGATCGTCACCTCGATGGTTTCGCCGAATCCCGCCATGTGTTCGTCGACGCTGTTGTCGACGACTTCATAGACGAGATGGTGCAGGCCATCGACGCCGGTGCTGCCGATATACATCGCCGGGCGCTTCCGCACGGCATCGAGACCTTCGAGGACCTTAATCTGGTCGGCGTTGTAACTGTCCGACTTGGGCTTTGCAATCGACTCGTTCGTGGCCATCCGTCTCCTAGTCTCCGGTCTGGTTTTCTCGCGGACGATCGACCCGTTCAGCCAGCAAGACCGAGAACGACGCTGGTGAGCAGGTGCAATCCGTCTAGATCTTAATCGGCATCACAACGCACTTGAATCCGGGATTCTCGGCCTCTTGAATCAAGCAGGGACTGAGCGGCGTCTCCATCTGCAACGAGATGGTTTCGCCATCCATGACACTGAAGGCATCCAGGAGATACCGCGCGTTGAATCCGGTCTGCAGCGCCTCGCCATCGTAGGCCGCCGCCAGCTCCTCGGTTGCTTCCCCATAATCCGGGTTGCTGGAAAACAGGACCATGTGACCCGGCCCAAAGGAGAGCTTCACGGCGTTCGCCTTGTCTTTCGACAGAACCGACACCCGCCGCAACGCACTTTCCAACTCGATCCGGTTCACGCTGATCTTCTTGCCACCGTCCTTTGGAATGACCTGCTGATAGTTGGGATAGTTCCCTTCCATCAGGCGCGAGGTCATGAGCAGGCCGCTTTTCCGGAAGATCATGAGGTTCTTGGTAAATCCGATCAAGGGTTCGCTTTCGCCGCCCTCTTCGAGAAGGCGCCGCATTTCCTGCGCGGCTTTCTTTGGAACAATGGCTTTGATTTCCTGCGGGCCGCTCTTGCCGGCTTTGCCCACTTCCTGTTCGGTCACGGCCAGGCGATGGCCGTCGGTGCCCACAAGCCGAAGCGAGGTCTTCTTGTCCGTAACGACCAGGGTCACGAGCAGGCCGTTCAGGATATAGCGCGCATCGTTGTCCCCCGCGGCAAACAGCGTCTTTCGGATCAATTCCAACAGGCCGGAGCCGGAGAGGGGAATCAAGCCTTCGCGATCGATCACTGGCAGAGCCGGATACTCGGAACTGGGAAGGCCCACGATTTTGAACTGGCTTTTGCCGGCCTGAATCGTCGTCCAATTATTGTCGCCCGACGTCAATTCGATCTCGCCGGTCTTCAGCTCCTTGATGATCTCGTACAACTTGCGCGCCGAGACCGTCACGCCCCCCGGTTGCACCACCGTGGCCTTGTAAAGGCCGCGCATGCCGATTTCCAAATCCGTGGCGACGATCTCCACGCCGTCCTGCTTGGCTTCTAGCAGAATGTTGGAGAGAATCGGCATGGTATTCCGTTTCTCCACCACGCCCTGCACACGCTGGAGCCCCGTCAACAATTCATCGCGCCCGATGCGTACCTTCATAACGTCTTCTCCCTCCCGCGATCGCTCACCCCCGGAGGATCTGCTCTTTCAATTTTTCCAGCGTCGATTGCATGGCCGGATCCGCGTCCTTCGCCTTGGCAATCTGACGGCAGGCGTGGATGATCGTCGTATGGTCCTTGCCGCCGAAATGGCGGCCGATCTCCGGATAGGACGCATCGGTCAGCTCGCGGCAGAGATACATCGCAATCTGCCGGGGATGGACCAGCGTCTTGCTCCGCCGGCGGGACTTCAACTCGTTGATCTTCACATGGAACTGGGTGCAGACCACATCCTGAATATCTTCCATCGCCACGATCTTCCTCTTGTCCCCGATCAGATCGCGCAATACCGTCTTCGCCATTTCGAGGGTGATCTTCTGCCCGGTCAACGACGCATAGGCACCCAAGCGCACCAGGCTGCCTTCGAGTTCCCGGATATTGCTCTTCAGGGTCGTCGAAAGATACTGGATGACGTCCTCGGGAAGCTGGACCCCTTCGTCTTCCGATTTCTTCCGCAAGATCGCGATCCTGGTTTCGACATCGGGCGGCTGCAAGTCGGCGATGAGTCCCCATTCGAAACGGGACCGAAGCCGCTCTTCTATGTCCGGCATCTCTTTCGGAAACCGGTCGCTGGAGAGCACGATTTGCTTATGCCCTTCGTACAACGCATTGAACGTGTGAAAGAACTCTTCCTGCGTCCGCTCCTTGCCGGCCAAAAACTGAATGTCGTCGATCATTAACATATCGATATGCCGATAGCGCTTCCTGAGATCCACCATCTTATCGTAGCGAATCGAATTAATGACTTCATTGGTGAACTGTTCAGTGGTCAGATACGCGATCCGGAGATCGGTCCGTTCGGCCACATGATTGCCGATCGCGTTCAATAAGTGCGTTTTTCCAAGGCCCACGCCTCCGTAAATAAAGAGGGGGTTGTACGCCTTCCCCGGCTGTTCGGCAACCGCCATGCAAGCGGCATGGGCAAACTGGTTCCCGGCCCCGACGACAAAATTCTTAAAAATATACTTGGGATTGAGTTGAATCCCTCGCCGAGACTTAGGCTGCGCGACAGTCTTGGCAGCAGTCGTCGCAGCAACGTGATCTTGCGGCTTGGCCGATTTCTGATCGACTAGGAAAGAGATTGAGACACCTCCCCCACCGCGAGCCGTCGAGACCGCTTCAGCCAGAAGCGGACCATAGTGAGTTCCCAACCAATCGCCAAAGAACTTATTCGGAACACCGATATGGGCCGTCGAATCTTCAATCCGATCCAGGCGCACGGGAGTGAACCAGGTATCGTACACCTGCTTCGGCACCTTCCCTTGAATGAAGTGAAGGGCCTCTTGCCATACTGTGTCGATACTCATAACCCTCTAATATTCCTATACACAGGGTTATACACATCTGTGGACAACAAACAGCCTCTCTTCATAATTCTGAGTAAAATACCGCCTGAAAGGAATCGCTGATTACCATGTACCCGCGTATATTGTCGAGTCGGATTTTTTCTATCCACTGCCGCACACACTCTATCCCACCCAATACCGGTGATCTGTGCAGATGAAATCCACAAAGTCATCAGATAGGAATTTGACTGAATTTCTTTATTTTTCCAATGGAGTGCGAGTTATTCCCGCTATTCTTCTCACTACTACTATTCCTACTACTGCTACGAGTTTCTTATCTTAGTAAAGATATAAAGAAGTCAGAGCACAATAACCTTTCCATGAGCAAACACCAATTCCAATAATTCAGCTTCCGTCACGCTGCTCTGAGAAGATACTTCCTTCCTATCACTCTTTTGGACAATTTCAGCAAAACTCTTCGAAGAGGAAGGCAACCCTCCTTCAATAAGAAACGCCGATTCAGCATCCAACGGAGCAAAGAGACTCGATTCAATCCCTTCAAGAGGCTCACGAAGCAGATATAAAGAAGCTGCCATCATTATTACTTTCTGATGAAGATCAAAATACGAGCGTCCGATCGACTTCCGTCAAAAATCGACGAATGTATTCAGAGTTTTGATACTGAACTGCGAATTGTGGCTGGACTAAAGATCGATCGGCATCCGATTGTAAGATAAAAGGAATCTCAAGATGTTCGATGGAAGGAAGATACTTTTCAAGAATGTCCATATCGATGACATCATCGAGATCTTCAGCCAGCAACCGCGCTGCTTCATTCAATAACACAACCGTTGTCTCATGAGTGCCGGCCACCAGCCCAAGTGCAATACGCAAGGCTTCCACCGGACGATGGGTTTTACGGGGATCTTCGCGAATCACCACGGCTATTTTCTTCGCCATCGTCAGTCAGGCACTTTCTCTTTATGTAAACGCAAGAAATTGATCGCAGGCGTCGATGATCCCGGATAAGACGACGAGTCCGCATAACGAGATCTTTGAGTGGATTCCGTCAGTCGCTACATGATGCTGTTGGCATCCATACGCGCAGGCAAAGAGCTTCACGCCATCTGTTGCCAGTTGCTCATACCGAGCGTCGGAAATATTCTTTACCCCTTCGTCGATGAGGTACAAATACACCTCGGTATTGCGCTGCAAAGCCGCTCGTGAAAGACGATACACTGTCTCAACGCTTTTATGTGTTGGAGGGACTGAAAGAAGCAGTCCGAGCTTCTTTGAATTCATAGGTAATTCACAGGTATTTATATTAAATAATCAATAACTTATAATAATTATCAAGAGATGAAAGACTACGAAGTTTTAAAGGGAATGTCAACCGCAAAAACTGCTGAATTAAGAAGCGAGAATGTGAGGAAGGATAGAATCTACAAGACGCGAAAGAGAAAGATCCTGTTGATCTTTTGTTTCCATGTTTCTGAGGATCGCCGAGCCTTTATCGAGTTCATCATCCCCGAGAATGAGAGTATAGCGACAGGCAAACCGATCAGCTTGACGGAGATGGGCTTTTAACGTCGCGGAACGAAAATCCGTCACCGCTCGAATACCGGCCAGGCGGAGGTCTTGAAGGATCTTCAAACCTTGCAGCGCGGCCCGTTCACCGAAGGCGGCTATATAGACGGTCTTATTTCCGGCTGGAGGCGGAGTGAGGGATTCCGGAAGCATCATCGAGATACGTTCAATACCGACAGCAAAGCCGACGGCCGGCGTCTTTGGACCGTCCAGGGTCTCCACCAGCCCATCATAGCGGCCACCGGCGCCCACCGCGTTCTGCGCACCCAAATTGGTCGTCGTCACTTCAAACGTCGTCAGACAATAGTAATCCAACCCCCGAACCAGCCGATGATTCAGCTGGTAGGGAATACCGATGGCGCGAAGGCCTTCCAATACATTCTCAAAATAAGTGGCGGCTTCGCCCGACATTGAGCCAGCTAGTGTCGGTGCCGCCTCTGTAGCGGCTCGACAGGCCGGTACCTTACAATCCAGCACACGTAATGGATTGGTCTCGATCCGTCTTAGGCAATTCGCGCAGAGCTGGCTTTCCTGCTTGCGCAGATAGGCCACCAGCACCGGTCGATAGGCTTCCCGGTCGCTCGTGTACCCAAGATTGTTGATTTCCAGCGTCAGCGCGGGGAGCTGAAGGTCGGAGAGTAACTGCCATAGCAAGGCAATCGTCTCCACATCCGCCCGCGGATCGGCCATGCCGAATGATTCGACGCCGAACTGATGAAATTGCCGCAGGCGACCGGCTTGGGGCCGTTCATGGCGAAACATCGGACCCAGATAAAAATATTTTTGCGGGAGCGGATCGGCTGCGCGATTGTGTTCGATGAAGGCCCGGACCGTTCCCGCCGTTCCCTCAGGGCGCAGCGTCAGCGACGTACCGTCCCGGTCCTGAAACGTGTACATTTCTTTTTCGACAATATCCGTTGAGGCTCCGATACTGCGGGCAAAGAGCGTCGTGAGCTCAAAGATCGGCAGGCGGATTTCGTGAAATCCGAACGTGGAAGCCCAGAGCCTGGCCTTCTCTTCTATTAGACGCCAGCGCGGAGTCTCCTCGGGAAGGAGATCTTTCACACCTTTAATACCCTTGATCATCCTCGCTTTTCTCCACGAACAAAACGTCGGGACTATAACGGCGCATTCCGCAGCAAGTCAACGGAGCAACGCTTGCGCCTCACACAGTCGGGGGGTATAGTTCCACCCTTGTGCGCAAGTCTGTGGCACCATAATGTCCGAGGGTCGATGAGTCAGGATCAATCCAGCCGGCGCGTGATCGCCGTGGCGCCCATGCCACCGGAGAAATCCGCCTATGCCCTCGCGCGGTACAGCCGCTCGCCGGATTCCATCGAGAGCAGCATTCGCTGGGTGCATGGCCATTCCTCAGAAAAATTCTGGGACCAATTCTATTTCGACTACGGCCATGCGTCGATTGCCGACCTGGGCCACGTCATCGTCTGTTTCGAAAATATATCCGAACTTGCCGCGATTCGCCTCGAAGACGAACCCCTATGGGATGGGCAGGCGAAATCGAGCCGCTATCAAAACTTTGCATCCGGCAGCTGGTATATCCCGGATTCGTTGCGCGGATCCGAGACCGAAGGCACCTACGAAGGCATCTTGCGAAGCCTGTCCGAGGTCTATCGCCTCCTGCATCCGCAGCTCACTCAATTTCTCGCAGAGCGAGACCCGCGCCCTGAATCGATGAAGCCGGCGGACTACCAGCGCACCATCGCCGCGCGGGCATTCGACGTCACGCGCTATCTCCTGCCGCTGGCCGCGAAGACCAATGTCGGGCAGGTCGTCAGCATCAGGACATTGGAAAAACAAATTACGCGCCTGCTCTCATCCCAGTTGCCGGAGTTGCGTCTGATCGCCGACGATCTCAAAGATGCCTGCCAGCGCGCCCCCATGAACATCTGGGGCGAATTGAGTGGCCAGGCGGCGGGGATGATGGAACCGCTGGCTCCGACCCTCGCGCGCCATGCCAAACCGAACGACTATCAAGCCTCCGTGTATCAAGAGCTGGGCCGATACGCGAAAGAAGCCCTCAAGGGCACCGGCTTGGATCAGCCTTCGACCTGGGGCGATCAGGAGCCCGTCGAGTTGATCGAGGGGCATGACCCCATCGATGAAATCGTCACGACCTTGCTCTATCGCGTCACGCACGCGCCCTATCGGAAGATCCTCGCCGTCGTCCGCGACTGGACCGAGAAGCAGAAGCAGGACGCGATCGATGTGAGCATGAATTCTCGGGGGCCCTACGACGAACTCATCAAGGAGTTCCGCAGCGGGTACGCTTTCACGTTCGACATCCTCATGGATATCGGCGGCTGGCGCGACATGCACCGGCATCGGCGCTGCCAGCAGATTCAGCAAAACTTCACGACGATCCACGGCTACGACGTGCCGCCGCCGCTTGTGCAGGCGGGATTGGACTCGGAATACCGGCAGGCCATGGATGCCGTGCGCACCGACATCGAGCAGTTAAAAAAGACCAGCGCAGAAGGCTCGCTCTACGCCATTCCCTTCGGCTTCAAAGTCCGCTGCCTCTTCAAGATGGATTATGCCGAAGCGGAATACATCGCCAAGCTCAGGTCCGGCGTGAAAGGCCATTGGTCCTACCGCACCATCGCCTGGCTGATGAAACAGAAACTGGCGGCGCGGTATCCTGTGCTTGGAAATCGTATCCAGGCCACCTCGCCCGACATCGACGACACCTTGACGAGATAAATCGTATTAGCCTATGTCCGACCACCAACGAACTTGTGAAACCGCGCTCCTTGCCGGGCAATGGGACGCCGCTGAATCGGCTGCTCGCGCCTGGGCCCGCCATCTTCCCGAGGGAAAAGAAAAAGACCCGCGCCCCCATTTTGCCTTGAATGCCGTGCATCTCGTGCGTGGGCAGTTCGCCGACGCTTGGCAGACGCATCAGCGTTGTCTTCAAGAACCCGACGACATCGCCGAGGTCAAGCAGTGGGTGGAAGGGTTCGTCGGCCAGCAGCAGGAGAATGCCCACGCCCACCTGATCATGGGATTGTTCCTTGCCCAGTCCGGCGAGTCGGAGCAATCCATGAAGTCGTACAAAGAAGCGGCGAAACTCGCGCCCGAATCGGCCTACCCGCATTACTTTCTCGCGCAGATCCACGAACGGGCGAATCACCTCGAAATGGCGATCAAAGAATACCGCGAAGCCGTGCGCCTCGCGCCCGAGTATGCCCCGGCCCGCACCAATCTCGGCGTGGCCTATCAGGAGCAAGGCCGCCTGGAGATGGCCATTCCGCAATATCGCGAAGTCATCAAGCTCAGCCCAGACGATCACATTGGCCACGCCAATCTCGCCTGCGCGCTGGCGGAGCAAGGCAAGATGGAGCCGGCGGTGCAATCGTACAAAACGGCGCTGAAGCTCAACCCGAACGATGCCGAAGTCCATTTCGCGCTGGGCGGATTGTACGAAACGAGGGGACGGCTGGATCTGGCGGAGAAGGTCTATCGGGACGCGCTGAGCGCCAACGCCGAATTCGGCGCCGCCTATTCCGCGCTGGGCTGGTTGTCGCTTCGCAAGCAGCGCATGCAGGACGCGCAGGAACTTTTCAGCCGGGCATTGAAGTGCAACGAAGAAGATCCCCGCGCCTACCACGGCATTGCCGAACTCTACGCCATCCGCGGCAAGCGCCAGAGCGCGATGGAGAACTACTCCAAAGCGGTCAAGTACTACCGTGACCCCGAAATGCGCAACGCACTCATGAATCAGCTCTTCCAAGAAGGCCAGGTGCCGGATTAGCGGGATGCTGAAAAATTCCGAAAGCAGTGTTAATCGTCAAGAGCATCGCTGCTGTCTGGATTCTTCCCCGCTTTGATCATTTCGTACTCTATTAAAAACTGCACGACGGCTTCTTGTGCGAATGAGGAAACTTTTCCTGCTGCTTGTAATGAAACCAAGCGCAGTGCAGAGGCAGAGGTATCGATGTACTCCTCCAGCCATTTTGGATTCAGGCGAGGTTGAAGGCGAACAGCCGAATCGCCCATTGTCTGTAATCTGGTATATGAGCAGAACCTTGTGAGGAATGTGAGCAAACCCTCGTCGGAAGTGGTCACCTCTTCACACCATCTTCGTACCTCGGCTGGTTCAGCCCAGACGCTCCAAGCTGTGAGTAATGACGCAAGTTGTTTATGTGTCAATAAATGACCACTTCCTACTCGGGTCCGGAGATTATTTAGCCAAGCCGCTTTAAGTTCATCGAGTGCGCTGCCCTCAATCAGCGCTTGGGTTTCTCCCGCCTCTTCTTTGTTGAAGTAATCCAAAAGTTTAACAAGCAGGTAACGCTGTACTCCAATCCCACGGCCTTCGGCTATTGACGCTTTTAGAAGCGGTAGCCGCTGGAGTTTCTCGATTCGTTTGAGTAAGTGATATACAACCCTCGTCACGCGTGACTCATTACCAAAATCGAAGAAGCCTTGCTCATCACTCGCTAGCACGAGATCATCTCCAATATTCAGAAGTACACTGATAAATACGGGGACATGCTTCACGGGGATGTCAGATTCAACGTGGTCCATTATTCGTTCCAGCAATGCACGGGCCTTCGAGAGTCCATCTGGACGCTTTTCTAGTGTGGCCGCAATCAGCGCTTGCCCTAACGCCGCTGGTGTATCTGCCAGACTCAGAAGAGTACGTAAATCGCTCCGACGAACGGCACCAGGAGGAACCGTCAGCCGAAAATAAAGTGGGAATAAATCAGGATGACAGACCTGTAGATTTCTACGCCACTGCGCCAGCGAATCAGGACCATAACTTGTTCCATCGATCTTTGGGAAAAGACGTTCCATCATTGCTTGTATGCTGACACGCAACTCTTCTGGTAGTTCACTTGCCCATTTCTCATGAAAAGTTTTTGGGGTCTCATGGTTTTGGCCGGCAAACATCTCTTGATTTGTGCGAATCACGGCGTAAAGGTCTGGAAGAAAGACGCGCAGGGCCTCCAATGCAATGAAATCAACAGGATTTACCTCGCCACGTATCGTCTGATAGGTGACCGATAGTGTATTTGTAAACCTCACGACATCACGCGGCAGTTTGATTAACGCGTCGATGCCGTCATGAAAAACATTTATCCAGTATGACTGGTCAAAGAGACCTTCTGGCGTCTCTCCAAGTATCTTATCCAATCGTTTGAAAAGAGCTGCGTGCAATGCCGTCTGGTCGATCGGAGGTAATTCGAAAGGCACCTGAATTATTTTTTCCAGATACCGATCACCGGGTAGTCCAACTTGTTGTTCGATGGCATAAGTTGCCACTTCACGATCGAAAGCCAGAAGATATACGACATTAGGAAAGTCACCCAGAGCCTTGATAACCGTAAAAAGTTGTCTTGTCTCTTCCGGAGTTAGACGGTCAATATCGTCGATGAGAATCAGGATCCGTTTGTCAGCATCTAGTAGAATCTTACTAATCTCGGCCTTAAGTGCTGGCACGTCTTTAGGTTTTTGTCTCCCGATTATGCCGAGGAGCTTCCCAAGCTTGCTGCCCAGGCCGCCAGTCATGCCCGTTAGGTCAATTAAGCCTCCTACTCCCTCAGCAAATTCGCCGAGAAGATTGCTTAGACGTTTGAATTTTTCATTTGTGTTTGGGAGTACAGCTTGTAGCTGGCCAAGAAATGCCCTGGCGAGATTGTCCTGTCCTGAAAACCACCAAGGATTGAACGAGATGATAACAGGCCTATCGTTTTTCTCTAACAGTTCTAGGTAATAGCGCACATAGCTCAAAACTGTCGATTTTCCTGATCCCCACGGTCCATAAAGGGCAAGTACTAGACCATCACTGCTCTGATAATTCCTGATGCTGTTGGCAAGACTTGCAGCGAAGGGCGCATGTCCGAATAGATCCTCCTTCGGATCTATACTCGGACGGTCTGCAGAAAGGGCTGTCATAGACACCAACCTATCTTTGATTTCGTATCTTCTTACTTCGCGTCAGCGCTGAGTAATCGCAAAGGATATCGTGAAGACAGCACGCCGCGAAGCGCCTGTATTCAGGCCAAACATAACAGACTCAGAGGCGACTGAACATGGAGCGTACGTTACTAGCGTACTGGCGGTTTCAAGCAAGATATGAAATCTTTGCATCTGACTGCGGCAGTCCAAGTAAGCGCATGAAGGTTTCGACGTCGGTGGTGTAGTCGCTGGGGAGATCCAGTTCTTTGTTGATCTCACCGTGCTTCATATACACCGGCAATACCACGCATCCGCCTAGTTGGCTTGCCGTAGGTTGACGGCTAAGTAGTATGACGATACGCTCATCAATACTTAGTTGGTAGGGAGTGCAACATGGCTACGACAACGATCTCGGCGAGGTTTAAAATTGTGATCCCGAAAGATGTGCGGGAGAAGCTTCATCTGGAGCCTCAACAGCGCTTGCAGGTCATCGAAAAGGGAGGAGTCATAACCCTCATTCCCGAGGTTCCGCTAAAATCTCTCAAAGGGATACTTAAGGACATGCCGAAGGCGGATCTGAGAGAAAAGAAGGATCGGATGTGAACGCCTTCCTCGATTCCAGCAGGCATTAGCAAATAGATATGTGACTTATCCCAATGCCTCTCACTCCAGTTGAAATATGAAAGAGGTGAAAGATGCGAAACACACTGAAAGCCTTTAAAGCCAAAGCACTCGCCCGTCCGGATGTGCGCCGCGAATACGATGGACTCAAGGAAGAGTTCGAGCTACTCGACGAAATTCTAAGAGCGAGAACCGAGGCGGGGCTCACACAAGCCGAGCTGGCCACACGTATTGGTACCACGCAATCAGCCGTCGCTCGTTTAGAAAGCTCAATGGGGAAACACTCTCCTTCCATCGATACGCTCAAGCGGTATGCCTCGGCCCTCGGATACCGACTTCAAGTTCGCCTGGTGAAGAGGCAGGGCTTGTCCGCAAGAGCATACAAGGGGCGCACGACCATCGATGCGAATGCCGTGTTGGACAGAGCCCGCGCCCTTCGGATAAAGCAGCAAGGCTTTCATGTAACAGACGACGTGATCGGATCAATCAAGAGAAAATAAAAAGGTGTGGCGAGGCAAAAGCGGGGGTTGTAACCAGAGAGCACGGCCTATAACTCTCTAATCGCCCCCTGCAAGACCGTGATCTGCGTCACGGGATCGCCGGAGGATTTTAATTCGGTGCGGATCTGATCTTTGAGATAGGACGAGTAGCCGACGCGGTCGACGAGAAGATCGAGGAAGCGCTCGGCGGGCAGCAGGCTCTGGGTCCGGAGTTCTTCGACGGTGTCGTCGCTGACCGGAATGTAAGTGCTTCCGATGTGGAAGACCACGTTGTAGTAGCGACCTTTGCCGATGCGTTCGAAGCGTAAGCCCTTCATTGCGGTTCCCCTTCCCTCGTGCGAGGGACCCATTCTAGACAAGTCTTAGCGTGGAAGACAAGGGCGGCCCCAGCAGGTTGTTGAGAAAGGCTGTCAGCGGCGTTCTCGCGGCGCTCAAAGGCTCTACGTACCACAAGGGAACGCCTCGCCTCTTCGCTGGCTGCGGCCTTGTCTGCGGAACGGCGCGTCTTACGCGCCGGGGTTGGGTGGGTGAGAACCGCCAACCTTTCTGAACAACCTGCGAATGCTGATGAAAGAGCCTGTGGGTATACTCGGGGGTCGCGGTTCTGCCGTGAGAACGTAGTTTTCCAACAACCTGTCAGCTGCCGGCTAGGCTCCTTTGGTCTTCTTCCCGAAGTATTCCTGGCGGCTCACGGAGACGTCCGCGACGAACATGACGCCGGAGTGCCGTTCGAAGAGCGGCCGCAGGCCGGCGAGGATCGGCTCGACCTTGTCCTCCGGTACGACGGTCATGATCATCTCGAGGCTTTCTTGCTCGCTGAACATGAAGTGCGCCTCGCGGACTCCGTGGTGCCCTTTGCCGGACAGATTGCCGATGATCGTATAGCCGGTCGCGTTAACACGATCCAGCAGCTCGGTCACAAAGGCCCGATGTTCTCCCGCCACGACCACACGAATTTCCTTCATCGGATGCAACGTCAACGCGCCCATGTCACTTCTCCTTCTTTTGCTGCGTGAGGCTGTTCAAAAAAATCTCCCGTGCCGTTCTCTGTGAATGACCGGCCTGGTTATTCGAGCGGCGTCCATGCTCCGGTCGATTGATATCGATACCATGTCAGGTCGTCGGGGTCGAGGGCGATCAGATGGACCCACTCATTATGATAAAAATGCCGCAAGACTTCGTGCCGCTCGATCAGTTTGTCGATGCGCGTGCGCGGCGCCTCCACGATGCTCAGCAGTCGCATGGGCTCGTGGTACGGCACGTCGCCGTTCATCACGGTCTGCCGGGCCAATCCCAGCCGGAGGTCGCTCCAGGGGCCCGACATAATGCCGATCCGCCCGACGACGTTGTGATAGATTTTGCTGCCGCTGCCGTACACGTCGTTATCGACCGCGGAAAAGTAATGCTCCATGTTGATCCATTGCGCCACGACTTGCGGACCGGTCAGCAACACTTCCAGGAGCCGGCCGCTGGGATCCTGGCGCGCGTCGTAGGATTGCAGAAAGACCCGCCCTTCAAGGTCGAGGCCCTTCGTCAGCTCCCGCCGTCCGATCACAAACGCCGTGTTGCCGGAAAGGCCCCACTCGGGCCGGACCTGGCTCCAGTCCACGCTTCGCTGCCGCACATGCGCTTCCGCCGCCTGTTCGTCCAGTGGCTGCTGGATATCGGGGAAGCGCGCGCATCGTTCAAGGCTTGTCAGCGCGGAGGCGTGCTTGAGATCTTCATGCAGCCGCGCCAGATCCGCGCGATGCGTCGGGGGCACGTCTTCCAGATCGAAGAGCTGGACCTCGTCCGTTGTCGTATCCACCTGCCCGGCCAGGAAATGCGTATCGGGTGGAATCGCCAGTTTGTTCTTGGCCAGGCGTTTCCGCACCAAGGGATTGTTCGCCATCATCGCCAGGACGCGGGCATTCGGCTTGCCCTCGTTGCCGCCGCAGGCGCCGCAGTCCAGCGCCGACTCGTAGGGATTGTTCTCGGAGGTGCTGCCATGGGCGCAGAACAACACGAGCCGGGCCAGGTTGTGCGTCAGCCCCATCATGCGCAGCGCCGTGTCGACCGTGAGCGCCTGCTCTTCGATGGTAAATCCCATGCGGGTGATCCGCTCCTTGTGGCGCGAAACCGACCGTGCGGTGAGGTCGTACTGGCGGCGCAAGATATCGATCAGCGGGGGCAGCGCTTCGGCCGAGAGCCCGGCCTGCTGTGCCGATTCAACCAGGGCCGGGTCGAGATCCCCTTGGCCATTCAACGCCTGCTGGCGCAGCGCTTCGACGAGCGCCGGCGCGATCCGCGATCCGCGCAATCCCGCATGCTCGTGCAAGACTTTTCGGACGACGGCGTGGTGCTCCGTGGCCAGCATCTCCGCCGTTTCGGCCGGGGCCATCTTGTCCACGGTCAGGGTGGTGGCGATAGCCGGCACAAACAGGCGCTTCAACCAGGACGTCCAGCGGTGATAGAGCGCCGGCACTAAGGTTTTGCCGAAGATCGGCAGGCCGTAGAACCATCCCAGCGATTCCACCATCACGTAGGGCGTGACGACATTTTCCTTCAGATCGTGCAACAGCGTATGGCCCGCATGCACCCATTTCGCGCGCGCTTCGTGTTTCGAGACTTTATGATCGAGATAACTCCGGGGAATCTCCCGCACTTCGTTCTTCGCGCGCATGATGACGGGGAACTGATCGGTGTCGTGTTCCTTCCCCCAGGCCCGATAGCGGATGAACGCGGCGAAGAATCCGGCGAAGCCGTAGGTTTCATGCGGGCCGGTGGCTTCCAGATGCCGTCTGAAGGGCTCGGAGCGCACATCGATGCAGTAGACAGATTGCGAATAGGGCCGGCTCGTGGCCGGCGGATCGGCGGTACGCGGCGGCGCCGGCGCCCGCAACTGGCCGAGCAGGCGTTGCTGGTAGGCGGTTTCAAGCGCCTTGAGCCACACCGGCCCGTGATCCGATTCGGGAAACGCTTCCATCCAATTGAAGAGCTGCGTCAGCGTCGCAGGCGGCGCGGAGGCCAAGAGGGCTGGGTCCAGTTCCAGGGAGCGGGCCAATGCCGACAGCTGCTTGGCGGCGCCGCGGCGGGCGGCGATTTCCTGCCGCGGAACCACGTCGGCCGCGTAGCGCTCGATCACGCGGCCCCAGCCGTTTCCTTTATGGTGCCGGAGCCGGTCTACTTCTTCGGCGTACAACGCCGGCAGCCGCCCGGCGACTCGCTGGCGCCGCAAATAGTATTCATCGGGCCGCTCACGCATATAGGCCACGATGGCGTCATAGCGGCCTTCGATGCCGAGTTCGTCGCGGCAGGCCTTCTGCACTAGCTCGCGGGCGTACCAGACGCGGATGGCGAGAAACTTCACGAGACCGACCGGGTAGGCTTGTTGCCAGGGATAATCGCGTTCTTCCGCGCGCCACTTGATAAAGCCGGCCCAGCCTGGCAGCGCGGTCAGTTGCAGCGACAAATAGTCCTGGCGCAAGGGCGAGGGAATGCCGAGCGCATCCAGGCTCTGCAACAGCGCGTCCTCGGGATAGTCGGGGAGCTGCGCGATTTTTCTGCGGCTGTCGGCGATGCCGCAAGGCGACCACTCCTGGGCGGCCAGCGCTTTCCAAGAGGAGTACAGCCCTCTCTCGCGCTCCGGCATGGCCCAGGCCGCGTGGCCTTCGTCCAGGAACGCCTCGCACCATTTGATCAGCTGGTCGTTGATCTGGCGGACGATCTGCGTCCCGAGCGTATCGTCGCACCAATGCGACAGGGTCAGCCAGCGGCCCAGCGCCGATTGATCGCCCTCCACGATGAGGTCAATTCGCTTGCGGAGATCGGGGAACGTCCACCCGGCGGCAAGGCCCGCCGCGATCGCATCGATAACCTCTCTCGCCGGATCGTACAGTTGATCGTCCAGCGGTTCTGTCACTGGCGCGCAGAGCCCTTCGGTGAGGCAGGACCTCAGGACGTCGCCGTGTGTGATCTGGCGTGAGCCGATGGTGACCGATTGATCCAGGACGAGCGGCTTCAAGGCGGCATCGAGATGGGCCGCCTGCATCCGGCCCGACTTGAGATACTCGCGATAGAGCGCGCCGGGAAGATAGCTGTGCCCGCCCATGAATTGCTTGCCGCGGCGGGCCGTCTCTTCGAAGGGGAGATACTCCAGGCTATGGAGTGGATTGTGGTGAACGAAGGTGCGCATCGGCCAATACTGCGCGATGACTTCGCCGGCGAGCTGCACTACGCCGCGCAGCTCCATCCGCCGGGATTCGATGTCGATCGACGGGTTTATTTGTTCCATGCGACGGATCCTGAATGAGTGCCGGTGGGTGTCGAGCCGGTCGATGCGGGAGTCCGGTCCGGTCCGAACAGGGTGATCGGAGCGATGCCCAGCGCGAGCAGCGTCACAACGACGATCACCAGCGAGACCAGCTCGGTTTGGAGCACATCGGCATACCGCAAGTCCGTGCGCCGCGTTCCGAACAGGAGTCCCTGCACCAGGTCGAGGATATACCAGGAGGACGCGAGCCAGGCGCAGATCAGCACGACGATGCCGGCGGAAAAAGCGGCGGACGAGGACAGCAGCAATCCCACAAACCCCGCGAAGACGCCGAACGGCGGCAGGCCCATGGCCGCCAGCGCCAGCAGCGAAAGCAGCACGGCATATTGCGGCATCGTGGACGCGAGCCCGCTGATGGCTTGCGGGTCCACATCGTCTCCGTAGCGCGTGCGGACAATTTGCCAGGCCAGCAGCAGTCCGCACATGACCAGTCCCATGGCTCCCACAAACAAGGCGGCGCGCGGAGTGGCCGAGCGCGTGGTGGCCACACACCACCAGAGCATCGAAAAGAACGAGAGGCTGCTGTAGGCCAGCAGGAGCCGCACGCGCGATTGCGCCAGCGCCTTGACCGCGCCATAGACGGCCCCGGCCAGGGCGAGCCATCCGACCATCTCGGCCACGGCATCCGGCAATGTAGCGGCCAGCGGGGCGAGACTGTGGAGACCGAGCGCCGGAAAGAGCAGCACCATGAACGACGGCAAATTGCCGGGCAACCGGGTCAGTGCCGTGAGATGGCCATCGTGAAAAGGCACCAAGGGCAAAAGAATGGCGCAGACCAGCAAGGCTGCCATGGACGAGAGCGGCGGAGCGGCCACGAGGGTAAGGATCAGGCCCAGCGCGCCGAGCGTATAGGCTCCTAGGCCCCACCAGGAAATGGGCCAGAGCGGCGTGTGGTGCCGATAGAGCAGGACGATGACGAGACCGTGGATCGCCATGAGGAACAGCGTGCCGATGACGGGCTGGCTCGTGAGCGCCCCGAGTCCCAGGCCGAGGAAGATCAGAGTCAACACCCAAGAAGCGCGATGGTCCTGATGATGCGGCTGGCCGAGCAGAGACACTCCAGCAGCCAGGGGAAGCAAGAAAGGCAACAGCAGGCCCTCGGGCGGGGCTGCCAGATAACCGGCGAATCCGAAACCCGCCAAGGAAGCGAGGCTCACGGCACAGACCGCGATCGACCAGGTCATAAGCCGGTGGGGATGGGTCCACAGGGTGGGACTCAACGCGGCGCCCAGCAAGGGGACGCCCGCTACGAGCCAGGGGATCAAGGCAACGTCGATCATTGGGACCACCCGCGTTCACGTTTGTCGAAGCGATGGATGACCTGCATGGCGGTTTTGCCGAAGTACTGATAGAGCTCGTCGGCATACAACCGGTTCATGAACAGGACATACAATCCGTTTCGGCCACCCTCGACCCAGCGCGAGATCCATCTCGGCATCCGGACGATCCGTCCGTGGGCGCGCATGTAGAGATAGCACCAGCTGAGGACGGTCATGATCGTCGCCAGCAGGACGATCGCGTCGAAGAGCCGGTCGGGCAGGTCGGCGGCTTTGAAATAGGCGGCGACCTCGGCCGGATTGGGATAGAGAAATGCGGTGAAGGATTCGACGGCGAATAAATAGACGAAGACCACGAACAGCAGCGTCACCAGCATCGCGGAGGACACCTTCCAGGAGGCAATGGCGCGCAACCGCGTGAGCGTCAAAATGGCTTGTGAGGACGTGAGCCAGATAAAGAAGAGAAAGATGACCGTGCCTTGCGATTCCAGCAGCGGGATGCGCAGGACGCCGTGGGTGACCAATAAAATCACCAGGGGAATCGCGAGCGTGGTCGCAAATCCGGTCGACCAGGTGAGCGGGGAGAAGTTTTCTTCTTCTTCGTGCTGGTCGATATGAGGGAAGTGGGGTTCCTGCCGAGCCTTGTGAATCACGTTGCCGCAATTCAGGAAGACGGTGCCTTTGAAGAGTCCGTGGGCGATCAAGTGAAACACGGCCAATGAAAAGGCGCCCAGACCGCATTCCATAATCATGTAGCCCATCTGGCCGATGGTCGAGAACCCGAGTGTTTTCTTGATGTCGTTCTGCGCCAGCATCATCGTGGCGCCAAGAATCGCAGTCAGGGTGCCCACGACGAAGGCGACGTGCAGCGTCGTCGAGCTGAGTCCGAAGAGCGGCGCCAGCCGGTTGATCAGGAAGCCGCCGGCATTGATGATCCCGGCATGGAGCAGGGCATGCACGGGCGTCGGCGCATAGAGCGACCCAGGCAGCCACAGATGCAGTGGGAACTGGGCGGATTTTCCCATGGCTCCGACGAAAATGAGCAGCGTGACGGCGGTCGCGGCGCTGATGTCCAACCCGGGCCAGAGCGAGAGGACGATTCGTTTCTCGGCGGCCCGCGCAAAGAGCTCCTGGAATTCGAGCGTGCCGTAGAAGTGATAAGCGAGCACGATGCCGGCCAGGAACGCCGCATCGGCCGCGCGGAGCAGGGCAAAGGTTTTGAACGCCCCCTTGAGGGTCGCCGCATGGCTGTGGTTGTGCGCGAGGAGATACAGGAGATAGCTGAGAATCTGCCAGAACAAGAACAGCATCATGAGATTGGCGCTGGAGACCATGCAGATCAGCACGAAATCCGTAAAGCAAATCAGGGCCAGGTACCGGCGCATATGCCGGTCTTGATGCATGTATCCGGTTGAATAGACATAGATCACCGTGCTCACGCCCGTAATGAGCGTCATCATGATCGCGCTGAGCCGGTCGATAAAGAAGCCGATGGGAAATGTGAGCGAGGCGATGGACGCGGGATCGTAGAAGCGGAGCATGAGCGGCCCCTGCGTGGCGACGACATAGAGCGTGGCGATGGAACCGCAGAAGGCTCCGGCGATCGGATAGGCGGCCAGCTTCACGCGCAAGTCTCGTGTGTCGTCGGGACCGATCGTCACGATCAGCGCAGCAAGGAGCAGCAGGAGTGGGACGATCAGCACCAGCGACAAGAAGACCTCAATAATTATGGACCGTTAAGGAGCCGGTTCATCCTATTTCCGACCCCGCCGCCTGGCGGCCGAGGACGAAAGAACGGTCCTCCGGGGCTCATCAATAGTACGTTGCCTAGACCCTCGTCAAGCATCGCACCGGCCGAACCCTGCCGGTGCGTTCGGAGCCAGGAAGGCCTCGCTGCCGAACCGGCGGGGTCGAAACGCTACCCTTGCATGCCTTTGTCCAGGCGATGGGCCACACGCATGATGGCCCGGCCGAATCGGTGATACAGCTCATCGATAAAGAGCTGATTCATAAACAGGACATATCCGTAAACCCGGATGCGCTCGATCCACTGCGAGACCCATGGCGGCAGCCACACCGTCCGGCCGTGGGCGCGCATGTAGAGATAGCACCAGCTCAGGATCGTCATCGTCGTGGCCAGCAGGATCATCAGGTCGAAGAGCCGGCTGGGGAGGGCGGCCGCTTTGAAATAGGCGGCGACTTCGGCTGGATTGGGGTAGAGAAACGCGGTGAACGATTCGACGGCGAAGAGATACATGAAGACCACGAACAGCAACGTCACGAGCATGGCCGCCGACACTTCCCACGAGGGCACGGCGCGCAGGCGGGTGAGTGTCAGGATCGCTTGCGACGAGGTGATCCAGATAAAGAAGAGAAAGATGACTGTGCCCTGCGATTCGAGCAGCGGGATATGCAGAACTCCGTGGGTCACCAGCAAAATGACCAGGGGAATCAGCAGTGTCGTAAAAAACCCGGTCGTCCAGGTCAGCGGGGAGAAGGTTGCTTCTTCCTCCTGGTGGTCCGCATGGGGCATGTGCGCTTCCTGCCGAGCCTTGTGGATGACATTGCCGCTGTTCAGGAACACCGTCGCTTTGAAGAGCCCGTGGGCGATCAAGTGGAAGGCGGCTAATGAAAAGGCGCCCAGGCCGCACTCCATGACCATATAGCCCATCTGGCCGATAGTCGAGAAGCCAAGGGTCTTCTTGATGTCGTTCTGGACCAGCATCATCGTGGCGCCCAGGATCGCGGTGACAGTGCCCACGACGAAGGCGACATGCAGCGTTGTCGAACTGAGTCCGAAAAGCGGCGCCAGCCGGTTGATGAGGAAGCCGCCCGCGTTGATGATCCCGGCATGAAGCAGCGCTGTCGCCGGCGTCGGCGCATACAGATACCAGGACAGCCAGATATGGAGAGGAAACTGCGCGGATTTGCTCATGCCGCCGATCAATAGAAGCAGCGTCACGGCTGTGGCGCCGCTCAGTTCGACTCCAGGCAGAAGAGAGAGCACCGCGTCGGATTCGGCGGCTTTGGCGAACAGCGCCGGAAATTCCAGGGTTCCATAGAGCGCGTAGGCCAGGACGATTCCCGCCAGAAAGGCCGCGTCTCCGACGCGCAACAGGGTAAATGTTTTGAAGGCTCCTTCGAGCGTTCCCTGGTGCGTGTGGTTATGAGCCAGGAGATACAGGAGGTAGCTCAACAGCTGCCAGAAGAGGAACAGCATCATGAGATTGGCGCTGGAGACCATGCAGAGCAGGACGAACATCGCCAGGCCGATGAGGGCGAGATATCTCGGTTCGTGGGGGTCCTGGTACATGTAGTCGATGGAATAGGTATAGATGACCGTTCCGACCCCTGAGATCAGCACCATCATGACCGCGCTGAGCCGGTCGATATAGAACCCAATTGGAAACGTGAGCGAGGCGATGGAGGCGGGATCGTAGAAGCGAATGCTGATCGGCCCCTGTGTGGCGACAATATAGAGAGTGGCGATCGCGCCGCAGAACGTGGCCCCGATCGGGACGACGGCGAATTGCGCGCGCGCCCGCCTCGAGCGGTCGTCGCCGAAGGCCGCGATCAGCGCCGTTAGCAGCGGCAGCAGAGGAAGTAATACGGCGTACATCGACACCTCATGGCTTCAGAAAGCAAGAAAGCCAACCGGGTTCATCGACGACTTGTCGGCGGACCGCGATTGGCTTGTACTGCATCCGGCCTCTCGATTGAGGAGCCGGGCACCCTACGCCGTTGTATTGATCGTGTTTGGCGTGCGGCCTGTCTTTGTCGTGGGCGATCGGGACAGGCAACAGCGCAAGGCGACCGAATACGGCTCCATCAATAATACGGCGGCCGTCTCATCGTCAAGCGCTCACGAAGTGGATGAGTCCTTTCCGCGAACGCCGGATGACCCGAAAGGCCTACGAAGGGCCGGTGAGAAAGGCCATCCGGCATGTTTCCGCTTGTTCGCCCTGAGAGCCCATCCTATAATCCCGGGCGGCAGCCATGTATTGCAGGGGACGGACAGGCATGGAAAATTCCATCCGCAACGCCATCATCAAATTCGAACAAGAGTTCATGGGCCGCGGGCCGGACGAAGTCAAAGCCTTCGTGGTGCGGGATCTTGTCGTGGTTCGCTTGAAGGGGGTCCTGACACCGGCGGAACGGCAGCTCGCCAAAACCGCAGACGGGGTCGAAATGGTCAAACGGCTCAGGCAGGCGTTGATCGCGCAAGGCCGGGAGAAGCTCTGCGAGCAGGTGAGCGCCATCACCGGCGCCAAGATTCTCACGGTCTTTACCGATATCGATGCGCAGCTGGGGGAAAAAGTCTTCGTGTTCACGATGGATCGGGAGATCCAGCCGGGCAATCGATAGCCCGCCGCCCCGCCACTTGAAAACGGTCCGGTGCCCCTGCCATGCTCCAGAGCATGGCCGGACGATCTCTTGAATCGCTCTCCTTCGACAACACCTACGCCCGCTTGCCGGCATCGTTCCATGCCAAGCAGGATCCGACACCGTTCTCCAGGCCTCCCTCTCTCATCAGCTTCAATCGCGCGGCAGCGGAACTGATCGACCTGGATCCGGCGGAAGCGGCGCGTCCGGAGTTCGCGGGGGTGTTCGGCGGGAGCCTGTTGGTGCCGGGGATGGAGCCGCTGGCCATGCTCTATTCCGGCCATCAATTCGGCACGTATGTCCCGCAGCTCGGCGATGGCCGCGCGATCCTCTTGGGCGAAGTACGGAACGACCGGGGCGGGAAATGGGACCTGCAACTCAAGGGCGCGGGCATGACACCCTTTTCACGGGACGGCGACGGGCGGGCCGTCTTGCGCTCGACGATCCGCGAATATCTCTGCAGCGAAGCCATGCATGGCCTGGGCATTCCCACGACCAGAGCGCTCTGCATCGTCGGCAGCGAGCACCCAGTCTATCGCGAACAGGTTGAAACCGGCGCAATCGTCACGCGCCTGGCGCCGTCGCATGTCCGGTTCGGCTCGTTCGAAGTCTTCTACTATCGCAAGCAGCATGAGCAGCTGAAAGTGCTGGCCGACTATGTGATCGCCCAGCACTATCCGCATCTGGCCGGCGACTCCGACAAGTATGGACGATTCTTTACGGAGGTGGTCGAGCGTACAGCCACGCTGATCGCCCAATGGCAGGCCGTCGGCTGGGCCCATGGCGTGATGAATACCGATAACATGTCGATTCTCGGGATCACGCTCGACTACGGCCCCTTCGGTTTCATCGACGACTACGATCCCGGCTTCATCTGCAACCATTCCGATTACAACGGCCGCTATGCGTTCAATCAACAGCCCTATATTGGATTGTGGAATTTGAGTTGTCTCGCGCAGGCGCTGCTCCCATTGGCTGAGAAGGACGCGCTGAAAGCTGCCTTGGATCGTTACACGCCGCTCTGCGAGCGGCGGTATATGGAACTGATGCAGGCCAAGGCTGGATTGATCGAAGAGCGCGAGGAGGATGCGGCATTGATTCAAGACTTGCTTGGCCTCATGCAGCAGAGCCACGCCGATTACACGAACGGCTTCCGAACGCTGGGGGCCTTTTCATCGGCGGAGGGTTCGCTCAACGAACCGCTCCGCGATGGCTTTCTCGATCGCGCCGCGTTCGATGCCTGGGCCCAGCGGTATGCCGCGCGGTTGCGTGGAGAACGAAGCCGCGATGAGGAACGGCGTTCACGCATGAACCGGGTCAACCCCAAATACATCTTGCGCAATTATTTGGCCCAGACCGCTATCGAGAAGGCGCAACAGAAGGACTATTCGGAAATCGATCGCTTACTGGCACTGGTGCAAGATCCTTACAGCGAACAGCCGGGTATGGAGGCCTATGCCGCCGCGCCTCCCAACTGGGGCAAGCATGTGTCGGTGAGTTGTTCGTCCTGACAGGAATTTCTTTCGGAGCACTCTTTATGCTCTGGCTGAAGAGTTGTGTTCAACAGAGAGAGCCCGGCTCACGAGACCGTTGGTTCTCGTGGGTAATCAAGCAGCGAGGGGAAAGAGGCAAGGGCAAGGTGAAAGAGCGTGAAGCTTCAGCCGACGCCACAGATTAGTAGGAGCCTGCTCGCCTCGGTCTGGTTCCTGATGCTGCTCGCTGCCTGTACGCAGGATGGAGGCAGTTCAGCGTCCCCGGCTCCCTCGTCCGCCCCGCCTCCGGTGGCTGGAAATCCCGCAACCGTTACGCTGGCCAGCCCAGCGCAGGGCGCCACGGTCCCGGTCGGCTCCGTCACAGTCTCGTTCACGACGCAGTCTTTCACGATCGGTGCGCCAGGGCAGCCGCATCTGCAGTTCTATTTAGACAACGATCCGGTTCCGTACAGATTCTACAGTGGCGCGGGAATCGACGGCAGCAACGGCGTGCTCTATAACGGCGCGCATACGCATGTCGTCCATTGGAAGTCGGCGGCGGCGTTCGACATCTTCGGCTTGTCCTCAGCGAGCCATACGGTTCGCGTCATCCTTGCCGATCACAATAACAATGAACTGACAAATGCCGAAGCGACGGCAACCCTTGCCTTCTCAGTCAGCCAGCCGCCGGCCGGCGACTTGACGCTCCAGCCGGTTCTGTCTGGCCTGAACTTTCCCGTCGGCCTTTCACGGGCGCCGGATGGCCGCGTGTTCTTCAACGAGCGCCTGACGGGGAAGATCCGCATCATCGATCAAGCCTGGCAGCTGGTCCCGACGGAGTTTTGCAATGTCGCGGTGGCTACGAGCGGAGAACAGGGTCTGCTCGGACTGACGTTCGACCCGGACTTTGCAACGAACCATTTCGTGTACGTCTATTATTCGGCCTCCAGCCCCCTGCGCAATCGGGTGGTTCGGTACAACGAGTCCGGCGGGTCTTGCGCGAATCAGCAGATCATTCTCGACAATCTGCCGGCCAGTACCAATCACAACGGTGGGATCATTCAGTTCGGGCCGGATGGAAAGCTCTATGTGGTCATCGGCGACGCGGAAAATACGGCGAATGCGCAGAGCCTGACCTCTCTGGCTGGAAAAATCCTCCGGGTGAATCCCGACGGCAGCGCGCCTTCCGACAATCCGTTCTTTTCAAATCCTGACGCCAATGCGAAAAAAGTGTTTAGCCTCGGCCACCGCAACAGCTATGGGTTCACCTTTCATCCTCACACAGGCCATCTCTGGGAAACCGAGAACGGCCCCGGCGATAACGATGAAATCAATCGCGTTGCGGCGGGAGGGAATTTCGGCTGGCCGACCGTCGGAGGGATCGCAAACGATTCGAGATTCCTCAATCCGATCCTGGCCTACACGCCGACAATTGCTCCGACCGGGATCATCGCCATCCCTGAAGATTCCACGGTCTATCCCGCCTCCTACCGGAATAATCTGTTGTTCGCGGCCTGGAACGATGGGCGAATCCGCCGTGTGGTTTTGAGCGGGGCCGACCTTACGCAATTGGGCAGTACCAGCACGGCCTACAACGGCGGCCAGGGCGGGCTGCTCAGCCTGATGCTCGGAGCCGACGGATATGTCTATGTGTCCAACGCCGGCGGCATCTTCAAAGTCGTTCCCTAGCAGCGGCCTATCCACGCAGTCCTACTCCAACAGGTCCCCGAAAACTCCTTGCAGTCTCCTCCTCTGTCTGAGGTAGAGTGGCGTGAAATAATCCCTTTCTGGAGGCGCGCGACCTGTGGCGAAATCTCGCGGTGATTCCAAGCTGGCGGTGGCGGGTGCGTTGACGCTGGTGCTGGCCGTGGCCGGTGTGCTGTTGGTGAAAGAGCCGCTGCGCAGTTCGCGGCCGGTCGGCACCGGGTTGGAGATGAAACAGAGCACGGGCGAGCAGTTGGTCCGCGCGCGGCTGTGGGAAGATCCGGTGGCGGCGGTCGAACGGGCGATCCGGGAGGCGGGATCGGCCAAGTCCGCGCCCGCTGCGGAACCGTCGCTGGCTCAGCGGCTCGGGCCGCTCCGGCAGGTCATTGCCGAACGGGTCAAGAACGGCCAGCGCCTCACCGTCCTGCTGGCGACTACGAGCGGAGGACCCTATGTCGAAAGCACGGAGTCGCGGCTCCGCGACCGGTATGCGATCGGCACGGCTCTCGGCGTGGCCTGTTATGTGCCGGAGGACGAGAATCATCTCTCGTTCATCGACTGGGAACGGCAGAGCCCCGTTCAGGGGCTGCCCTATGAATGGTACCGCTTGAGGAAGACCCGCCATTGCGGGGAAGCTGGCTCGCGTGCCGACAGTGTGCTGGTTGTCTGGTTGCCGGATGAAGCGCTCAGCCGCGGATTCTTAGCCACCTTAACGTCGCTGTCCCAAGGACTTGTCTGCCAGGAGACGAACAAGGGCGACTGTGTGCTGGTCGACGGCGCGCGCAAGCTGGTGCGCTTGAATGCGTCCTTGCAGCAGGCGGTCACCTTCAAAATCATCGGCCCCCGCAGCTCCTCGGCCTATCGGGCGTTGCTGGAGGAAGCCGGAACCATTGACAGCAATCCGCGCGAAGGCCTCGCGGTCTGGCCGAATGCCGACGGGTCGATCGAACTCTACTCGCCCTGGGCCAGCGCCATGAAAGGGCTGCTGGCCTACGGACTCAAGGCGGAGTCCGGCAAAGGGGCGGCCTGCGCCACCTATGCCGATTGCGAACATGAGTTTTACCGGCGGCTGGCCGATGCGCATGTGCGGCTGGTCTACGATATCGGTTCGGACGAGCAACAGTTCGAATCGCTGATCGCCGAGCTGGAGCGGCGGCAGGTCCGGCTTGGCTGGGATGCTGTGATTCTCATCGGCGAGTGGGATTCCTTTTACGGACGGGCCTTGCCTATCGAGTTTCGCGCGGCTGCCTGTGCCAAGGTGGCGACCTTCACAGAGGAAGATCTGAAACAGATCCTGGTGCCGGCGGACATCAAGCGCCGGTGCTCCAGCATTCCGCAGGCTGTCGACTTGCAGATTCAACGCCCCGCCGACTACGAATCGCTCACCCTGAACATCTTTCGCTACAGCTATCTCGGCGGGCTGGATGGAGAAGTGCCGGGCGACGACGCGGCGAGAGCCGCCCGGGCCGCGAAGGCTCCGACTGCCAATCAGGCCGCCGACCTCAATCGGGACCGCCCGGAGGGCACAAGCCAGTTGGACTATGTGCGCGCGCTGGTCACGCGCATTCAAGAGGAAGGAGAGGGTGCCAGAGCGATCGGCATTCTGGGCACGGACCCCTACGATGCCTTGCTCATCATCAAGGCGCTCAGGCCCGCGTTTCCCCATGCGATCTTCTTCACCGTGGACCTCGACGCGCGGCATCTTCATCCGAGCGAATACAAATCGGCGCGCAACATGGTGATCGCCTCGCCCTTCGGGTTGCAGTTGGAAGGGGGGCTTCAGCGCGACGTCCCTCCGTTCAGAAGCAGCTATCAAACCTCCGCGTACTTTGCCGCGCTGCAAGCGGTGGCGCATGTCACCTGCGAGTCTCCTGGCCATCAGCCGCAGCAGGGGCCCTGCACGTCGGCGTATCACGCGTCGATGACCCCGGACGACCGGCTGTACGACGCGGGGTCCCATCCGAGGCTGTTTGAGGTGGGCCGGAACGGAGCCGTGGACCTCAGTGTCGTGGCCCAAGAGGGCGTCCGTACGATCCATCCCCTTCGGCTGGATCTTGCGTATGACGAACAGTACGCGCAGTTGAAGCAAGGAGTCGGGTTCGACAATACGGCTATTGCGGTCGGCGCCCTCATCGTGCTGCTGACCGGCACGATTGTGGCCTGGAGCAATCAACGGATCTGGCTCTGGATCGCCGGGCACCAAAAATTATTGGGGACGTTGAGCCTTCTCCTCCTGGCCGCCTTCTCGGCATTTGTGGCCTTCGGCGGCGCGGCGGCGTTGCTGGCCCATCATGACGAAGGAGAGCCGTTTTCCTGGACCGCTGGCGTCAGCATCTGGCCGAGTGAAGTGTTTCGCCTCTTTGTGGTCATCCTCTGTCTCGTCTTGCTGGCGAAAGGGATGCGCGACCTGATGAAGAACAGCGACCTGATCGGCCAGGACTTTCTGTTTCACGATGACTCCGGCCACCAGCGGTTTTCACTCAGAACATTCTGGATCAACCTGAAACGGGTCGCCCATCCGGCCGAGACGATGGCGGCGACGACGGTCGATCAGGCCTGGTCCTGGTATCGCGAGGCCGGCAAGCCCGCGCAACGCGCGGCGCGGACGGTCATGCTGTTCGTGCTCTATCTCGGCGCCATCTGGTCGTTGAAACAGTGGGTGCTGGACGACGACATGATCCATCCTTGCAGGGGATACTTGAGTTGTACCGTCGATTGGGTGCTGACGCTCGGCAGTGTCGCGCTAGTGGTGTTGCTCAATCTGGCGGTCTTCGACGCGGTCATGCTGTGCCGGCGCTGGATCGGTTGGGTGACCGCCTCGACCGGCGGCTGGTCCGACCGGGTGCAAGAGGAATATCTCCGCGATTACGGGTTGGGCGAGGCGCAGAAGGCGGAGTTCGCGAAGCTGAAATATCTGGCGGTGGTGGATTTGATCGGGCAGCGGACCGCGGTGGTGAACCGCCTGATCCGCTATCCCTTCATTGCGCTGCTGATCATGATCGTCGGCCGGAACGACTATTTCGATATCTGGAATTACCCGCTGGTCCTGCTGCTCTCATGGGCGCTGAATATCCTCTTGGCGCTGCTGGCGGCGCTCCTGCTCTACCAGGCGGCGAGCAAGGCGAAAGCCGCCATGTTGACCGGATTAAGCCGGCAGATGGTCCAAGCGCTGGGGACCGGCCAGGATCGCGATGTCCGGATGAAGCAGGTTCAATTCATCATCGACGAAGTCGAAGCCAACGAGCAGGGCGCGTTCGTGCCGTTCTATCAGCAGCCGGTGGTCGAATCGTCGCTCTACGGCCTCGTTGCCGTGCTGCAATATTTGTATATGAGGTAATGGAGTACTCATGCGCGAAGAACAGATCGGCGGGTTACGGACAAGAATCACCGGCGGTACTGACGGGCAGGGCGGGGGCGCTGGCCCCGTCGTGATTCTGCTGCATGGCTTCGGCGCGCCGGGCGACGATCTCGTTCCGCTGGCCGAGGTCCTCACGGTGCCGAAGGGCACTAGATTGCTCTTCCCAGAAGGGCCGCTGTCCATGAGTTTTGGCTACGGCGATGCGCGGGCCTGGTGGCTGATCGACATGGCGCGGCTTGAAGCGGATCGCGCTGCGGGCCGCCTGCGAGATCTATCCGGGGATGTGCCGCGCGGATTGCAGCCCGCGCGCGAGGCGCTGGAGAATTTTCTGAATCAGCTGCCTCAGGCGTTGTCGGTCGATTTCAAGAAGACCGTCATCGGTGGATTTTCTCAGGGCGCCATGCTGACCTGCGATACCGTCATGCGCACGACCATTCCATTCGCCGGGCTGGTGCAACTCTCCGGGACTCTGTTAGCGCAGCAAGACTGGCGGCCAACTGTCAGCAAACGAACGGGCCTGCCGGTCTTCCAGAGTCATGGCACGCTCGACCAGGTCTTGCCCTACGCGATGGCCGAACGGCTGCGCGACGAACTCGGCAAAGCCGGCCTCTCCGTCGAATGGCATAACTTCCAAGGCGGCCATGAAATTCCGGAGCTGGTGCTGAGACGGCTTGGCCTGTTTCTCATGAACGCACTCAATAAAGCATGAGCACGCAGCCCTTTCAGTTTCAAGGCATCGACGGCAAGTTGATTCGCGGGGATCGTGCGGATGGCAGAGATCGTCAGGTTCTCTTCATCACTGGGTTTCTCTCGAAGCGTTGGGGCAACAAGAGCAAGGCTCTGGCCGATTGGTGCGAGGAGCAGGGCTGGGGATTTTGCTGTTACGACGTGCGCGGGTTCGGCGAGTCGGAGGGAACGTTCACAGGCTATACGTTGTCCGATTGGATAGCCGATGCGCGACTCGTCGTGAAATCACTCGAAGCCGGGCCGCCAATGACGATCGTCGGCAATTCGCTCGGCGGCTGGATTGCCTGGCTAATCGCGCAAGAATTCAATGTTGTAGACCGGCTTATCCTGATCGCGCCGGCGTTCAATATGATGGGTGTTCGCGCGAAGCAGATTTCTGTTGAACGACGACAAGCTTGGCAGAGTACCGGCTGGATGCCCTGGGACGACGAACCGTTGCACAGGGATTGGCCTTTGTCCTGGAAGTGGGTCGAGGAAAGCGAAGCCTATTGGCGGACGACGTTCGACCGGCTCAGGCCGGTGCAGACGACGATTCTGCACGGATTACAGGATACGGTGATCCTGCCCGACGGGAGCCGGGAATTTGTCCGTCGGTTGCAGGACAACGCCCCGGCGTTTCCAATCGATCTCAATCTGATTCCCGGCGACCATCGACTCAGCAGTCCTGAACAGGTCGAGCGATTTCATCGGTTGGTGCTGGAGCAACCATAAAGGAACAACGATGCTAACCCTGATCCATAAAGAATGCGGTGGTCCGGCGCTCGACGAGTCGCCGGTCGGCGAAGTCTGCGCCATTCCCGTCAGTCAGTTTCCCTTTACCTGCTTCAGTTGTCTGGAAGAGATTGTGGATGAATCGGAAGTGCGGCTCACAGAGGACTTGGGCATTTAGGACTCTAGAAAAGCGAGGATTTCATGGCATCGTCAGGAGCACATCACAGCGGCCCGGATTCAGAAGGCCCCGACGTTCCCGAACCGTCCCATGCCGAACGGGCCAGGACGCTCGTCTATCTCCAGCAGACGGGCGGGCTTTCGACGCTCTCGCGCAAACAGCCTGGCTGGCCTTTTGGGTCGGTGATGCCGTACGGCTTGGACGATCAAGGCCAGCCGAGCTTTCTCGTCAGCACCATGGCGATGCACACGCAGAACCTGCTCGGCGATCCGCGCGCCAGCCTGCTCATCACGCCGCCGGAGAGTCAACGGGATCCACTGGGTGCGGCGCGTGTGACGCTGATGGGGTCGGTGACGCGGGTACCGGACGACGCGAGCGGTCCGGTTCGCGAGCGCTATCTGGCGCGGCATGCCAATGCGGCCTATTGGGTGGACTTTGACGACTTCGGCTTCTTTCACATGGCGATTGCGGATATTTATTTCGTTGGAGGATTTGGCTCGATGGGCTGGGTCGCGCCCGCCGACTATCTCAAGGCTGCCGTGGATCCGCTAGCGGAGACGGCGGCGGAACTCGTCCGCGAGATCAACAGTGAGCAGCAAGAGACGCTGCGCTTGCTCGCTCGTGTTTGTGGCCAGCTGGATGCGCAACAGGCGAGCATCACCACGATGGATCGGCTGGGCTTTCACTTGCGCGTGAAGACGCCCGACCGAATGCAGGGTGGACGGTTTGCCTTCACTGATTCAGTGCGCAATGCGCAGGAGGCCCGCGCCGGTCTCGCCGACCTGGCCGCGAAGGCGCGGGCGGGAACTCAGATACTGCACTCTCTGTAATCGTTCGGATCGTCTCAGTCGTCTTGGCGACCGCGTCGAAGATGTCGGCGCTCATCGACGGGCCTAATTTGACGCAGGAGCGTCCGCCGGACTCGGCGATTTCCCTCCTGCGGCGCGGGTCAGGGTGGCGCGTAGGCCGGCCGATTCAGGATTGGATACGGTCCGCATCATCAGAATGTCGAGGGGCCTGGCCTCTTTCCCATAATAGGAGCGATTCGATTCATCCCGAACGGCAATGACGGCGCCTTCGAGCGAGATGCCGCCGAAGAGGCCCTTTGCTCTGGCGAAGGTGACCAGATCCGCGCTCAGCGCCGCCGTGCCGCCCTCGACTCCGGCGCCAACCGGGCCGGCTGCGATGGAGACGTCGGCTCCAAGCTTGAACGTATTCGAGAGCATGGATTCGACGCCACGTTGCGTCATGGCCAATAGAATAATTTCCGAGGCTTGCACTCCGAATTGAAATCCGACGCTAGCGGTCCCCATCGTATAAAAAGCCGGATCGCTCCATTCATCGGTGGCGTTCTTGGCAAGAAAGACTCCCGTGCCGCCCTCTCCTCCAAAAAAGAACGCGCCTTTCCACATTCGCGGCACAATGAAGACTCCCTTGGCCTCCTTCATATGGTCCCGAAACCAGGCCATGTTCGAATCGGTCAAGAAGTTTTCCAGTGTCTTGTTCGACCGTTCGACCAGCTCTTTGAGTTCGCTCTCCTCGGAGGCCCTGGCGATGGTCGGCCCGATCGCTGGTGCGAGCAGCAGGGCGAGGGTAAGAATGAAGAATGGCATCCGGCGCATTGTCGTATCTCCTTCCTGGTCCAAAGTCGGCATGGTGAGATGTTCAATGCATCATGGCGTTCTCGTTTCGCTGATGCAAGTGCGGCGGCCGGCCGGAGTGCTGTGGCTCGGTTGTGGTCGAAAAGGGTTGTCTGGTAAGGTGCCCACGTCGCACAGGTGATCGGTCACGACTAGGAGGATGGCAGGGCCCATGGCTACGACTAACGACAAGCAAGTTATTTTTTCTCTCGTCAATGTCGGCAAAGTGTTTCCGCCGAAGAAGCAGGTGTTGCGCGAGATCTACCTCGGGTTTTACTACGGCGCGAAGATCGGCGTGCTCGGCTTGAACGGATCGGGCAAAAGCTCGCTGCTCAAGATCATTGCCGGCGTGGACCCGAATTACACCGGCGAAATTACCCGCTCCAAAGGCTACAGCATCGGGCTGCTCGAACAGGAGCCCCAGCTCGATCCGAACAAGACGGTGAAGGAAGTCGTCGAAGAGGGAAAGAAGGAACTGGTCGCGTTGCTCAAGGAATACGAAGACGTGAGCAACCAGATCGGATCGGCCGATCCCGATACGATGGAAAAGCTGATCGACAAGCAGGCACAGATCCAGGAAAAGATCGAGGCGGCCAACGGGTGGGAGTTGGAAAGCGAACTCGACGTCGCCATGGACGCGCTGCGCTGTCCTCCGGCGGATACGAAGGTGGGTGTGCTGTCCGGCGGCGAAAAACGCCGCGTCGCGCTCTGCCGCTTGATGATCCAAGAGCCGGATATTCTCCTGCTCGACGAACCGACGAACCATCTGGACGCCGAATCCGTGCAATGGCTGGAGCAGCATCTCCAGCAATACAAGGGCACGGTCATCGCCGTTACGCACGATCGCTACTTTCTCGACAATGTCGCCGGGTGGATTCTGGAGCTGGATCGCGGCCACGGAATTCCCTTCCAGGGCAATTACACCTCCTGGCTGGAGCAGAAGAAGGACCGGTTGGAGAAGGAAGAGAAGGCCGAGTCGAAGCGCCAGAGAACTTTGGAGCACGAGCTGGAATGGATTCGCATGTCGCCGAAGGCGCGGCAGTCGAAGGGCAAGGCGCGCTTGAATCGGTATGAAGAGCTGGTCAATCAGAAGCAGGACCAGATTGCCGCCGATTTGGAAATCTATATTCCGCCGGGCCCGCGCCTGGGCGATGTGGTCATCGAAGCCAACGGCATCGGCAAGGCGTTCGGCGACAAGGTGCTCTATGAAAACGTGAATTTCAATTTGCCCAAGGGCGGCATTGTCGGCGTGATCGGACCGAACGGCGCCGGCAAGACGACCATGTTCAAGATGATTCTCGGGAAAGAGAAGCCGGATTCCGGCGCGATTAAAATCGGCGAGACCGTGAAGCTCGGCTATGTGGATCAGGACCGCAGCCTCGATGGCGACAAGACGGTGTACGAAGTCATCTCCGACGGGCAGGACACGATCAAGCTCGGGAAGGTCGAAGTGAATGCCCGGGGCTATTGCGCCCGCTTCAACTTCGCCGGGACCGATCAGCAGAAGAAAGTGAAGGAGCTGTCCGGCGGCGAACGCAATCGCGTGCATCTGGCCCGCATGCTGAAAGAGGGCGCGAATCTCATCATCCTCGACGAGCCGACGAACGATCTCGATGTGAACACGCTGCGCGCGCTCGAAGAGGGATTGGAAAGCTTCGCCGGTTGCGCGGTCGTCAGCAGTCACGACCGCTGGTTCCTCGACCGCCTGGCGACGCATATCATGGCGTTCGAAGGCGACAGCAAAGTCGTGTGGTTTGAAGGCAACTACAGCGATTATGAAGCGGACCGCAAGCGGCGCCTCGGCAAAGAAGCCGATCAACCGCACCGGATCCGGTACCGGAAGCTGACTAGGAATTAATCTCGGCTCCCATCCGAACGGCCGGTGAGACCGTATTGCTAGAAGGATGGTTCGCGCGACGCACAATCGTCTAGTCTTGAGGCCGGCGGGGCGATGAATACCCCGTCGGCTATTCTCACGCTGTTCTTCCTTGGGCTTGCCGGCTGTGTATCGGCTGCGTCCAGTTCCCCCGCAACGGTTGCCCCTTCACCGACTCACGCCAATCAAGTACTCGACCAAGAAGTCCAGCGCGATGGCCGCTTCGTCGGCCTGGCTATTTCAGGCGGGGGCAGCCGCGCCGCCGTCTTCGGCGGAGCCGTGCTCCTGGAATTGCACCGACTCGGATTGTTGCAACAGGTCGATATGCTCTCGGCCGTGTCCGGCGGCGCGCTGCCTGCGGCCTATTACGCGCTGGATGGATATCGCGCCATCGATTTCGAGAATGGATTTATGGAGCGGGTAGGCTACGACTTTCAGCGCGAGATGCGCAATCGTTTCTTGTCGCCCGGCAACCTGCTCACATACTGGTTTACCGATGCGACAAAGTCGGACACCGTTGTGCAGGTGCTCGACGAACAACTCTTTCACGGCGCGACCTATGCCGATCTCAATCCAGCTCGCCCCAAGCTGCTGCTGAATGCCACCAACGCGCTTACGGGCGATCCCTTCGTGATTTCGGACGAAAGCTTTGCAACGCTGTCGTCGCCGTTGACGTTGCTCCCGGTCGCTCGCGCGGTGTATATGTCCGCAGCCTATCCGGGGGTGTTCGATCCGGTCCTGTTAGCCTCATCGGCACCGGCGTCGCATCCAGATATCCTGGCCTCTGATGGCGGGTCCGCCGACAATCTTGGGGTCAAGACGTTGGTGAATCTGCTGGTGAAGGCGGATCGGCGAGCGGCCCTGGCCGAACAGTTTCCCAAGGGTTGTCTGATCATTGCGGTCGATGCGACCCCGCGGATCGCGGGCGAAAAGGATCATCCCCTGTCGGCCTCGACGGTCTTGTTGAAAAGCCATCGCCGTGAGGTGCTGGAACGAGTCGGGATGATGGAGGATCGGCAAGACCGAGCCATGTTCAGTACATTTACGGTGAATGGAAACCAGAGCGCCTGCGCGTTTTGGCATCTCGCCCTGCGCCAGTTGCCGGACGAGGATCCGCTTGGAGTGAAAGTGACCAGAATCAAAACGAATTTGGGATTGGACCAGGCCGATCAAGAGGCGCTGATTCGCGCAGCCCATCGACTCACGGAGCAGGGGATCGCGGCTCTTCGAGATGACGCGATCGGCCCTGCGTTCCTGCGTGAGCTCGGCAGCGCCAGCACTCGGTGAGGAGTGAAACGGTGATGTCCATCGGCGCCGCGTATCGGGCTAAGGAGACGGAGTTGCCATGAAGCCGATCGTGCTGGTCACTGGCGCTGCCGGTCTCATCGGCCAGTATCTGATGAAGAGCGCCGCGCGCTGGGCGCCAGCCTGGGAGGCGCGCGGTCTCACTCGCCAGGAGGTCGATCTGACCGATGCCGTCCGGGTGCGCTCGCTGGTATCGTCGCTCAAACCGCAGGCGATTATTCACTGCGCGGCGCTGAGCCGGACGAAAGATTGCGAGCAGGACCCGGCCCGAGCCCACCGCAATAATGTCGAAGCGACCGCGCGGCTGGCCGAGCTGGCCCGCGATATTCCGTTCATCTTCCTTTCAAGCGGAGAAGTGTTCGATGGTCGGCGCGGTTGGTACGTCGAGACGGATGAGGCCACGCCCATCAATGTCTATGGCCGGACGAAACTAGCAGCCGAACAGGCGGTGCTGGCCAATCCGAACCATACGGCGGTGCGGATTGTCTTGACGGCCGGCACCTCTGCCGGGGGCGACCGGAGTTTTGTCGAAGACATGTCGCGCGCCGCCCGGTCTGGCGGAACCCTCTCGCTCTTTGCCGATGAGTACCGCTGCCCGCTTCCGGCGGGAGTCATTGCCAGAGCCCTATGGGAGTTGTTGGCGCAGCATCGGCCGGGGTTGTATCACTTGGGCGGCCGGGACCGGCTTTCACGGTGGGAGATTGGCGAAGCGCTACTGCCCTGGTATCCGGAACTGAAGGATCGTCTTCTCTCAGGATCGTCGAAAGATTACCGCGGGTCTCCGCGGCCGGCGGATCTCTCTCTGAATTGCGACAAGCTGCAACGGCTTCTTTCCTTTTCGATTCCTGGGTTCCGCTCCTGGCTGGCGAGTCGCGCGACAGGCGGGATCGATATATGGGACTATCCGCCGGCATAGGTCCTCGTTCGTGAGGGTGCAATGGCTCATGATCCGCTCACGCTGCTTCTGTGGGCTTGGGCCTCGATGGCGGCCTGGATGGCGCTATTGTGGCTGGTCGAGCGCGTCCGGCGCAATGCGTCGCTGGCGGATGTCGGCTGGTGTGCCGGCCTCGTTGTCGTCGTGGCGGGCTATGCTTGGTTCGCAACCGGCGAAGCAGAGCGGAAGATTCTGCTAGTGGTCATGGCGTCGGTCTATGGTTTGCGCCTAGGCGGATATATTCTCTTCAACCGGGTAATCGGCAAGACGGAAGATCGACGCTATCAACGCCTGCGGCATTTGTGGCGCTTGGATGAGCCGTTCCGGATGTTCGGGTTCTTTCAACTGCAAGCCGCCGCGGTCGTGCTGTTTTCACTTCCTTTTCTCGCGGTGATGCAGAATCCGAGGCCGCCGTTCAGCCTATGGGAGCTGGCGGGTGTGCTGGTCTGGATGATCGGCATCGCCGGTGAGTCGCTGGCGGATCGACAGCTGGCTCGGTTTCGCGCGAAGCCCTGGAACCATGACCGGGTGTGCCGCGATGGACTCTGGTTCTTCTCACGCCATCCAAACTATTTTTTCGAATGGGTTCACTGGTGGGCCTATGTGGCGATGGCTGTCGGCAGCCCAGGCTGGCTTCTCACCTGGATTGGTCCACTGGTCATGGGGATCGCTCTAGTCAAAATCACCGGCATCCCCTGGGCGGAAGAGCAAGCGCTTCGAGCCAGGGGGGAAGAATATCGCCGCTATCAAGCCACGACGAACGCCTTTTTCCCTTGGTGGCCGAAGTCCGGTCACTCCTCGTCTGCGCCGTTCAAAAATTGATCGAGCCGGCTCTTCGCGGCTTCATCGATGAGCGACACTTTCCATCCAGTCGTAGTACCGTCCGCCCAGCAAACGGTCGCCATATTCACAATCATATATTTGCAGGCGTTCCGATCCGGCAGCGCCAGGTAGACCGTCATTTCCGATCCGGCGGGAATGGGATGTTTCACGCTGGCGCGCCAGCCCGTTTCTGAAAGATCCCAGATCTTTCCTTGTTGCAGAGTGCCGTTCCAAAAGTAGAGAAAGGCGCATTGGGTGGACCGGCGGTCCGCATTGCGCACGCTGTATGTCTTCGTCATGACATCCTCCTCGCCGAGTTACGAGCCCGCCGCCATCGACTGTCAGCTGAGTGTACCCTCGGATCGGTTATGCGGCGCGCCCCGAAAGGGGGGGATCGAAGGCCTCAGAAGAGGGGAAGGCAAGAGAAAGAAGCCGGCCGGTTATTGGCCGGTATTCAATTGGGCCAGACGGGCCCGGGCGAGATCCGCCTGCTTGCTGGATGGATAAAGGCGGACAATGTCGTCGTAGAGCTGCTTGGCGTGGGGGAGATTCATTTGCCGTTCTTCGAACTCGGCGGTTTCCAGTAGCTCTGCGGCTTTATCGCCCGAGCAGCTCAACAACAGACCGCAGAAGAGGGCGCCGAGTAGCACGCGTGTCACGATCATCCTGTTCCTTTCTCGCCGCAGGCTATCGAGCTGCGGTGGTCTTGGCGGTCCGGCCGGCCGGCGGCTCCACGGGATCGATGCCGTACCGCGGCGCGGCGATATCTTCGCTGTGGCACTGAGGGCAGCGGCTGGGCCTGGTGAGCCGCCGGCGGTCGCGAAAGACGAACTCGCAATCCTGGCAGCGCGACGGCTCCAGAATGAAGCAACGGGTTTTGTCGTGCGCGACGGATTTCACGACATGTTCGAGATGATCCTCAACCTGCCGTTCGGGAATGCCAAGCATCTGGGCCAGCTGGTGTGTGGCCAGACGGGTGCCGGTCAATAATTCGACCATGCGCTGGCGGGGCGTGCGGGCCGGAACGAGCATGGGGGCATCGTAATCCTCCGGCAACGGAAAGCCAAGCTGGGCGCCGCGGGAAACCCTGCCTTGCACCGCGGCTGAGAGTTTGACAGGATGATGGTATGCCCACACCGAGCTGGCAAGATTTCGCCGACCTTGCGCTGAAGCGCATCGCGTCATCCGGCGCCGAATACGGCGACATTCGCATCGTTCACAGCACGGCTCAGACCGTCAGAGGCGAAGACCGGCGCATCGCATCGATTCGGGATGCCGACGACGTTGGGTTCGGCGTGCGCGTGTTGTATCGCGGAGGGTGGGGGTTCGCGGCCAGTTCGATTCTTTCGCTCGAAGAAGTGCCGCGAGTCGCCGACTTGGCGGTCGAGATCGCCAAAGGCTCCGCCTCCATCGCCATCGACCAGGTCGTGCTCGCCAGGGAGCCGGTCCATCGCGATCGTGTCGTCACGCCGGTCCGCATCGATCCGTTCACGGTTCCGCTTAGGCAGAAAGCCGACCTGCTCTTGGCGACCATGGAGGCGCTTCAGGCGCAATCCGGAGTCGTCCGCAGCGCGGCCGAGCTCTGGGCGCACCGGGATCGCAAGCTCTTTGCCTCGACCGAAGGAACCAGATTGGAGTTCGACCTGATGGCGTCGAGCGGGGAATGTACGGCGACGGCGCTTTCCGACGGGCGATTTGCGAGCCGGTCTTTCAATACGCCGCAGTTGCGGCGCGGCTATGAATCGATCGAAGAGGCCGAGTTTTTGACACAGGCGCCGCGCGTGGCTCGGGAGGCGGTCGAAAAGGTGCAAGCGCCGGCCGTAGATGCGGGGGCCTACGATCTCGTGTTGGATCCGGAGCATCTCTCGTTGACCATGCATGAATCCTGCGGCCATCCCAGCGAACTGGACCGGGCGCTCGGGTATGAAGCGAATTATGCGGGCACCAGTTTTTTGACGACCGATAAGCTTGGCATGTTTCGCTACGGTTCGCCGCAGGTCACGCTGGTGGCCGACAATACGGAGCCGGAGACGCTGGCGGCCACCGGATACGATGACGACGGCGTGGCTTGCCAGAAATGGGACATCGTACGCGAGGGGATCTTCACCGGATATTGCACGAATCGGGAAGTCGCGCCGAAAATCGGCGCGGCGCGCTCGCGCGGCTCGAACCGCGCGGATAGCTGGGGAACGGTGCCGATCGTGCGCATCGCCAACATCGGCCTGGAGCCTGGGCAGGCAACGGTCGACCAGCTGCTCGCCGATGTGCGGCGCGGGATCTATATCGAAGGCCACGGTTCCTATAGCATCGACCAGCGCCGCTACAATTTTCAGTTTGGCGGGGATGCCTTCTGGCTGATCGAGAATGGCCGGCGCACTCACATGCTGCGCGATGTGATCTATCACGGCATCACGCCGGAGTTTTGGAACAGCTGCGACGGCGTGGCCGACCGGTCGCATCGTCAGCGGTATGGGTTTATTACCTGTGGCAAAGGCCAGCCGGGGCAATCGGGCTGGATGACCCATGCGGCATCGCATGCGCGCTTCCGCAACATTCAGGTCATTCGGGGCGAGGGACGATCATGACCGCCACTAGCGCCAAGCCTTGGCCGAAGATGACCAGCCGCGAAGAATTTCAATTTATCGCCGAACAGGTCCTGAAATGCTCGGCGGCGGATCACACCTTGGTGGCGCTCCACGATCAGGATGGCGGCACCGCGCGGTTCGCCAACAACCAGATTATCCAAAATGTGAATGCGCGCCGGGGGAGCCTCGTGGTGACGGTGGCGTTCGGCACAAGACAGGGGACGGCGACGACGACGGATTTCACGGCCGGCGCGCTGCGCGAGACCGTCAAGCGAGCCGAGGCGATTGCGCGCCTGTCTCCGGAAGATCCGGAGTACCTGCCGCCGGCCGGGCCGCAAGTCTACAATTCCTGTCCGGCGGCGCGCGATGAAACTCTGAACGCCGGCCCGGCGGTGCGTTTGGAATATGCCAACGAAGCCATCGGCCAATGCCGCATGGAGAATCTGTCGGCGGCGGGCATCGTCTCCTCCTCCCGCGCGTCGGTCGGCGTGGCGGCTGGCACCGGCCTGCTCGCGTTTGAAGAGCGGACCGAGGCGCGGTTCAGCATCACGGTGCAAGCCGGAGACGCCACTGGCTGGGCCTCGTCGGCGCATCGCTCCATCGACCGGTTGAAAGTCCAGGAGCGCACGCTGTCCGCAATCCACAAAGCCACGCTCGGCGTCGAGCCCCAAGAATTGCCGCCCGGCCGGTATCGCGTGATCCTCGAACCGGCGGCAGTGGCCGGCCTGTGGTCATGGATTGTCTGGATGCTGGACGCGAAATCCTCTCTGAAAGGCACGAGCCCCTTTGCCGGCAAGTTGAAAAAACGGATTCTGGATGCCGGCCTGTCGCTGGAGAATTGTCCAGGGCACGCCGATCTGCTCGGCGTCGGCTTTACGGCCGACGGGCTGCCATCCACGATCACGCCATGGATTCATCACGGTGTCTTGCTGCAACTGCGCTATGACCGGTTTACGGCGCAGGCGGAACGGATCAACCCGATTCCGACGATCGAGGCGCCCCGCCTGTCGCTCGCCGGCGCGCCGGCCAGCTCGCTGGCGCAGCTCATCAAATCGACCGCCCGGGCGATTCTTGTGACGAATTTCTGGTATCTGCGCACCGTGAATCCGACCGATCTCACACTGACCGGCATGACGCGGGACGGAACATTTTTGATCGAGAACGGGGAGATCGTGTCCGCCGTCAAAAACTTCCGGTTTCATGAGAGTCCCCTGCGGGCGTTCCGGCATGTCGAAGCCTGGACGGCGCCGATGGAAGCGGTGACCGCTGAAACGGGAAAGATGCTGGTGCCCGCCGTCGTCCTGCCGGAGTTTCATTTCTCCAGCGTCACGAGATTCTAGGCCTCAGGCGCTCCGATTGTGGTGCGCATCCCCGCATCTTGTTTGGAAAAAGGGTTGACTCACCTGCATGGTCGGAGTAGACAAGTACGTAGTGGTTCGGAGTTCTGGTTTCGCCCCTGTTTGCGCCCGCATGATATTCGAGTTCCCTCGGCCAGATCGCCGGATTCCACTGTACGATGTGCTGCGGTCTGGAAAGGGAATTTGATAGAGGAGGTTCCGCTATGTCTCGTCGATATAACGATCAGCCCATCAATTTGATCGCGCGCATTCCTTCCCCTGAGCAAATATCCGCCGCGCGTCCGAAGCAGCGGTCTTTCGTCCAACTGGGCATGGAGTATGGAGCAATCTGCGCGCGCAGAATTGCCGATATGGTGGCACAGCTGTACCGGGCCAGTCGGTCGATCGGTGCCTCGATGATGCACCGGCTGGCCGAGAGCGCCTCTCTCGATCGACCCGATGACCGATCTAACGAACCAGCGGTTTCGACGCCTCAGCCCGTTACGGGGACGGTGTATTTGTCCGACGATCGCCTGGCCAAATGGAACGCGCTGCTCGATGCGACGGTTCCGCGCATTGAACCGGCGGAGCGGCTGCCGAAAGCTATCCCCGCGCAAGCGCCGCTGTCTGCGGCAACGGCCGCCGTCTCGTCGCCGGTCGATGAAGTGGCGGCTTTGCGCAGGGAGTTGCTGGCCCATCAGCAAGAGATGGCGCGCTTGTCGGTGCAGTTGCAAGAATTGAAGTCGATGGTGGGTTCACACCAGCAAGTGCTGGTCTATTTAGGGCAGGAATTGGACGTGCAGCCATTGCCGATGGCCATGGCCGCGGCGCAGGCCGCTCCGTCCACGAAGAAGGCCCGGGTGATGCGGGCGAAGTCCGGCGGAAAAGAACGGCCTTCGTCGCGGAGCGTATCCTGCGAGCCGTCGCTCAATTTGTAATACAACGTATGAGGTGGTGTTGTGCATAGAGCGGTGATGCTGGGCGGGCTCTTATGCGCGCTGACCGGCTGCGGGTTGACGGCGGGGACCCACGAGGAGTCTCTGGGGATCGGCATTGTCCGGGGCACGTTGGGCGTTCAACCCGATGGACAGATCCGGCTCGCGCAGCCGGCGGATACGCAAGCCACACAGGGATCGGTCCTGTTGCTGGAGGGCGGCGCGTACGTCCTTCGCCTTTCGGATGGCTCGGAGCGCCGCGTGGCGTTGGATGAAAATACCCGCATCGACCGTCCGGCTCATGTCGGCGACCGAGTCGAAGCGTTTTTGGATGACAGCGGACGTGCAGTCCTTATTCGCAACATTGACCACCGCGCAGACTAGCCCACAACAGTATGCCGCCGTCCCTCGTTCTCGCCGCTCGGCGGGCCGGTTGAGCCGCGCCGCTGTTGGCGGTCTCGCCCTCCTGTTATTGTGGGGAGGCGTCGCTACAGCGGCGGAACCCGTTCCGCTGTTTACCGATCTCGGCCAGCTGCGTCATCCGATCACCACCACATCCGAACAGGCGCAGCATTATTTCGACCAAGGCTTGCGCCTGGTCTATGCCTTCAATCACGAAGAGGCGATTCGTTCGTTTGAAGCCGCGGCCAGGCTCGACCCGGCAGCTGCGATGGCCTATTGGGGCATTGCGCTGGCGTTGGGGCCGAATATCAATGGGGCGATGGCGAAAGCCGATGAACGGCGGGCATGGGATGCCTTGCAGAAGGCCCGGGCCCAAGCCAGCCGTGTCAGCCCTGCCGAGCAACGGTATATTGAAGCGCTCGGTAAACGATACAGCGCCAAAGGCGGTTCACGCGGGGCGCTCGATAAGGCGTATGCCGCGGCCATGCGGGCCCTCTGGAAGCAGTCGCCGGACGACCCGGATGCCGGGGTGCTGTTTGCGGAAGCGTTGATGGATGTGCGTCCGTGGGATTTCTGGACGTCCGACGGACGCCCGCATGCCGGGACCGATGAAATGGTGTCGACGTTGGAAGCGGTGCTCGCCAAACATCCCGATCACCCTGGCGCCTGCCACTATTACATTCATGTTGTGGAAGCGTCGCCGAAACCGGAGCGGGCGCTGGCCTGCGCGGAGCGGTTGCCCAGCCTCATGCCGGGAGCCGGGCATCTGGTGCATATGCCGGCGCATATCTATTTTCGCCTCGGCAAATATCATGAGGCGGCAGAAGGCAACGCCCACGCAGTGCATGTCGACAAAGCCTATCTGGCGGGACGGGCGTTGAGCGGGGACTACGCGGACGGCTACTTCGCGCACAATCTGCATTTTCTCTGGGCGTCCCTGATGATGGAGGGGCGGCAGGCCGAGGCGCTGAAGATCGCCCGAGAATTGACGGGGACGATTACCGAAGCGGAAGCGCGGAAGGAAAAGTGGAAAGGGTTTTATCTTCCGGCGCCGTTATTTTCGATGATCCGTTTCGGCCGGTGGGAGGATCTGCTTCATGAGCCGGTTCCACCGAAGGGACTGCGGATGTACGAAGGCATCTGGCGGCTGGGGCGGGGGCTTGCGTCGGCGGCGGTGGGACGCATTCCAGGAGCCGAGGGCGAGCATTTTGTGCTGGCCGGCCTGGCAAAGCAGTTCCGTCGCGACCGGAGCCCCGAAGGCAAGACCGAGCGGACCATGTTAACCATCGCCGAGCGGTTGCTGGCGGGAGACATTGCGGCTCGCCGCCAGAAGTTTGATGAGGCCATCAAAATTTTTCGTGAAGGAGTGGCGCTGGAAGAATCGTTACCCTACACGGAACCTCCTTATTGGCCGATTCCTGTGCGCCACTATCTGGGGGCGACGTTGCTGATGGCCGGCCGGCCGGCCGAGGCCGAACAAGTCTATCGGGAGGATCTTCGGCGTCATCCGCAGAACGGGTGGAGTCTCTGGGGATTGACCCAGAGCCTGCGCGCTCAGCATAAAGGGGGCGAAGCGGACAAGGTCGACGAGCAGTTCAAGTCGGCCTGGACCTCTGCCGATGTCGTACTAACGGCATCACGATTTTAGTCGAGGCAGTTTAGAGCAGTTTGGATTGGAGGGGCGATGCGATTCATAGTCGGAGTGATGGGACCTGCCAAGGCCAAGAAGAAAGATGTGGATAACGCGCGGGTGCTCGGCGAGTTTATCGCCCGGCGCGGTTGGGTGGTGCTCACCGGCGGACGGGATGTCGGCGTGATGGATGCCGCCTGCGAAGGGGCTAAGCGAGTGGGGGGAAGCCTGACGGTCGGGATTATGCCCACGGCCAGGGACAAGGTGTCGCGCCATGTGGATGTGCCGATTATCACGGAAATGGGCAGTGGCCGAAACAACATCAATGTGCTCACGAGCGATGTCGTCGTGGCCTGCGGGCTGGGTGGGGCGGGAACCGTGTCCGAGGTGGCGCTGGCGGTGAAGGCTGGGAAACCGGTCATTCTTGTGGAAGCGTCTCCGGCCGATGTGGCGTTCTTTCGCAAGCTCGGCAAGCGATTGGTATCTGCGGCCTCGTCGCCCGAGGAAGCCATCGCACTTATCATGAAGCAGATGGGAGGCGGGAAATACCGGTCCCCTCAGGAAGAATCGGCGAGGTATGGCGATGTGCCGTTGTGAAAGCCGGCTAGGGAGCGAGAATGCCGGAGAGCTCGCCTTTTTCCACCAGCACCCCGCTATTTTCGAATGGGAGCCGGCCATCTTTCACATGCAGCACGCCGCTGATTTCGTAATTCAGGGCTTGCGCGTTTCGTAGCCCGAGAACCTGCCGCACGACATCCAGGGTAGACGTCGTCGTTTCAATCGCGACGACGGTATCGCTCAAACGCGGGACGGTGAATGCCTGGTTTCCGAGGCCGCGGGCCAGCCGTTTTCCATTCAAATCCAGCTTGATATCCATGCCAGTCACGTGCAGCTCGGAGTCGTTCGGGTTTCGGACACGGAGATCGATTTTGAGCCGCTGCTCGAACGGCGTGCTATCCAGCGGGGTGATATTGGCGACCAGCACGTCCGGTCTTTCACCCGTCGTAAACCAAGAAGCGCAACCGGACAGCGCGGCGAGGATAACCATGAAAAGCAGAAGTTTCGAGATACCCATGCGGACATCATACCCGAAAGCCCATTGGAAGCCGAGTGCTGTGGTAGGCTGTAGGAGTTTCTGGCCGGGTTCAGTTGGTCACAGAGGAGGGACGCCGCTATGACAAAACAGCGTTTCGGACAAGCCGTATTGGCGGGGATTGCCGTCGTCATGCTAGGAGTGGGCCTCAGTCTGATCCAACCGGAACGCTCGGGCGCGGCCGCTCCGGCCAAGGCCTACTTTGCCGGCGGCTGTTTCTGGTGTATGGAAGAAGCCTTTGAAAAGGTCGAGGGCGTTCTCTCCGCGGTCTCCGGCTACATGGATGGGACCTTGGCCAACCCGACCTATGAACAGGTCTCGGCTGGCGGGACTGGGCATGCGGAGTCGGTTGAGGTGACTTACGATCCAGCTAAGGTGAGTTACGAGAAGCTCTTGGAGGCCTTCTGGCGCAATGTGGATCCGCTGACTCCGAACGCGCAATTCTGCGACCATGGCAATCAGTATCGGGCCGCGATATTTCCCTCGACTCCCGAGGAGCAGAAATTGGCCGAGGCCTCGAGAGCGCGTCTGGAAGAGTCGAAAAAATTTCATAGCCCGATTGTGACGCAGATTGTGCCGGCCACAGCATTTTACCCCGCCGAAGACTATCACCAAGATTTCTATAAGAAGAATCCGGTGCGCTACAAGTTCTATAAGTTCAATTGCGGGCGGACGAAACGATTGGAAGAAGTCTGGGGGAAGCCGTAGTTCTTGCCGGTGGGTTATGAAAGGCGAGCCGCGAGAAAATCGATGTCGATGGAGTGTTATCGCGCTTTCATCACCAATGTACGCAGCCGTTCCCGTTGGGCCATGGTAATGTCGATGAACTCCAGTCCGAACTCCTTGCCGTCGAGCCAGCGCACGATGGCTTGATTGATGCGCAGCGGCCATTGATGGTCGGACAGAAACAGGGACAGTCGCACGATCATTCCGGTCTCAAGCGAGATCGACGAACTTGCACGACAGCCGCTGGCGGAAATATCGAGTAACAAAGCCTCGCCCTCGAAGTCGTCTTCGCCGAAGAAGAACAGTCTGCAGGAGAGCAGGATCCGCCTTCCTCGCCGATCCTTGAGGTGGTCGCTTGCCGGGTCTTGGTTCACGGGCAGTTGTGATTGCGCTTCCATGCGTGCAGATCCTCTCGAATATTCCTTATATCTCGACGCCCTTTTTCTTTTTGCCGTCCTTCAACAGGGCCGTTCAGAGGGACGCAATGTTTCTGGAAAAGCCTCGCGCCCACAGAGAAGGTGTAGCAGAGAATTCCTTGAATGCAAGTACAAACAATTAAGAAAGAACGAGAGATCCCTCGATGCGGGTGGCTCAGCGCGCTTCTGTCGAGGAGTTGACCTTCGCCGATGTCTCTGCGAAAAAGATCGAGAGCAAGATCGGGTTGAGATGCGGAAGAGGGAAAAGGGAAGGAGAGGAGTCGTGATGACGCGAACAGGGAATCGCAAGATGGCGCAGCTCGGGCTATCGGAAATCCGGGCCATGACGCAGGCTTGCGCGCAGGCCAAGGGTGTGAACATGGCCCAAGGGGTCTGCGACACGCCTGTTCCCCTGCCGGTCTTGGAGGGTGCCAAGCGCGCCATGGACCAGGGATTCAATACCTATACGCGCTTTGATGGGCTGGCGGAATTACGGCAGGCACTGGCGGCGAAGCTAGCTCGCTACAACGGCATTCAGGCCGATCCCGAGCGCCACATCACCGTGAGCGCCGGAGCGACGGGATCGTTTCATTGCGCCTGCACCGCCCTGTTGAATCCCGGCGACGAGGTCATTCTTTTCGAGCCCTACTACCAATATCATGCGACGGCGCTGCAATCGGTCGATGCGGTTCCCGTGGCGGTGCGGATGCAGCCGCCTGACTGGACGTTCTCGCTGGCCGATGTGGAGCGGGCTATCACGGATCGCACGCGGGCCATCGTGGTCAACAGCCCCGGCAATCCCTCGGGGAAAGTCTTTTCGCGTGCCGAACTGGAAGGGATTGCCGCAATCGCGATCCGCCGCGACTTGTTCGTCTTCACCGACGAGATCTACGAGTACATGTTGTATGACGGCCGGGAACACATCAGCCTTGCGACTTTGCCCAGCATGGCTGAACGGACGATCACCATCGGAGGCTACTCCAAGACCTTCAGCATTACCGGATGGCGCATCGGGTACAGTGTCGCGGCGGAGCGATGGGCGCAGCTCATCGGGGCGATGAACGATCTGTTGTATGTCTGCGCGCCGGCGCCGTTGCAAATGGGTGTAGCCGCCGGCATTCACGAGCTGCAGGATTCTTTCTATCGGGAGCTGGCCCTGGAGTATCAGCGAAAACGGGATCGTTTTTGCGAAGTGCTGTCGCGGGCGGGTCTCGCCCCCTCTATTCCTCAGGGCGCCTACTATGTGCTGGCCGATGCGAGCCGGCTCCCAGGGAGCACCGGCAAGGCGCGCGCGATGGCGCTGTTGGAAATGGCCGGTGTGGCCGCCGTTCCAGGGGAAGCTTTCTTTTCGGGCCCGGAAGGCGCGCAGTTTGTGCGGTTCAGTTATGCGAAAACCGAGTCCGACTTCGACGAGGCCTGCCGGCGTTTAGCGGCGCTCCGTCTGCGAGCAGATTGTGAGCGCGAAGGCGCTCCAGTTTTTTCGAAGCGCTTGTCGCTTGCGCCGTCGCATGGTAGATAGGGTGAAATACTGGAGAGTCTATCCGTTTATGCGTTATGTGCAATGTCGAGTCGGTGCGTTGTTCCTCACGCCGCTGCTGCTGGCCGCCTGCAGCGGTCCTCACTCGTCGCATCCGATGACGAGCTCGCCGCTTGCTGGACCGGTCGCGCAGGATTCCAGCGATCGCCGCGTGCTCGCTGGCGAATGGGATTATGAAGAGACGGCAGTCGTGTTGCTCACCCTCGATGAGGCGGGCAATGGGACCTACGAGTGGAAAAAGGGGCAGTTTCGAACCGTCGCTCTCAGTGGCTTGCACTGGGAGGGGACCTGGTTGCAGGAAGAGAACGATCGAGAAGGCAACTTTGTCGTAGAATTAAGTCCGGATCTTTCCGAAGGCGCTGGCCGTTGGTGGTACACGCGTATCGGCGATGATCGAGCTCCGACGACAAAAGGGGGAATCTTCCGTCTCTCGCGGAGGATGTCCAGCGTCACGGCCAGCGAGACGCCTCCCGCTCCTTAATCTTTCGGGCTGATCGATTCAAACAGCGCTGAATAGTCCTCATCGCGGTGTCCCTCTCGGATGGCTTGCTCGAGAAGGGCCCGTACACCTTCCAGTCCGGCTACGTTCAATCCCCGATGCCGCGCTTCATCGGCAAACAGGTTCACGTCTTTAAGCAAATGGCTGGTCGGAAAATTCGGCTTGTCGTACTGGCGCGCCAGCAATCGGGGAAGCTTTTTCTCGAAGGCCGGCGCAAACAGCGCGCTCGATTTGAGAATAGTCATGAACTGGTCGACGGAGAGTCCGGCTCGCTGGATCAGGCCCAGGCTCAGGGCGAAGGCGGATAATTCTGCGGCGATCAAATGATTCAGCGCCAGCTTGAGCGCGGCGGCCTGTCCGACCGGGCCGATGAAGGCTGTTGCCGGTGTGAGCGATGAGAACACCGGCCCCCAGCGGTGGAGCTGGTCGGCGGTGCCTCCGACCATCACGATCAACGTGCCGGTTTTGGCTTCGGCGAGGCTGCCGAGGACCGGCGCTTCGAAATAGTCTCCGCCGCTCTCAGCCACCGCGCGCTGGAATGCGCGGCTTTCATCCGGGCCGACGGTGCCCATTTGAATAACCGTCCGACCGCGGAAGTCTACCGGCGTGGAAGAGGGGAACAGCGTCGCGCGAATGGCGTCCGCACCGGTCAAGAAGAGCAGCATGCAGTCCGTGGAGGCGATCGCATCACCGACGGTCTCGGCGACCGCGATACCGCGCGCACGGAGAGAATCGGTTTTGGACCGCGTGCGATTATAGACGGTGACGGCATGCCCCGAGTCATGCAGCCGCTCCGCGACGGCTCCTCCGAGTAAGCCGATTCCGACGATTGCTACGCGCATGAGGCTGTTGTGCGTCCTTTGTTAGTGGGCCGATTTCGAGAGTTGCTGTATCTGTGATGCGAGATGATCGGGAAATCCTTGCACGGTTGCGATGAATCCGTTGAAACGGGGACGCGGTCGATTGTATTGGATTGGCTGCCCCGCGCCATTGCGCGCCGAACCGCCGGCTTCTTCGAGCAAGAGCGCTCCAGCTGCCACGTCCCATTCGTTTTCCGGTTCGAAGGTGATGACGCCGTGAATCGTCCCGCGGGCGGCCAGCGCTAAGGCCCAGGCGATGGAGCGCATCGGACGACTGGTCACCTGCGGCTCGATCAACCGGAAGCGTCCGACATGAAGTTCCCACGGACTGAGCGCGATGGTTGGCAGTTGGTCGGCCTCCAAGCCATGGCGGGGAGCCGGCGCGCCATTCAGATGCAGGCCTTGGCCGCGGATCGCGGTATAGAGCTCATTGGTCGATGGATTCAAGATCGCCGCCAGCACTGGTTGCGCGTCTTCAAGCAGCGCCACGGAGATGCAATATTCCGGTTCGTGCCGGATGAAGGCCTTGGTCCCATCAATGGGATCGATGACCCAGACGCGCGATTTGGCCAGCCGGGCATCGGTATCGGGGGTTTCTTCGGACAGCCATCCATCGTGAGGAAAGCGTCCGAGCAGACGATCTTTGAGAATGTCGTTGACGGCATGGTCGGCCGAGGTGACCGGAGAATCGTCCGGTTTGGTGTGGACCTGAAAGCCATCCGTGGCCAGCCGCAGGGCTTCGGCGCCAGCGTCGCGTATCGCGGCAGTGAGGATTCGATATTCCTGGTCCCAAGACATGGCGCAGAGTAGCAAGGTCGGGCTGAGATTGAAAGCCGGTTCGTGCGATTGCTTGACCTCGCGAAAGAATCTGGGTACAAGCAAAGTACCGATGAAACTGGTTCAAAAGCGCTCGAAGAAAACAGGGTTGCCGCCGGGGACGCTGGTCCACATCGGCGAAAAAAGGTCCGCCACTGTCACCATGACGGTGTTCGATTATGCCGGCGCGCGTTGCGATGAGCGGACAGCGACAAGCCCCGATGAATTGCACCCGCCCGCGGATGAGTCGGTTACATGGGTGGATGTCGGGGGGGTACACAAACTCGACCTGCTCGAAGCCTTCGGAAAGCAATTCTCGCTTCATCCGCTTCTGCTCGAAGACATTGCCAACACCGATCAACGTCCGAAGCTCGATGACTACGAGTCGTACCTGTTTCTCGTCATGAAGGTCTTGTCCGTGACAGAGACGCACGATTTGCTCGTCGAGCAAGTCAGTTTCGTCGTTGGGCGGAATTTCGTCTTGTCGTTTCAGGAGAACGGCACCGATGTTTTTAAGACGGTGCGGGAACGGTTGCGCGGCGGCAGGGGCCGTATTCGGCAGGGCGGCGCCGACTATCTGCTGTATGCGTTGATGGACGCGATCGTGGACCAGTATTTTCTGGTGCTTGAATCCCTCGGCGAGAAGGTTGAATCGCTGCAAGAAAAAGTGGTGGCCGATCCGAGGCCGGAGACGCTGAGAGAAGTGCACGAGCTGAAGCGGCAGCTGCTCTTTCTTCGGCGGGCCGTATGGCCGCTCCGGGAAGCGACGAATGGCCTCTCCCGTTCCGACTGCCCCTTCCTGCATGAGCCGACCAAAGTCTTCTTCAGAGACGTGTACGATCACGTCGTGCAAATCGTCGATACTATCGAGACACTGCGCGAAATGGTGTCGGCCAGTCTCGATATTTATCTGTCCAGCGTCAGCTATCGTCTGAATACGGTGATGCGGGTCTTAACGGTCATCACGACGATTTTCATGCCCTTGAGTTTTATTGCGAGCATCTATGGCATGAACTTCGAGCATATGCCCGAGCTCAAATCGGAGTGGGGCTACCCGGCCGTGTTGGTTGCGATGGGGCTAATTGCCGCTGGAATGCTGACGGCGTTCCGCAAGCGGCACTGGCTCTAGCAGAGCCAATCAAAATCCTGCCAGCGATGTTCTTGCACGGTGGGCCTTCAACGCATCTCAGATGATACGCCTCAGCTCTTCTCTCACTCCGGCCTATTCCTGAACTTCGACCCGATCCACAAAGTAATCGGTTTCTCCGAAGCAGGTCGTGGGGAGGTAGCGGTATTCCTTGTAGTGGAGGATTACGGGCTTGCCCATCACTTTTTCAAGATCGGCGGCCACCCGTTCATCCAGAACGGTAAAGGTCCAGAGCACCGGCGCGACACCCGGCACGGTGGTCATGGCGATCTCGCCTTCGTAGGTTTTGCACATCCATCCTTTTTGAGAGAATTTCTGGATGTAGCCGGCTCGACTCCCGTCGGAGTAGCTCAGATTGAAGACGATGAGCAGATAGGCCGCGCCGAGAAAAAGGAGCAGGGTCAACAGGAATTTGAGACGAAAGAACGCCATGGGATTAGATCCTTACTTCATGAAGGAAGGTCGGCGAACAGCCACGGCGCCTCGGTTTTCCGCTTCTTTTCGTAGGCGGAAATGGCGGACTCGTGCTGCAGGGTCAAGCCGATGGAATCGAGTCCGCGATACAAACAATCTTTTCGGAACGGATCGATCGTAAATGCGTAGATCTTGCCGCCCGGCGCGGTGACGGTTTGCTTGTCGAGATCCACGGTCAACCGGTAGCCCGGCGTCGCCGGCACGTCGCGCATCATCGCCGCGACCTCGTCGGCCGAGAGCACGACGGGCAAGATGCCGTTCTGAAAACAATTATTGTAGAAAATGTCGGCGAAACTCGGCGCGATGATGGAGCGAAACCCCTGATCCAGCAAGGCCCAGGGGGCATGTTCGCGGGAGGAGCCGCAGCCGAAGTTGCCGCCAGTCAAGAGGATCGTGGCATCTTGGTAGCGGGCTTGGTTGAGGAAGAACTGCGGATCCGGGGACCCGTCTTTCTGCTTCTTCCAGTCGAAGAACAATCCCTCGCGCAGTCCCGTGCGCTTGATCGTCTTCAAGTACTGCTTGGGAATGATCTGGTCCGTATCGACGTTGACCCGGTCCAAGGGGGCGACGACACCGGTGAGCGTGGTAAAGGCTTGCATGATGTCTTCTAACTCCAGTGACGAATATCGATGAAATGTCCCTCGACGGCGGCCGCGACCGCCATGGCTGGAGAGACGAGGTGCGTGCGTCCGCCCGCTCCCTGGCGTCCTTCGAAATTTCGGTTGCTGGTCGAGGCGCAGCGCTCGCCCGGTTGCAACACATCGGCGTTCATCGCGAGGCACATGCTGCAGCCGGCTTCCCGCCACTCGAACCCGGCGTCGCGGAAAATCTTGTCGAGGCCTTCCTGTTCGGCCTGTTGTTTGACGAGGCCGGAGCCAGGCACCACCATCGCATGGACGGTCTTGGCGACCTGTTTGCCTTTGGCGAACGACGCGGCGAGACGCAAGTCTTCAATGCGCGAATTCGTGCAGGACCCGATAAAGACCTTGTCGATCGTGATGTCTGCGATCGGCATGTTGGCGGCGAGCCCCATATATTCCAGCGCGCGCTCGGTGGCCTTGCGCGTCGTGTCGTCGGTCATCGTGGCCGGGTCCGGAACCCGTTGATCCACTCCGAGCACCATGCCTGGACTCGTTCCCCAGCTGACTTGTGGGGCGATGTCTTCGGCGCGCATGACAATTGTGGCGTCGTAGGTTGCATCGGGATCTGTCTTCAATTGTTCCCAGGCTCGCACGGCTTGCTCGAACAGCGCGCCCTTGGGGGCCATGGGGCGCCCCTTAATATAGGCGGCCGTCTTCTCGTCCGGTGCGACCATGCCGGCGCGGGCGCCGCCTTCGATCGACATGTTGCACAGCGTCATGCGGCCTTCCATGCTGAGGGCGCGAATGGCCGATCCCGTATATTCGATGACGTAGCCGGTCCCACCGGCCGTGCCGATTTTGCCGATGATAGCCAGCACGATGTCTTTGGCGGAACAGCGATTCGATAAGACGCCATCGACCCGGATCTCCATGGTCTTGGGCCGCTTCTGGACCAGGCATTGCGTTGCCAGCACATGCTCGACTTCGCTGGTGCCGATGCCGAAGGCCAGCGCGCCGAATGCGCCGTGGGTAGAGGTATGCGAATCGCCGCAGACGATTGTCGTGCCGGGGAGCGTGAAGCCTTGTTCCGGGCCGATGACGTGGACGACGCCCTGTCGGATGTCGTTCATGCCGAACAGCGTAATGCCGAACTCTCGGCAGTTGTCTTCCAACGTCTGGATTTGCTTGGCGCTGGTGGCATCGGCGATGGCGAGGCGGCGGTCCGTCGTCGGGACATTGTGGTCCGGGACCGCGAGCGTCGCAGCGGGGCGCCGTGGCCGGCGCCCGGCGAGTTTTAACCCTTCAAAGGCCTGCGGCGAGGTGACTTCGTGAACCAGCTGCCGGTCGATATATAACAATGTCGTCCCGTCCGGTTCTTCCCGAACGAGATGCGTGTCCCAGATCTTATCGAACAATGTCTTGCCTGCCATGACGTGCTCCTCACGAACCGGTCTCAGTGGAGTGTAAGGGAGCGTCATTATACATAGGGCTTTGGCTGCATGCCAGAGAGGGGCGCGACTGGACTGCCCGGACTTCAGATTCCCTCCGTCCTGCCGATATGGCCTATGTATGGATAACAAACAACTTGACCCTGATCGCCTCTCGATTCCTCGCTGGACCATTGCCCGGGATACCCGGTCGCTGGGCTGCGTCTTTTGCCACTCCATCATCGTGCGTGTGACGACAGACACGCGGCAGGTGGCGTTCTGCAGCTGCCGCCTCGTCGAATACCGGCTGCTGCCCAAGCCGACTATCCGCAAGGTCAACTCCACCAAGCCCTGATTCCCTCGCTTGTCTTGCCCATTCAGACGTGATAGCAGCATGGCATGCCGACCGATGATGTCTTTCACCGCGCGAGGGTTGCGTGGTCGCAGCTGCTCCTGGATAGCTTCCGTCGCTGGACGGGGCGGGACTTGCTGTTGCGGACCGGCTCGTCGGAAGAGCAGGCGCAGGCGCTCTTTGCCGCGCCATTTGTCGTGATCTCCCATGGCACGGAGCCCGATCCCATTTTGAATTACGGCAATCAGCAGGCGCTCGATCTGTGGGAGCTGCCGTGGGCGCAATTGACGCGCACGCCCTCTCGCCTGACGGCGGAGCCGATGAATCGAGACGAGCGCGCTCGCATGCTGGCTGTCGCCGAGGCCCAAGGGTATTTCGCCGGGTACCGGGGAATCAGGATCTCGTCTACGGGAAAACGGTTTCTGGTCGAAGATGCCACGGTGTGGAACGTGGTTGATACTCGCGGTAACCGGGTCGGGCAAGCGGCGACGTTTGCCCGTTGGATGCCTCTTGTCTAAGACTCTTCATACAACGCCATCGTGACATCATCTGAATATGCCCGGGTGTGGCCGCTATGAGCCTGCGGACATTCAGGAGGCGCTCGCATAGGTTTCAATGGCCGTGATCAACGACTTTTTCTTGATGGGCTTGGTCATGTACGCGGTGCATCCGGCGGCCAGGCTCTCATCAAGTTGCTGCTGGAGCACATTGGCCGTCAGGGCGACAATGGGAGTCGGCGTTCGATGCTGGTCGCGTTCCCACTGGCGAATGGTGCGGGTCGCCGTGAGGCCGTCCATAACAGGCATCTGAAGATCCATGAACACCAGGTTGTAGCGGCCGGACTGAAAGTGTTCGACGGCGATGGCGCCATTTTCCGCATAAGTGAGGTGGTAGCCGGATTGTTTCAGAAACATCGTGACGACATCGCGATTGTCGTCGAGGTCTTCTACAAGCAGGATCTTGCCGCGCATGGGTGCGGGCGTTTCCGGCGGAACAGGCAGTGCGGCGGCCGGTACGGGTGGCGTCGCTGGCTGTCCGACCAGCGCGGTGCTAATGAGGTTGAGGATGGCCCTCCGGTGGAGGGGTTTACGGGTGGTATATGGGATCCCGAGTGTCTTGGCCTGGGCGGTGTGGTCTTCCTGGCCGTCTGGACTCATGAACACGATGGGGATGGCCGCCAGCGCTGGATCGGCTCGCATCGCCTCTGCGACGGCCAAGCCATTCATTCCCGGCATATGAGCATCCAGCAGCACCAGGTGAATCGGGAGCCCGCGCTGGTGTGCCCGCCGCATCTGCGCCAAGGCTTCGGCGCCACTTGAGGCTTCGGCCAATGCTGCCTCGGTGGGCGTGAGCTGTTCGCGAAGTACCAGCCGGGCGGTGTCGTTGTCATCGACCAACAGGATGCGCTGGCCTGTGAACGAGGGTGGTGCGATCTGCGGCGTCGTTGCGGTGACGGGCTGGAGCGGCACCATCAGGTGGACGGTGGTGCCGGATCCGAGCTGGCTCTCGACCCAGATACGCCCGTTCATGATGTGGGTGAGGCGCTGGCAGATGCTCAGCCCGAGGCCAATACCGCCGTACTTTCTGGTGCTCGACGAATCGACTTGCGTGAAAAATTCGAAAATGGTGTTCAGGGACTCGTTCGGAATGCCGATGCCTGTGTCGGCAACGGAGAGATGCAACCACGGTTGGCCGTCCGGAGTCGTCTCAGGATAGAGGTGGAGGACGATGGTGCCTCGGTCGGTGAATTTGACGGCATTGGTGAGGAGGTTAAAGATGAGCTGTTGCAAGCGCGTTGGGTCGGCCATGATGGCATGGGGGAGACGGGGGTCGATACGGTAGACGAGTTCGAGTTGTTTGGCGGCGGCTTGCAAGGCAACCAGGTTGCCCGAGGCGTTCACAAAATCCTCTAGATCGACCGGGGTGTAGTCGAGAACAAGATGTCCGCCGTCAAGCTTCGTGAACACGAGGACATCGTTGATCAACGCCAGGAGTGTGGTGGTGGCGTGTTCGAATCGGTTGATGTAATTCCGTTGATCATCGGACAACGGCGTTTCTTGGAGCAGGTCGGCCATGCTGAGGATCATATTCATAGGGGTGCGAATTTCGTGGCTCATGCTGGAGAGAAACTCGCTCTTGGCTTGGTTGGCCGATTCGGCTCGTTCTTTGGCCTGGCGTAGTTCGGCCGTGCGGCTCGCGACGATGGATTCGAGATGCTCGAGATGCCGGGCCAGTGTGTCTGTGGCGGACAGCCGTTCCTGGTCGAGCGTGGCCAATTGCTGCTGGGTGTGCGACAGCCAGCCGATCACCGTATTCTTTTGTGAGGCGGACACAGGAATGCGGGCGGTGCAGTGGCCGGTCCCGAGCGCTTTGATGTGGGCATAGAGCTCGGTGAGCGGGCATCCCAGAATGTGCTGGAACCCGCGCACCATGTGCCAAAATATGAGGACTTGCAGGGCGCCGACCACCAAAAAGATGACTCGCATGGTGAGGGCCTGCTGGAGGGCGTTGACGATGGCCGCTTGGGTGCGCGCGTCGGCCATGCGGGAAAACTCGTCGATGGGCGCCATGATCTGGGCTTTCGTCCGGTGGTAGGCTTCGTTGTAGACCAGGTCGAGGGCCATCTGGCGGGAGGCGGCTTGCGCCGCCAGTGTTGGCGCGGGGGATTCGATCAGCGACATGGCCCGGTGTTCCGTTTGCGCCAGGATGTCGGACAGACGCTTGGCATCGCTGAGCTTGTCGATCTCCGTCGCGGTGAAGCCGGCTTCCCGCATACGATCGATCAACGCTTTGGCTTCGCCGGGGCGGACGACGCGGGATTTTTCGTTGAAGGCAACGTCCCAGTCGATGCCCTGGTAGTCATACGGGCGCGGAATGCGGCCGTCACGGATGGCCAACACGTCCTCAAATTGCTGCTTGTAGCTGGGGGTTCCGGTGGCGATATAGGTGCGAACCAGGCGTGTTAAGTCGTCGGAGGATTGGCGCAACTCATTGGCGAGGAGGAGGGATGTTTGTCGCTGCACGTTGACCTGGTCGAGATGTTTTTCCGACTGGACGTACAGAGTAAACGTGACGACCAGCAGGAGGAAGAGGCTTGCGGTCACGATGGTGTAGAGCGTGACGCGGGAGAGAAAGGCGGGAGTGACGTGGTCTGAGGAGGAGGGCTGGTCATTATCTGCTCGAATGTCTGTTGGGGCATTCGCCGGTGTGGAGGGTGGAGACATCATGCTGGATCCCTTTTCACCGCGGCCTTTTTAATAGAGATCTATGTGGGTATGCTTGACGAGACTTTCGTCACTCACTCTATCGGCACAGTGGGGGGAAAGTGTAGGCCGTGGTGCGGGAGAGGGAGGCCTGTGCACTGAAGTTTCATCGGGGGCACACTGATGTCGATTTGTGCGTGATCCTGACGGACTGCGCAGTGCCGTTAGTCGCCAATGGTGGACGGAGGGATGCAACCACTGAAGAGGCGATCCCTCTCGCAAGATGCTGAGCAGAACGCCATGGCACTCAGTCGGCCAAGTGGCCGCCTCGATGCGCTGGGCAAAGACTGAGGGAGGTCCGAAGCGAACCGAAAAAGAGATTAGGTCCAGAGTTCTAAGGGGCCGTGGTTGGCCAGGCCGCGGAGCAAGTCCTGCTTGGAAATAATGCCGATCGGCTGCCGATTCGCGTCGAGGATCGGTAATGCCCCGACTCGCTCGTCCATCATGACCCGGGCGATTTCCCGAATATCGGTCGTGGGTGTTGCGGAGAGCACCCGAGGGCTCATGATCTCCGCCAGCCGGCGGTGAGCGGCGGTGCTTTCGATGCCGGCAATGATGAGATCGGGGGCGTGGCGGATCAAATCCCGGTCCGAGACCATTCCAACCAGTGTGCCGTGAACGGAAGAAATCGGCAGATGGCGGAACGATCGGCGTGTCATCAGTGCCCAAGCCTCGATCAGCGTGGCATCGGAAGGCAAGGTGCTGACCGGAGTCGTCATTAAATCTCCGGCCAGGATGGCCGGCTTCGGCAGCCGCGTCTGCTTGGTTTGCTCTTGATAGGCCTGATGCGCCGCCAGCGTGGTTCGATCTCCGGGCGGGTTGCGGTGATCCTTGCCGTCTTGGCTCTCGACGGCGTCGGTCGACGGTACGCCCGGCGTCACGGGCTTGACCGGGTAGGTTTCGGCAACTCCAGTAATGGCTTGGATGACGGCCATGGAAGTCTCTCCTCCCTCGTAGTATCGGTGGACTGCGGGAAATACTTAAGCGGAGAACGCCAAATACGCCAAGGAGAGTGAGTGCGGGATGGAACGAGGCGGCTAGACCGTGGGTGGAACGGAACCGTCCGCCACGAATTGGAAACGAGGTTGCGGCCGGCCCTCGACGACCACGGTTTCAACAAACATAGCCAGCGGCCTCACCCAAAGCCCTCGTTCGCCATAGAGCGCGCGGTAGACGACGACTTCTTCTTCCGTTTCCGAATGCCTTGCCACCCCCACGACTTCGTAGTCGTTTCCCTTGTAGTGTCGATAGCGGCCTAGTTGGATCATGGTGTATCCTTTCGCGGACCGACTATAAATGGAAGGCGTATGACAACTCAACGGATCCATGATGTGGTAGTGATCGGCGGCGGCTCGGCCGGCTATGCGGCGGCGCGCACAGCCCGTGAAACGGGGGCGGATGTAGCCATTGTCGATCAGGGTCCGCTTGGCGGACTGTGCATTCTGCGGGGCTGCATGCCGACAAAGGCCATCTTGCAATCGGCTGAAATTGCCGCTGCCATGCGGCGAGCTCCTGAATTCGGCCTGTCGCCGGTTGAGGTGCGCGCGAATCTCTCGGCGATCGTCGACCGCAAGAATCGTCTGGTTCGTGAATTTGCGGACTATCGGATTCAGCAACTCCGCGACCCCGCCTACAGGCTGTACGAAGCGCCGGCTGCCTTTTTGACGCCGCACCTGTTGCAAGCCGGGACCGATCAGATTACGGCGAAAGCCTTTATTATTGCCACAGGCTCGACTCCCCGCACTGGAATTGTCCCCGGTTTGGATCACGAGTCCTGTGTGACGAGCGATGAATTGCTCGACCTGCGTCATCAACCGGAGTCGCTGATCGTCTTGGGGGCCGGTCCCGTCGGGTTGGAGCTCGGGCAGTTTTTCTCGCGCATTGGGGCGCAGGTCACGATCGTGCAGCGGAGTCCGTCCGTGCTCTCGCATCTGGGCGGGGATGTCGGCGGCGCACTCATGCGGGCATTGGAACAGGACGGGCTATCGATTCTTGTGGAGGCGACGGTTCAGCGGATCGATTGGACAGGGACGCAGCCGCTGGTTCGTCTGACTCAGCAGGGTACGGAGCGGACCTTGTCGGGCGAACTGGTCTTAAATGCTCTCGGCCGGGTTCCCAACATTACCGGTCTCAATCTAGCCGCCGCCGGGGTAGCCGTCGAGGCAGGCCGTGTGCTGGTCGACGGCGGGATGCGGACGTCGCAGCCGCATATCTTTGCAGTGGGCGATGTCACCAATCTCTACGATGTTGTGCATATTGCCATTCAGCAGGGTGAGATTGCCGGCTGGAACGCCTGCCATCCACGCCAGGCGCCCAGGCATTTCGATGACCGCCTCGTCACCGAAGTCGTGTTTACAGACCCGCAGGTCGCTGTGGTTGGGTTGAGTGAAACAGCTTGTCGCGCCAAGGCCATTCCGTATCTCACGGCGTCGTATCCGTTTGCCGATCATGGGAAGGCCATGTGCCGGGGAGCCGTGCACGGGTTTGTGAAGCTGATCGCCGATCCGAAAACCGGATCGCTCCTTGGCGCGCAGATCGTCGGGCCGGAGGCGGGGGAATTAATCCATGAGCTGATCGCCGTGATGTACTACCATGGGACCGCGCAGGATCTTCTTCACATCCCGCATTACCATCCGACATTGGCTGAGATTATGACCTATCCAGCCGAATCTATTATCGAGCAGATGCGACGGTCATGAGGCGTCGGTTCCTAATCCTCGCGTTCGCGGCGGTCTTTGCGCTAGCCGGGGCAATCTCCTGCGAGCAACAGACCTGGGAATCGACGATGGCGGCTGGGCAGCGAGCGTTGCAAAAGGGCGACTATGCTGACGCGGAGCGTATCTTTGCCGCCGCGGTGAAAAAAGCCGAGTCCCAGTATGGATTGAACGATCGGCATGTGGCCGTCGCACTGTCGAGCGAGGCGCAAGCCTTTACGGCACAGGGCAAGTATGTGGAGGCGGAACCGGCCTATCTTCAGGCCTTGAAGATTTACCAGGATGCGCATGGAGAGAATCACGCCGATGTGGCGGCGACGTTGAATAACCTTGGGGTTCTGCATCGGATGCATGGGCAATATACGGAGGCGGAGCCGTTGCTCATGCGGGCGCTGGCGATCAAAGAGCGCCTCCATGGCCCGGACCATCCGGACGTTGCACTCACCCTGCACAACCTGGGACAGGTCTATGTGTCGAAAGGCATGCTCGAGAAGGCGGAATCGCTCTATCGGCGGGCGCTGGCGATTCGGGAGAAGGCGTTGGGAGAGACGCATCGGGATGTGGAAAAGAGCTTGGGCGAATTGACCGGCCTCTTGCGGAAGCTGCATCGGGATGCCGATGCAGCGCCGCTGGAAGAACGGCTGTCGGCGATCAAGCAACGGCGGAGTTGAAGTCCGATTCCCGTCCGGTGTAGCGTATTCCTATGACGGCACCGAAGCACGAGACAGCGATCGATTGGCGAATGCAGGGCATGATTGCGCGCGCGGTCGGCATCGTGGCTCTCGCCCTTGGATTTATGCTGGGCATGGATGGACTCGATGATCCTGCCTCCCCTTGGCTGCGCACGGCGTTAGGCCTGCTGGCGACCGGCATACTGGCGCAGGGGTACGCGCTGTACTGCTCGATCAAACGCATGCAGCAATTGAATTCCCAATCATGACTCGCGTCCTCCCAGCCGTTCGCGTCATGGTCTGCGGGCTTGTCGTGGCCGCCGTGCTGACGATGACCGCCTGCGGCGGTCCCTGGCGCGATATCTACTTCAAGAATGGTGTGGACCGGCTGACGCAGGAGGATGTGCGCGAGAAGTTCGGCGCCCCGCATACGGCCAAGACGCCTGCGCTGGGAGGAGACAGTGTCTGGACGTACCGGGTTCCGATGGGAGACAAAGAACTGGAATCCATTGCCTCTCCAGGGCTCAGCGGCGCCGGCGAATCGGTCGGCGCGCTTCTGGGAAAGCCGGGAGAGGGGCCGAAGCCGACGCTGTATTGTTATCGGTATACGCTGGCGTTCAGCGAACAGAAAGTCCTGAAGTCCTGGAAGCGCGAAGAGTGCGTGCCAGGCACCCGTGAAACGTTGATGGCGCAATAACCGGCTGGGCCGGCGCCGCGGTCTGCGAGCTAGAGTACTCCCGCCAATCGATTGATGCTGAGCGTCGTCTGGCCGAAAAACAGCTGGAAGGCGTGGTAGTCCTTTTGCTGCACCTGTTGAGGGAGCGGGCCGTTGTCGCAATACAACATGCCGATGGGTCTGGTTCCGACGCGAAGAGGCGCGATAATGGCCGATCCAGGATTCCACGTCCGGAGAAATTTTGGATTGATGGGGTTGCCGAGAGGGGTGGCGAAGTCCTCGATCCAGATCGCATCGGACCGTTTCATGAGTTGCAAAAAGTGCGGATGGTCCTTGGTCAGCGAACCAGACAAGCTATCGATATAGGGCGCCGGATCGTCCATTCCGAGCAACAGGCGGCCCAACAACTGATCGGTATTGTTCGGGTTCAGCAGAGCCAGGGCGACCCGGGCGAAGCCGGCGTCCCGGTGCAGGGCATGCACGAGCGTGCTGAGGAGCGTGTTAATGTCTTTGGCTTCGCGCAAGGCGGTTTGCAATAGTTGCAGCGTCTCGAGCGGATTCGTCTCAATCGCGCTCGGCCCCTGCTTCTGAGGCCTTGCCGTGGCAGCGTTTACCGGAGGCGGCGCGGGAATCGGACAGCTGATTTCAGGTCCCACGGGATTGTCCCAGAGATCGAACGACAGGCCCGCTGAATGGACTAATTGCTTGCCCCGATCCATCGCGCGTTCGAGGATCTCGGCGAACAGGTGCGATGGCAGGCCGCTCCCCGTGAGGAGCCCCCGCTTGGCAGCCTCTATTGTGGACGGCGAGGGCGGGCCGGTTATGGCGTCGATCAATGACGAGCAGCCGATGACGAGGCCCTTGAACATCTCCTGACTGGAATTCCACCGTTCCTGGGTTTGAAGTTCTTCAATGGAAAACAACTCCACGACAACGGGCGGCAGCGCCCACATCTGTCCGAGAGCTTGCGCGATCCGGAGACGCGGGGCGCCATAGAGCTGTGTTTCCTCCATGATCCGCGCGGCAGTCGTCTTGGCCGTCAGAGGGATTTTGCGGTAGGACACGTAGAGGTCCTGAGATTGGCTGGCGATGGCGAGGTCGCCGATCGAATGGAGCAGAGTGGCGCTGAAGAGCTGGCTCAACGAGGGGTATTCGAGCGCCATGCCCAGTTCATTCGTATGCACGGCCGAGACAAGGGCCCGCGCGATAACGCCGCTGACGATTTGCTGCTGATTCGGCCATTGACTGAGTTGTTCGACCAGCTGGGATGCCGTGACGATGGAGCGGACCGTATCCAATCCGAGCCAGCTGACGGCGTGGGAGATCGACGTAATGACTTGTTGCGGGCTGTAGGCAATACTATTGGAGATCTGTAAGACCCGGCAGGACAGCGCCGGATCGCGGCTGATAATCTGAGCGAGGCGGTCGGCTCCGGTGAGCCCTCCTGTCAGACTGAGAATTTTCTGGCAGGTTTTTTCCAGGGCTGGTAAGCAAGGGCTAGCTTGGTTGAGGAGTGGCTGCAAGGTTTTGTGCAGGCGAGGTCGAAGAGAATCGGCCAGGGCAGACTCCGACGTTGCGGGTGACAATGACATGAAATTCCTCCTCCCAAATCCCACAATGTGTATCGGATGAATGGCAATGAATCTTAACTGGCGCAGAAGAGAACTCGAGGATGACTAATATGCAGCTTGGCTGGATGACCATCGATAGCTCCTTCGTCTTGGATGGACTCAAGTCGCTGATTCTGCTGGTGTCGGTCATTTTGACCAGGACGCTGGTCGTGCGGGGGATCTCGCGCAACCAGGCCTTGTCGATGGAGGACAAGCGGCGCTGGGTCGTGACGACCAGAAACTCGATGGTTTTTGTCATCCTGATCGGTTTCGTTGTCATTTGGGCGCATGAACTCGAAGCCTTTGCCGTCTCGATTGTCGCGTTGGCGGCCGCGCTAGTCTTGGCGACGAAGGAGCTGATTCTCTGTTTGAGCGGCGCGGCCCTGCGCGTGGGGGGCAAAGTGTATGGGGTCGGCGATCGCATTCAGATCGCTGGGCACCGAGGGGTGGTGCTGGATCACGATTTGTTCGCCACGAAACTGTTGGAGATCGGTCCCGGCCAGTCTTCGCATTTGTACACGGGACGAGTGACGGTGTTTCCCAACAGCCTTCTGTTCACGAACCCGCTGGTCAAAGAAAATCCTGGGCAGGAGTACGGTCTCTATACCTTGACGGTGCCGTTGACATCGGAAGGAGCATGGCAGAAAGCCGAGCAGGCCTTGATGGCGGCCGCTAAGGCCGAGTGCGATCCTTTTATGGAAGAAGCCGTTCGACAGATGAAGCTGCTGGAGCAGGCCAATCTCCTGGAAGCGCCTTCGCCGGAGCCTCGCATCACCATCCAGCTGCCAGAGCCTGGGAAACTCCAGCTAGTGCTTCGGTTTCCCGCGCCGGATCGAGGCCGTTCGCGAGTGGAACAGGCCATCCTTCATCGGTATCTGACCGAGATGACTCGCGCCTGAGTGGAAAAGTAGAACGGGCCTCGCGATAGATAATCG
>CP092079.1:2215576-2280883 GCA_022226955.1 Nitrospira sp.
CCGGGTAATCGCCCAACGGGTTCCCGACTTCGATGACCGGCTGCAACGCCGTCAACGCCAGGACCTTGTCGGCCACCGCCACCGCGGCCACCGTTCCCGCAGAGACTTTCAAAAACTGTCTGCGTGACAAAAACATTGTGCCCACCTCCTAGTAAATTTGAATGACTGCGATGACTGCCGCTCACCTAATCAGGCCAGCCGTTCACGCGTTCTTCTCACCTCCTTTCCTTCTTCTCCGACTCCCCTCCGGCGATGAATAAATTTCGGTCAGCACGAGGACAACGCTCGTGCTCAAATGCGATGTCAGCAACTCTCATGCCCTTTGCCTGCTATATGTCGCGGCATGCGGAACTCACTGAAGGATCACCCGAAATGCCGGAATGAGCCGATCCTGCGTGGATTCACCTAAAGAATTGTTTCGCGTTTAATCGCGAATATGGATCGAGAAACCGCGACACAGCGCGGCGGCATCGAGGCAAAACAAGTTTCGATGAATATGCGTTTGCCGCTAAAAACCTGGGGATTTGACTAGGATTTAGGAATGCCGAATGGACGCCGTCTCAGCGATGTTCTCGCGCGCATGCGGGAGCAGCGAAACAAACCGCGAGGGCACTGGTTCATGACATGGAGATGCGAGTCTAAGGAGAGGCCGCAAGCGCAGCTGGCTTTCCGACCTCTCCGTTAATCTAGACATGACTCGTACATTCTGACTCTCTCGCGCTGAGGTATCTTGCCAGGCCGGCCGCGCACGGCCGCCGTGCGCGGCAGACGGTTCATCCGTATGACAGGATCTTCTCTGTAGCCGCAATTCACACATCGATACCCCTGCAATGAGAGCCATGCATTGTCATCATAGAAGCCCGTGGTGACGTCTTGGGAAATCAGCAATCCACCGCAACGCGGACAGATCATGGCCATCTCCTTCTCGACAGCGATATTTTTCTTGTGCAGGCCTGGCATCGCAAGCTAGATGCCAGGAAAGGCTAGAGCGCCGCGTTCGATTGGAACCTGCGCGATTGCGGAGACTTAGAGCTGAATGTCGATTCATTGGCGCGGCACACTGACACTACGCCGCATTGCCGAACGCGAGAGTTCGCGATTTATGCCGAGGGGCCGCGAGAACTCGCGACAAGAAGGAGTGCGCGCTGCGAGCATTATGACGGATGAGGATCTTCGAGAGGCGCGAGAGACGTGGGACGGGACAGGCCTAGCTTTTTCATTCGACTGCGCAACGTGCTGGGATTGATCCCCAATCGGTTTGCCGCGCCAAGTGGACCGTAAATTCTCCATCCAGCCTGTTCGAGGGTCTGGTGGATATGATGCCGCGCAGAATCCTGCACGGGCGAGGATGGCACCGCGGCCGAGGCCTGTCTCCAAGAAGGAACCACCACGCGCTCGTCGATTGCAACCAGATGCGTCGGCGCAAGGATCGTCGCTCGCTCAATCACATTTTGAAGCTCGCGGATATTTCCCGGCCAGTCGTATTGCGTCAATCGCTCCAATGCCATGTCGTCGAACACGACATGGCCACGATTAAGCTTCACCCTGCAGAGCTGGAGAAAATGCTGAGCGAGAAGGGGAATGTCCTCGCTACGATCCCGCAAAGGAGGAAGCACGATTGGAAACACCGTCAGACGATAATAGAGATCCGCCCGAAACCGTCCATCCGCTACGGCTTGAGCCAGATCCACATTCGTCGCGGCGATGAAACGCACATCCACGGGAACCGACTTGGCCCCTCCAACCCGGTCGACTTGATTATCTTCCAATACGCGGAGCAGTTTGGCCTGAATCTCTAACGGCATCTCTCCGATCTCGTCGAGGAAGAGCGTGCCCTCATGAGCAAGTTCGAACCGGCCCTGATGCCGCTGAACCGCTCCCGTAAAGGCGCCGCGTTCATGCCCGAACAATTCACTCTCCACCAGCCCACTCGGCAGCGCCGCGCAATTGAGCCGGATAAACGGTTTGTTGCATCGCGGACTGCGTTCATGGATCGCCCGCGCGACCAACTCTTTCCCGGTGCCGGTCTCCCCCATGATCAACACCGTCGTAGGAGTGGCGGCCACGGCCTGAATCTGCGCCAGCACCTTGCTGAGGCCCTCGCTTTTGCCAACCAAAAGCCCGAAGTTGCGATCCTGCTTAATCTCCTCGGTGAGATAGGCATTCTGCTTGGCCAGCTGCTGACTCAACCGAGCCAGCTGCTCATAGGCCTGCACGTTCTCAATCGCCAGCGCAACTTGGATCGCAACCTGCCGCAGAAACTCCAGCATCTCGGCATCCAGCTCGCCCGAATCCACGCTTCCGATATTGAGGGTGCCCAAACAGTTTCCGCGCGCCAGCAGCGGAAGGTTGACCATCCGGCCAAGCCCTTCTTCCGCATAATATCGATCTTCGAGAAACACCTGCTGCTGTTGCAGATGCGGACGCACATGGACCTCGCGGTGGTCATAGACCCAGCCCACCGCGCTGCCGGTCCTTGGAATCACGGTGCCGCGCTGAAGCACCAGCTTCGGCATGTTGGTTTCAAGCGCGTGAAATCTGAAGCCATCTTCTTCGGGTGTATACAGCAAGACGCCGGCTCGTTCCCACGACACCACCTCTTTGATGCATTCAGCACAGGTTTGCCAAAGACTATCCATCTCGCGCTGCGAGTTCAGCACATTCGAGACTTCAAGCAAGGCGTGATACCGACGATGGATTGCAGTCATCACGACCAGACCTCATGTTGAAAAATATGTCGCATCCAGAGATCGGGATCGCGCAAGACCTACCAAGGCCTACATAGTCAGACGCCCCCACCACGTAGCACGCAATATTCTTGCCGCAGACATTCCCCTGTGAGCCTCGAGAGATCACACTCCAACTATAGCGTCAAACCTGCGCTGCGTGCGTCGACACCGACGAAGCCATCCACACGCATCCATCGTGTCCGGATAGCACAATAGACTTCTGGGCAGAATGTCAGCGAGCGCACTGTGCGGAGTCGCTCACCTTGCGATTCCTGCTACCGCAGTCGCACGCGAATAGTTTTGTCAATCTTGGCCACTTCATTCAGCGGAGAATACGCATAGCCCAGCTTCATGGATTGCAAGTTGGCCAGTTGTTCTTTCTGCGCCGAGATCGGCCCGATTCGCAGAAACAGGGTCGTCGTGTCGTCACCGCCAGGACGGAGATGCGCCGGCAAGAATATGGTCTTCTCGATCGGCTCCCATTCAAGAACAAGATCGGACATCATTCCGGTGTCCCGCTTCACCTTCTGTCCAATCTCCAATGGCACCGCGGGAGAATTGGGCAGGCTGAAGGCCTCAAGATAAATGCCGTGCTCACTGACGTTCCGAATCGTCAGTTCAACCACGTAATAGTCGTTCTCCCGCTGACTTGAGACAATTTGAATGAACAACCCGGTATTGCCCAAATAGGCCTTGTACATCGCACTTCCCACCGCAGGCCCGAACTTCTCGAACAGCGCCGCCATTCCTTCAATAATCGGCCCTTCCAACCCGGTGAGTGCCTTTGGACTTTTACCTGCACTTCCTGGCGATGCCGCTTTTGCTCTGGTCATGCTTCCCTCCTTTGCCTATCGACTCGACTCTGTCCATTACTCCGCTTCAGGGCAACACTCGATTCGCGATGACCAAAACAATGCCACGCTAATTTCTCAAAACACAACAGCGCGAAAACACTACCTGAGACAAGACCCTGTTCGGATGTCAGCAGCGGTCCGTGCGGCAGCCCATTGAAGCGACGATCCCTGCTTGTGCCCTTGCGGCAATTTCCCTTCTCAATGGTCTGATTTCCAATTTCGCCCTATAATTCCATTCATCCGAATCGCTCTGCGCTCCACCAGTATGAGGACGACATGAAGCTCCCGCGCAAACAAGCCGCCGTGGTCCGCGACGTCATTGAGCAATGGAAACAGGACGGGGTGATCCCGGAAGCGCAGGCAGCAACGCTGGCTGCCACTATCGACGTGCAATACTTCGACTGGCGGAAGCTGGCCAAATATTCGTTCTGGATCGCGCTGTTTTCGATCGTTTCCTCGGTGAGTGCGGCGCTCTCCGATCGCTGGCTGAGGGGTCTCCTTCAACAACTGTTCAACCTGCCTCCGATTGCCCGATGCGCGATGCTCGCCGCCGCCTCAGCCGGACTCTATCGATGGGGGCTTGCCAGACACGAACAGGCGCCAGAAAAAATCTATCGCAACGAAGCCATTTTCTTTTTGGGCATGCTGGCCACAGCCGGCGCCATCGCTCAACTCGGCGTCCTGTTCGATACCGGCAGCGGGCACTTCTCTATTCTGCTGCTACTTTCATTTTTGGTCTATGCCGTCCTGGGTCTGTGGCTTGAGTCCAATCTGATCTGGGTTTTTTCGCTAGCCTCCCTCGGCGGCTGGATGGGCACCGAAACCGGTTACCTGTCTGGCTGGGGCGCGTATTACCTTGGCATGAACTATCCGCTGCGCTTCGTCCTCTTCGGAGGACTGTTGACCGCCTGCGCGCTCTCGCTGGAAACGCACCTACTCGGGCAGCGCTTCTTCCGCAGCACGCTGGCGACAGGATTGCTCTACCTCTTCATCGCCCTTTGGATCATGTCGATCTTCGGCAACTACGGCGACCTCCCCGCCTGGGGACGGGTGAAACAAATCGAACTGTTTCACTGGTCGCTCCTCTTCGCCGCCGTGGCAGGCTGGGCCATCTATTACGGGTTGCGGTACGACAACGACATGACGAAAGGGTTCGGTCTGACGTTTCTCGGCATCAACCTTTACACCCGCTACTTCGAATTGTTCTGGAACAGTCTGCACAAAGCCGTCTTCTTCGCCGTCCTGGCCATGAGCTTCTGGTACATTGGCAGCAAAGCCGAGACGATCTGGAACCTGGGGAAAAGAGACTACGGGTCATGAGGGAACGATGGCGGGATTAATGCGCTGACAGCCTGGCAAGCAGCACTGGGTCGTGACCGCCGGTTCGATGGGCTCAGCCGGTTTCATTTGCAGCGAGCTTTTCAGCGCACATTCGGCCCTTTCCCCGAAAGCATACCAAGGCGGCGCGCGCATTGATCGTGTCGTGCGGGAAGACGACGCCCCGTCTGGTTACCGCTGGGGGCTAGAGAGAAAGACCGGGCTCCTTGCGCTCGAACGCGAGCGCAAGGAGGTCTGACTAGGCAGGATCCCGATCCATAAAGGCACGCACTAAATCCGATACAGACAGCACGCCGATGACGGTGCTATCGGCGGTCACCGGCAAATGCCGGATGCCCTGCTTTTTCATGATGGCCACCGCCGCGGACAACGGCTCGTCTTCCTCAATCGCACTAAACGATTTGCTCATGCAGGCCGACACCGCCGTCGTGTTCGGATCGAGTCCTTTCGCCACGACTTTCCGGCTGAGGTCCGCATCGGTGATGATTCCGATATAGCGGGAACCGTCGTCCACCATCAATGATCCGACTTTATGCTTCAGCAACAGCTTTCCCGCTTCCTTGACCGTCGCCGCGCGGTGGATGCTCCGCACATCGTGCGACATATAGGTTTCCACCGTTGCGCGCAACCGCCCCTTCCCGTTTTTGCTACTGTCCCGCTGCGCCTGCAACCGCCGGCGCTGCTCTAGATCGGCCAGACAGCCGGCCAGCACTTGGCGGCGCTGCTGAAGCGTTTCCCTCTCGACATCGTGCATGCCGCTTTCCTGCGCCTCTTCCGGAAGCATGACCGATTCCCCGCTCTTGGCATAGAAGTAGGCCTCCGCCTCTTCCGAAGCGGCGCCGAACACCTGTCCAATAAGATCTTCCGCCGCCTCGTCGAAGTCTTCCAACGACGCAGTCCCCCGCTTGCGCGAGAGAAACGGCTGGAACTTCACCAGCATCTGCTTGACCCGTTCAATATAGCGATCGAGAATATCGGTGCGCGTGAGGCCTGTGCGAACTCGTTTTGGCATATGCTCCCTCCTCCATGTATAGGCCCGAGGATATCCCATGCGCAGCGCCGCCTCAAGCGCCCCGCCGCCTAGGCGGCAGGCGAAATATTCGCTTCCTTTCCCACCCCCACTTTTCTGGCGCCCCCGCCACGAACACGATGCATCTTCTCCCGCGTGTGATAGGGCAACAGGCCTTCAAGCACCGCCGGCAGTTTGTCGCAGGGCACATCTTCCATAATCTTCAGCGCCAGCTTCGGATCGGGCCCCGAGCGGCCGCCGACGTAGATATCGACCGCTTCGACGACTTTCCCGTCGATCTTGGCTTTCTTCCCCAACAGCCCCACATCGGCGACCAGATGATTGCCGCAACTGGCCGGACAGCCGGACCAATGCATCGTAATCGGCTTGAGCGAGCCGCCCAGCCGCCCCTCCAACGCCTTCGCTACCGCGACCGCCCGCCCTTTGCTTTCGATGACCGCCAGATTGCAATAGTCGCTGCCGACACAACTCACCAGTCCCTTGTAGAGCGCGGAGGGGTTGTACGCGAATTGCTTCAAGAGCGGCTCATTCGCCAAATCTCCGACCGTTCGATCGCTGATATTGGAGATGATCAAGGCTTGGCCTGGAGTAATCCGGATCTCCCCAGTGCCGTACTTCTCCGACAGACTCAGGATCTTGAGCAGATCCGCCGCCTTGATCCGCCCCACGAGCACTTTGAGCCCGGCGTAGTTCATCCCCTGTTGCCGTTGACGGAAGATGCCGACATGGTCTTGCTCTCCGGTTTTCCTGGCATCGATGCCGGCCGACGCAAGCCGTTTGCCTATACGGGTTTCGACCTCGGCGCGAAATCTGGCCTCGCCCCATTCCTCGATTAAGAACGCCAAACGAGCTTGCGTGCGGCTCTCCCGCGGTCCATGATCGCGGAAGATTGTCAGAATGGCCCGGCAGACCTCCAGCGCCTCGGCCGGAGTGACGAACACATCCAGCGGCGTGGCAATTCGGTACCCACCCGATCCTAGTTTTCCACCGACGAGCACATTGAATCCCGCGCAGCGATCATGTCCCAGATCGTAATGCGCCGGCACGAGCGCGAGGTCCTGCGTCTCCATGTGCACGCAGTTGTGCGGGCAGCCAGTGACCGCCACGTTGAGCTTTCTCGGCAGATTGGAATAAGCCGGGTTGCCGAGAATCTCCTCGTTGATCGCCCGCACCAGCGCCGTCGTCTCCACTACCTCGTCCGGGTTGAGCCCCGCCACCGCGCAGGTCATGACATTGCGAACGTTGTCCATGCCCGTTTGTATGGACGTCAGTCCTACCTCGTCCATTTTCGCGAACACCGCCGGCACATCCTCGATCTTGATATTCCGGAGCTGGAGCTGCTGTCTGGTAGTCAAATCCAGCACGCCGTTCCCGTACGTCGAGGCGATGTCCGCCAGCGCCCGCAGCTGATACGTGGAAGTCTGTCCGCCGGGAATCCGCACCCGGACCATAAACAGCCCGGGTGTCGGATTGCGCAGAAAGAGGCCATACCACTTAAGCCGCTGGATATCGGCCTCAGGAATCGATTCCCACCCGGTCGTCGCATAGTGGGCAATCATCTCCCGCACGGCCAATCCATCCCGCTCAGTCTTTATCGCCTCTATCTTGTTCATCCCCATACTCCTCACAGTCTAATGAATGAGCTCCACGCGATACCCGGTTTTCCCCGGCCGCAACCGCACGATCCCCGCCCGGCTCCAACGATCGACCGTCAGAAACACTTGCGCAAAACAATCTCCCGGAAGCACATCGGCCAGGTCATCGAGCGCGAGCGGACTCCCGACGCGCAACAGGCCCAACAGAGTCTTCTCCAGTTCGACAGCCCCTCGGACATCTGTTCGTTGTGTCGCCATCGCCTCCTCCTTTCTCTCTCCGATACCCTACCGTTCGCGTCCGGCACATTCCCATTCGGCGCCCCGGACGCCGGCGCCATATCTCCCGTTAGAACGTCTTATACTCGAGCCACTTGCCGTTCAACGTGATCTTGCACCGCGCTTCGCCCTGGCTCCCCGTCACCTTTTCCATGTCCAAGGTAAAATCGATCGCGCTCATAATCCCGTCGCCGAACAGCTCATTCGCCTGCTCCCGCATCGAGTCTCCATAGACGCCGATAATCTCCAACAGCCGGTATTTGAACGGGTCCGTCGCGTTCGGAAAATCGGCCCGGACAGGAAACTTGCTGAGCGAGGCCGTCAGCTCGGCATCCAGCCCAATCAAGTCGCCGACCTTCTTCGCTTCATCGGCCGTGAACTTATGGTTGCCATTCAACGCCGCTGCGACAAAGGTGGGATTCTTCCCGACAACTTTCGCCACCTCGGCAATCGTCACTTTTTTAGCAACCCGCTTTTCCTTGATCGCCTTCCGAATTTCATCTTTCGACATTATCCTCGTCTCCTTATAAAAATAAAAAATGAATGAATGTCCGCACGCTACAACCCTGCCGGCACGGACACCGTCGGAACCGGAACAGTGACCGGCTCAACCGTTTCGACACGATAGGGACTCACAAACCAATAGAGCCCGCCGACGAACAGGCCGCCGCCGACAATATTGCCCAGCACAACGAAGAGCTGGTTGTACCAAAACCCCGCCCAGCTCACGACGGCTTCATGCGGCAGAAAGAGCGCCATACCAAGAAACGATTGATTGGCGATGCTGTGCTCGAATCCGATTCCGATGAAGGCAAACAGACACCAAAAAATCAGCATGATCTTCGCCGCGTCATTGGTCGTCCGCCCCGCCGTCCAGACCGCCAGGCAAATGAGCCAATTGCACAGAATGCCGCGCACGAACAGCTCCCATGGTCCCAGCGACATCTTGACGCCGGCCACTTTTTGAATCATCTCGAACGTCGGCCCCTTGGCAAACACACCGGACTCTACGACGAGCCAGGCCAGCGCCAGCGATCCGGCCAGATTCCCGAACCAGGACCAGAAATTGAGTTGGAAGACTTGGCCCCAGGTGACGCTGCGCGAGAGCCCGCCGATCGCGCCAACCATATTGTTGCCGGTAAACAATTCCGATCCGGCAAAGATCACCAATGTCAGGGCAATGCCGAACGAGGCGCCCATCACCAGTTTCACCGCCGGCGACCCGGCCGCCGCGAGCGGCGCCCCCAGGCTGAAGATCAACGCGATCCCGAATCCCAAATACACGCCGGCCATCGCCGACAGCACAAAATATCCGCCTAGCGATGTATCGAGAAATCCCGCTTTCTTCTTTGCGACCCCTGCAATCCGTTCATGATCTGCGTGATGCATGGTCCCCTCCAGGTTATGGCCCGCCGCGCCCCCCGCAAACACAAAAGGCGTCCCTCTCCCTCACGGGAGACGGGACGCCTTTGTCCATCTCACAACAGGCCTGCCACGGCCTGCCTCTATGCGCGAGGCTTCGACGAAGAAGCCTCCCCGAACCGAAAATAAAAAGGCGCCCGCCACTCTTTGCAGAATGACGGACGCCTTTGTCCGTTGCCTTATGTCGAATCCACAGACCGAAGCGCCTTTGCCCCAGTCAACTCACGATTCGATTTGTACCACGCTCACCGCCATGCCGTCAACTCATACGTTCGAGTAGACCGGCCGCGCTCTAGATGTCGTAATACAAGTAGAACTCATACGGATGCGGACGCAGCCGCATGGTATCGACTTCCTTGGTGCGCTTGTAGCCGATCCAGGCCTCGATCAGATCCTCGGTAAACACGCCGCCCTTGAGCAGGAACTGATGGTCCTTTTCCAAGGCCAGCAAGGCTTCGTCCAGGCTGCCCGGCATGGTCCGGATCTTGGCCATTTCCTTGGCTTCGAGATCATAGAGATCCTTCTCCGCCGGTTCGCCTGGATTGATCTTGTTCTCGATCCCATCCAATCCCGCCATCAGCATCGCCGCAAACGCAAGGTACGGATTCGCGCCAGGGTCCGGGAACCGCACTTCAATCCGCTTCGCCTTGGGGCTGGGCGAATACATCGGGATGCGAATACCGGCAGACCGGTTGCGGCTCGAATAGGCCAGCAACACCGGCGCTTCAAATCCCGGCGTCAGCCGCTTGTACGAGTTCGTCGTCGGATTCGTGAAGGCGGCCAGAGCCGGCGCGTGCTTGAGAATGCCGCCGATGTAGTGGAGACACATCTGCGACACGCCCGCGTATTCCTTGCCCGCGAACAACGGCTTGCCGTCTTTCCAAATGCTCTGGTGCGTATGCATGCCCGATCCATTGTCGCCAAAAATCGGCTTGGGCATGAAGGTCGCGGTCTTGCCATGGCGGCGGGCGACATTCTTCACGATGTACTTGTACATCATCATTTTGTCGGCCGTCTTGACCAGCGAGTCGAAGCGGATATCGATTTCCGCCTGACCGGCCGTGGCGACTTCATGGTGATGCTTTTCGACGGCGATCCCGGCCTTCTCCATTTCCAGAATCATCTCGGTGCGGATATCCTGCTGGGTGTCGGTCGGCGCCACCGGGAAGTAGCCTTCCTTAGAGCGGATTTTTCCGCCCAGGTTGACGCCCTCCTGACCCATGTTCCACACGCCTTCTTCGGAATCGATGAAGTAGTAGCCGCTGTGATTCGTCTGATCGTACCGGGCTTGATCGAAGATAAAGAATTCGGCTTCCGGACCCCAGTAAGAGGTGTCGCCGATTTTGGTGCTCTGGAGATACTTCTCCGCCTTCTGGGCGATGAAGCGGGGATCGCGATTATAGGTTTCGCGGGTGATCGGATCGACGACGTTGCCGATCAGGCTCAGCGTCGGCACGGCGCAGAACGGATCCATGCAGGCAGTCGCGGGATCGGGCACCACCAGCATGTCGCTGTTGTTGATCGCCTTCCAGCCGCGGATGGACGAACCGTCCAGCCCCGAACCGTCCTTGAACAGGTCTTCCGTCAACTCCCCGAGCGGAATCGTAAAATGCTGCCAGGTGCCGATCAGGTCCACAAATTTCAGATCCACCACCTGGACCTTGTTCTTCTTCGCAAACTCTAACACTTCACGGACGTTCATCCCCCTCCTCCTTTCAGGCTCCTCACAACAACCCGCGTGAGACCTTTTCGACGGTTATGCTGCCTTCACACCCAAAAACTCTTCGATTTCCTTCCAAACCCCCTGACGCACCCACTCGATCTGCTCCGCCTGCTCGATCTTTTTCCCCTGCGCATCGGTCACGTAAAACACGTCGGCCGCCTGGTCAAGGCGGGTCGAAATGCGCGCGGCATGCACCGACAGTCCTTGGCGGAAGATGGCGTTGGTAATCACGTAGAGCAAACCCTGCCGATCGTCGGCGAACACATCCATGATGGTATACCGCTCCGACGTTTCATTGTCGATCCGCACTTCCGTCCCCTGCCGGGCGGGACCGATCGACCGCAGCGCCGACATCCGCGTGCCCCGCTGCACGACAACGGCGATGTCTTCCCGCCCCCGCAAGACCGACATAATCATGGCCCCAATCGACTCGCGCCGGTCCGCCGGAGGCGCTCCAGCATAGTCCGGATCGGTCACCTGGAACGTATCGACGACGATGCCGTCCTGCCTGGTCAAAATCTGCGCGTCCAGAATCTGCAATCCATTCGCCGCCATCACGCCGGCGATCTTCGAGAAGATTCCCGGAATGACATCGTTGAACGTCACCACCGCGTATTCGCAGGTGCCGAGCGCCGCGTTGAACTCCGAATCGACCAGCACCTCTCCCGAACCCAACCGGCCGATCGTCGACAAGTGTGCGGCAATTCTCCGCGGAGACGTCCCATAGGCGTACCGCAATGGAAACTGACGCACCTGCGTCTCGACCCACTGCGGGGTCAGATCCGTCTGGCCGAGAAGGGCCGGTTGCTGCATGACCTCGGAGGCAATGCGTTTCAGCCGCTCCGGCGCATCGGCGGCGGCTCGCTCGCCGGACACCTCTTGCATCGTGCGCAGATAGAGCTCGATCAGCAGCGACTCTTTCCACTTCGTCAACACACCAGGCCCCACCGCGGCAATATCCGCGGCCGTCAGCGCCAGGAGCTTGCGCAGCACTTCCGGCGTGCCCACTTCCCGCGCAAACGGCATCACCACTTTCTCGTCGTTGGGATCCCGGCGAAATGCGGTATGGGCCATGAGCAAATGACGGTGAACCAAAAACGTAACCGTCCGGCGTTCCGTATCGTCCAGCCCCAGCCGCGCGGCCATCTCTTCGGCAATCCGGCGCCCGACTTCACTATGATCTTCTTCCTGGCCTTTCCCGAGATCATGGAGGAACACTGCGAGATGGAGCAGATCCTTGCGCTTGATCTCCCGGTACACTTCCCCCAGCATGCCTTGATCCTGCGCAAAGGATTCGACCTTCGCGACCGCCAGGAGGCTGTGCTCATCGACCGTATACTTATGGTACTGATTGAACTGCATCAGCCCCCGCACAGACGAGCATACGGGGATCAGCTTCTCCAGCAAATGCGCGCGGTGCATCGCGTCCAATGTGGCGGCGGTTCCCGGTCCGGCGAGAATATTCAAAAAGATCCGGCTGACTTCCGGCGTGCGGAAACCTTCGTCCGTGAGCCCTTCCATGTGGCGATGGATATCCTCGACCAGCGCCGGCTCAATCGCAACCCGCTTCGAGCGGGCCAGATCGAAGAGCCGCATCAGCAGGGCCGGACTGTCCAGCACGCGCGGGCGCGATTCGGCCGGCACCGTCAACGTCTCGCCGCTAAGCGTAAAATGCTGTTCCAGTTTTGCCGCCGGCAACCAGTCCGTAAGGCGCGCCCAGATCGAGCGCGGCTTGCACCGCCGGACAAACCGCACCGTCGCGTCGTGCAGCCCCATCGTATGGCGATAGTACTGCTGCATGAACTGTTCGACGGCCAAAAGATGCGGCCGGTCTTCGAATCCGAACCGCGCGGCCAGCCAGACCTGTTCGTCGAAAGAAAGGATTTCCTGCGCCATGCCCGCATGAATGTGCAGCAATCCGCGCACGCGGAGCAAAAACTCACGGGCATCGCTCACCACGGCATAATCCTGCCGCGAGAGAATCCCCCGGTCCGACAAATCGCGAATCGTCGGCGCCCGATAGCGGGCGATGCCGGCCCATTGCAACAAATGCAGATCGCGCAACCCGCCCTGGCTTTTCTTCACATTCGGTTCGAGAAGATAGACGGTTTCGCCGAACTTCTCATATTCCCGATGCCGCTCGACAAGCTTCTGCTCCAGATACTTGTCTACCGCCACCGAGGCGACTTTCCTGGAATAGACGGAATGGAATTCCTGAAAGAGCGGGGAATTCCCGGTAAGAAACCGGGCTTCCATCATCGACGTGCGGACGGTGGCATCGCTCAGCCCGAGACTGATGCAATCCGGAATCGTGCGCACGCTATGCCCGACTTGCAACCCGACATCCCAAAGAGGATGAAGCACCTGCCGCACAAAATCCGGCACGATCTTGAGCGCGTCCGAACGGAACAACAGCATCAGATCGATGTCCGAATAGGGCGATAACTCCCGGCGCCCGTAGCCTCCGATGGCAACCAGGCAGCAATGCTGGAATGCCGCCGTCATCATGGCATCCCCGCCCTGCCGCGCGGCATTGCGATACCGGCCGACGATCAATCCATCCACCAAATCGGTCTGAGCCGCGACCATCTCGGCTCCGGATGCGCCCTCCATGAGCCGGCGCGCAAGCGCCTGCCGTTGTTCTGCCAGGATAGCGCCCACCGCCGCACCGTCGAGGTCGGCCTGGGCGAGCGCCCGTTGATCGAACGACACGCTCACAATGCCGTGTCCCCCGTTTCCCCGGTTCGAATCCGAACCGCCATGCCGAGGTCGCGCACAAAAATCTTTCCGTCCCCGATGCTGCCCGTCTTGGCCGTCCGGGTGATCGTATCGAGCACGCGTTGCACCTGGTTGTCGGGCACCGCGACGTCGATTTTCACTTTCGGGACAAATTCAATCGTATATTCCTGCCCGCGATAGGTTTCCTTATGCCCCTTCTGCCGGCCGAATCCTTTGACTTCCGTCACGGTCATGCCCTGGATGCCGATCTCCAGCAAGGCATCTTTGACCTCATCGAGTTTGAACGGCTTGATGATGGCTTCGATCAATTTCATACTCGATCTCCTATGAGTAGGCGCGCTCGTTATGTTGGCTGAGATCCAATCCTGTCGCCTCGGCTTCCGGCTCGACGCGCAGCTTGGTCATGCCATCGACCAGTTTCAGCAGCGCAAAGGTGACGACAGCGGAAAACACCGCCACCACGACCGCTGTCAACACCTGGACGCCAAATAACTCAGGATTGCCGTGCAACAGCCCGTCGGCTCCAGCGGGATTGATTGCCTTGCTGGCAAACAACCCGGTGGCGACGATGCCCAGCACTCCGCCGACTCCATGGATGCCCACGACGTCAAGCGAGTCATCATAGCCGAATCGCCCCTTCCAGACAATTGCGAAGTAACAAGCCAAACCGGCCGCTGCGCCGATCAGCAGCGCCGCAAACGGCCCCACATAACCGGACGCGGGCGTGACTGTCGCAAGCCCGGCGACGGCGCCGCTCGCCACCCCGAGCACGGTCGGTTTTCCCCGATGGATCCACTCCGCCGCACACCAGACCACCGCTCCCATACAGGCCGCCGTATGCGTCGCCACCATGGCGGAGACCGCCAGCCCGTTGGCGCCCAGAGCGCTCCCGCCGTTGAATCCGAACCAGCCGAACCAGAGCAATCCCGTACCCAGCAGCGTCATCGGCAAATTATGCGGTGCCATGTAGTCGGTGCCATAGCCACGGCGCTTGCCCAGCACAATCGCGCAGACCAGTGCCGCCGCGCCGGAACTGATGTGCACCACCGCCCCGCCGGCAAAATCCAGCGCGCCCATCTTCGCCAGCCACCCGCCTCCCCAAATCCAATGCGCGATCGGAACATAGACAAGAATCGACCACAGCACTGAAAAGACCACCATGGCGCTGAACCGCTTCCGCTCGGCAAATGCGCCCGCAATCAGCGCGGGGGTAATCGCCGCAAACATCAGTTGAAAAAACATGAACGCTTGATGGGGAATCGTCGGGCCATAGACCGGATGGGGCTCTGCGCCAACGCCGTTCAATCCGATCCAATCCAGGCCGCCGATCACGCCGCCTTTATCGGGCCCGAAGGCCAGGCTGTAGCCGAACAAAATCCACACCAGACTCACGACACTCAGAATCATGAAGCTTTGCATGATCGTGCCCAGCACATTTTTCGTCCGCACCAGGCCTCCGTAAAACAGCGCCAGCCCTGGCACCAACATGACCAGCACCAACGCCGACGACATCAGCACCCAGGCCGTATCCCCCGAATCGACCTTCAGCGCCGCAGTCTGCGCGCCCGCCTCAGGAGCCCCGGCCAGCGATGCGCAGAGCATCCCCAGCCCCGCCCCCAATACGACCGCAAAACGTCTGGACATGGTCACGATCTGCCTCCTTCGCATCGAATAGTCATACACCCGCGGGGCGGGAGGAATCCGCTCCTCCCGCCCCAAACATCGTTTTCAGGACACTAGAACGTCTTGGTGAACTTCAACTTGTAGAAATCCTCATTGTCGGCGAAATCATGACCGGCGGTGAACCGAAAGGCCATGCCGCCCGCCAGCTTCATTTCCACATAGGGTCCGAACCAGCGATAGTAATCCTGCTGCGCGCCCGGCGCGCTGTTGTCGCGCGTGGTCAAGAGCTGCTCATAATGCCCGCCGGCCGAGAACATGCTGTTGAAGCGGTATCCGGCATTGGCCCACCAGTGGAGGAAGTCCCAGGTGCCGCGGCGGCCGGAGGCGCAATCTCCAACATCGGAGACGCAGTTTTGCGCGGTCTGATTCGCCGACCCGACGTTGCCGCCCTCATTCCTGCCCGCTTTGAAATAACCTAAATAGAACTCGCCTTCGAACCGGTCATCCATGTAATTCACAATAAGGGTCGGCACCCAACCGTCGAACGCGGTCGTGCGCTCATTGCGGCTGCCGCCCCCCTTCGGAAACGACCCACCTCGTGAAGACAGCAAGCTGCCATGCACGGTGCCCAACATCGGCGTTATGCTCAGGCGCTTGTCGAAAAACGTAAAGTTCAAACCGAGGTCTAACTCCAACCAGGGATTCGCATCGTGCACACCTTGGCCGCTGATGTTGGTCCAATAGGTCGTGTTAAACGCCAGCGCGATATCTTTCGTCAATCCATAGGTCCCATACACTGATGGATTGAACCCGAAGAAACTGTCGGCCTGCATGGACATGGTCACGGACACCGGATGTTTCGTCGTATCCATCAAGTCATCGGTTATGCCGGCCTGAGCGGATGGCACTCCCGATACGCATAGCAACACCGCAGCCGTCATAGCTGCGAATCCCCATTGTCCTCTTCTCATCGGCTCCCTCCTCCTGAATGAATAAAATGACACTCCCTCAAAGCCGGCGACACACTGTTCGCCGGCCAGGCTCCATCGCGAGCCTGCATATTCCAGCGCGCCGGCTCCACCGGCACAACCAGACCTATCGATAGCCGTTGGTAATCGGCATCCGCCGATCCTTGCCGAATGCACGGTGTGTAATCTTGATGCCGATCGGTGCCTGCCGCCGCTTGTACTCGCTGCGATCCACCAGTCCAATCACCTTTGCCACCACCGCCCGGTCGAATCCCATCGCCGCGATCTCTTCCGGCGACCGGTCTTCCTCGACATAGGCCTTCAAAATAGGGTCGAGGACCGCATAAGGCGGCAAGCTGTCTTCGTCTTTCTGGTTCGGCCGTAGTTCCGCCGTCGGCGCCCGGTCGATGATCCGCTTGGGAATCACCGCCGCCGGTCCGGTCTCGTTACGCAGATGCGAGAGGGCATAGACCATCGTCTTCGGCACATCCTTGATCACCGCAAATCCGCCGGCCATATCGCCATACAGGGTCGCGTACCCCACACTCATCTCGCTCTTGTTCCCGGTCGTCAGCACGAGATGGCCAAACTTATTCGAGAACGCCATCAAGAGATTCCCGCGAATACGGGCCTGCAGATTCTCCTCGGTCGTATCCACCGGCTGTCCGGCAAACGACGCCGCGAGGGATTGCCGATATCGGTCGAAGGTCGGCGTGATCGCAATCGTGTCGCAGGTCATGTGCAGCCGCCGGGCCAAGTCCGCCACATCCTCATCGCTTTCCTGCGAGGTGTAAGGCGAGGGCATGAATAGCCCCTGCACATTGTCCGCACCGAGCGCATCGACCGCGATGGCGGCGGTGATCGCCGAATCGATTCCGCCGCTCAATCCAATGACGACTTTTTTGAAACCGTTTTTCCACACATAATCCCGCACGCCGAGCACCAGCGCGGCATAGACTTCATCCAATTCCTCACGGAGCGGCTCCAATGCGGGCACGACCCGCGCACGCTTCGTGGCGGCGGGAAGCTTTACGGTCATCCGCTCGACCGCGTTCGCCAGCTTGCCGCTCAGCGCCCTTGTCCGCTGCTGCGTCATTCGATGCCGCGCGACGGCATCGACATTCAAATCGGCCAGCAGAAAATCCTCTTGAAAAGCCTTGGCCCGTGCGATGACTGCCCCGGTCTGATCGAGCACCAGACTATTGCCATCGAACACCAGTTCGTCCTGCCCGCCGACCGTATTGGTATACGTCACGATCACGCCATTCTCACGAGCGCGCGTGGCCAGCATTTGTTCACGAATCCGGCTCTTGCCGATCTGGAAGGGGGACGCGTTGATGTTGATGATGACATCGGCGCCGGCCGCAGCCTGATCGCGCGTCGGACCGTCCGGGAACCAGATGTCTTCGCAGATGTTGACGCCGACCGTGGCGCCGCGCAGCGTGATGAGAGGCAGCATGCGCCCCGGATGGAAATACCGGCTCTCGTCGAAGACTCCATAGTTCGGAAGCAGCCACTTGCTATAGCGGGCCACGACGCCGCGTTCGCTCAACACCGCCGCCGCATTCGACAACTCATGCTGCCCGGCTGGCACTACCGGCGAGCGCGACCGCTTGCCGCTCACCGGTCCCTGCCCCACACAACCAACCACCGCAAGCAGACCGCGGCACTCTTTGACGATCTCATCCAACGCGCGCAGGTTATCCGCCACAAAGCGGGGCTTGAGCAGCAAATCCTCTGGCGGGTACCCCGTCACCGCCAGCTCTGGAAACGCCACGACATCGGCCTTGGCCTTCCTGGCCTCCTTAATCCAGCGTTTGATCAGACGGGTATTGCCGGCGATATCGCCCACCGTGGGATTGATCTGCGCCATGGCGATACGAAGAATCCGCATCTGTTACTCCAGGCTGGTCAAAATGGCCATCCAACGAGGCCGCAGGCGACGCAAAAACCACAGGCGTACCCTCGGGGGTACGTCGAGGATTTTTGCGAGACGAGAACAAAGTTGGGGGCCATTTTCACCAGCCTAACCCAAAAAAAAACGCCCTCAGGCTTTTCCCACCAAGAACCCCTTGGGAAAATACCGGAGGACGTCGTTGTCCACCTGATGCGATCACTGCGCCGGAGACTTCGTTGTCTCCCTAAATATCGGGGCGAGTTATAACAACGCCCCGGCCCATCTGTCAATGGAAAGTTCTGTGGAAAGTTCAGAGGGAATCTCATGAACGTGCGGCACCACGGCCCAGCCCTATGAAAGATTTACCCGGAGCCCTGTGCTACACTGGCCGCACGAAAGAGGTTTCCATGTCGATCCTACAATCCTGTCAGCGTATTCTTGCCAGCGCGCTCCTCTCAGTGAGTCTCGCTCTGTCCGCAGGCTGCGGCTCTGTCGCCGATCAAACACTGGTCACTGACAGCCCCGCAGGCGCCGTCTATCTCCAGCATCTCTCCGAGCGCGGCACAACGATGCGATTTGGCGGCGCTGTGAAATCGTTCAAGGCCAGCCATCCCATCGACCTGGCACAGGACGTACTGGCCAAAGCCCTCAGCGGCCTCTCCCTCGGCATTAGCGCGACGGACAGCCCGGCTCATCCTCGCGGCATCAAACCAGTCCCGCTATTCTCCGCGCAGGAAGTAGCGTTTTTGGCCCCAGCCATTGCAACCGCATTGAAACAGGCCAAGCCTGACCAACGAGTGAAATTTCAGGTTGGCCCACCCACCGACAGCATCGACGGCACTCTGCATGTGGACGAGAACACGCTCTACGTCACTCTAAACCATTACCACTCGCCCGCCGACAAGCGAGACGATCAAGTGGGAATCTATGTGCTTTCGTTTTCCCCGCTCGAAGCCCAGGCACGGATCGGCGGCCCACAGACCTGGATGGAAATCGAACCGGACCAGCCGCATGTCGCCGTCGCCCTTGCCGCTCTTGCCAGTCTTCCGGCGCCACAGTTGCCTGCTGCGCCTGTCGCCCTTCCCGCGCCTGCGAGCGCACCGGCCACCGGCAACGATACCCCGTCCATGAAAGCCGTAATGGATAAGCAGGCGCAGGAATTAGATGCGCTGAGAACAGAACTCGACGCGCTCAAAAAACAAATCGGTGGACAACCCACGCCCGCCCAAACGAGCCCTTCATCCAAATAGCGCTAGCACTCAATAGCGCCGCAACGCCGGCGCGGGCAGCTGCCACAGACTGGCCCGGATCCGGCTCCAAGCCGCTTCCAGAAATGCCGTGAGGGCTGGAGCGGATCGCGCCACCACTTTAACGGCTAGTCCAGGAACCGCCGGGCGAGACACCCCGCCGAGTAATTCACCAGGCTGCTGTTCGCACAACTCAACGAGCCCGGCCTCCAAATCCAATAGCCGCTCCGGCTCAATCGAGTCCCCGACCACCACAAGCGATCCGACATAGTCCCAGCTCTTCACGCTCTCCCCGATGGAATCCTGGCTCATGACATACCGCTCGACCGCCGATTGCCCCGAAGCCGTTCGGATCACCATCTCATTCTCATAGCTTGCAAAGGCCCAGCGTTCATTCCTCGCCACGCGCCCGGACGCCATCGCATCCCACAGTGCCACCGTCGCGCCCGGCGCCAGATCGACCTGGATCGATTGACGAAACCGGGAACCGGCAAACGGAATCGTCACGTCCGGCAGCCATTCCAACCGCGCATCGGCACCGGCTGTCAGACGAACTGTTTGCACCGCCGGCTCGCGCTCGCTTCGGTACACTCGATTGGCCGATGGGCTCGTCAGCAACACATGTGCGCCGTCCCCTAGCTGCGCCTCGACCGTGACGCAATCGCCGCCGACCAGGCCGCCGGACTGGTTCACCAGCCAGGTATAGGCACAGCCGCTGTCGTCGAGAGCGGACGGAGGGAAATAGTGCCAGGGGCTGGAACAGGACGAACGCGCAAGGACCGTGCGCGCTCCCTGCCGCTCGAAGACATAGGTCAGCGCGCCGTGCCGGCCTACGGCATCCAGAACCGGATCCTGCGCTGCCGGTGAGGTCATCGCGCGTCTTTCGTCAGTGGCGATGGGCCTGCCGAGGAATGAACTGCTCGACCCAGGCCACGACCGCATTGAGGCCCTGCCCGGTCTTGAGATTGGTGAAAAGAAATGGCCGCTCGCCGCGCATCCTTCGGCTGTCTCGGTCCATCACGTCCAGATCGGCGCCGACATGCGGGGCAAGATCAATCTTGTTAATAACCAGCAGGTCGGACCGCGTGATGCCGGGTCCGCCCTTGCGCGGAATCTTGTCGCCCGCCGCCACGTCGATCACATAGATGACGCGGTCCGCCAGCTCGGGGCTGAAGGTCGCGGCGAGATTATCGCCGCCGCTTTCGACGAACATGAGCTGGATGTCAGGGTGGCGCTTCAGCAGATCGTCCAGCGCCTCCTGGTTGTGCGAGGCATCTTCGCGGATCGCAGTATGCGGGCAGCCGCCGGTTTCGACGCCGAGAATCCGGTCTTGCGGCAGCGCGCCGCGTTTGGTGAGAAACTCCGCATCTTCCTTGGTGAAGATATCGTTGGTTACCACGGCGAGACTGTGGCGGTCGCGCAGCTTCAGGCAGAGCGCCTCGACTAGCGCCGTCTTGCCGGACCCCACCGGACCGCCGACGCCGATCACGGGAATGTGGGCTGCCCGCGCCGCTGTCACTCGCCCCGTGCCACAGAGCTGCTCGTCTTCTCGATGCATCGCGCCTCCTCAGCCAGCCCTTCAGCAAAGGCCTCGGCCTATATATCGCCGCAGACACACTCGCGTCAATCGCCCAACAGCGCAGCTTGCTCAGGCGGCCGATCACGCGGGAGGCTGAACGAGGTCGAAGCAAAGAAGCAAAGGGGTCGGGAGTCTTTTCTTGACGGATCTGGACTGCGTTCTGTCACACGGGAGGGTATTCGACGAGGAGTCGGCTGAGCAACTCCCCGTCGGATATGAAGGTCGAATGATTACTCTGTTTTGTCGTAACCAAACTGAAGGCCGGCAGTCCCCCCAGTCTCGATGAACAGGTTCATGAACGCAGGCACTGTCTCCTTGCGCTGCCAGTCGCGCTGCAATTCGCAGAAGAGCTGCGGCACGCTGATCATCTTGCCACCTGCCTGCTCAATCCGGCGCAAGGCCATGTCATGCGCCACGACCGACGTGCCGCCTACGGCGTCGGCCACCACATACACCTCGTACCCGGCCGCGAGCGCATCGAGCGCCGGAAACGTCAGACAGGCTTCGGTCCACAACGCCGTCATAATGAGCTTCTTGCGGCCCGTCGCTTCAACCGCTTTGCGGAATTCGACATCTTCCCACGAATTGATCGTCGTGCGGTCATAGGTCGGGAATTTGTCGAGCACTTTCCGCAGCTGCGCGATCGGCGGCTTGTTGAGGCCGGTTTTGACGTTGACCGTTGAATGCACGATCGGCAAACCATAGGCGACAGCGGCCTTCGCCGTGCCGACAATATTGCTGACCAGGAGTTGCCGATCCATCGACGCAATCGAATTCACCTGCACCGGCTGATAGTCGATGACGATGAAGGCCGCGTTCTGCGGCGACAACAGTTGGTCCTTCTTGGGATCTCGAATAGGTTCACTCGCCATAATGTGCCCTCCTGTTATAAAAGATACCGTCACATTTCCAGCGACAGACTTGGGAAACCGATCTCCTTATCGCTGCGAGTCCAACACTTCGTTCTTCTTCACCACGTCCTGTGCCTTGCCGTAGCTCTCGATCAGTAACTGGTACTCTGGGAAAATCTTGGTATAGATCTCGGCCCATTGCATCGCATCGTCGCGATGCCAGGTCTTTTGCAGTTCCGACGCCACGGCAGCCGTATCGATCGGGACGACACCAGCCTGAACGACTCTCGCGAGAGTAATTTCCTGCGCCATTTTCGAGTACGTGCCCGAAGCATCGACCACCGCGAACACTTTGTAGCCGTCATGGACGGCGCTGATCGCGGGGAAAGCCATGCAGACGCTGGTAATAGTGCCTGCAAGGATCAGTGTCTTGCGGCCCGTCGCCTTGATGGCTGCGACAAAGTCGGGATTGTCCCAGGCATTGATCTCGCCTTTGCGCGCAATATATTGGGCATGCGGAGCGTTCTGGTGAATCTCGGGGATCAGTGGACCGTTCGGTCCTTGTGGCACCGAAGCGGTCGTGATCACTGGAAGCTTGCACAGCGTCGCCATCTTGGCGAGCGCTGCGGCATGCGCGCGAAGCGCAGGCATCGGCATGTCTTTCACGGTCTGGAACAGACCGCTCTGGTGATCGATCAACACCATGACGGCATCGGCCGGATCGATGGTGGGCTTTTTCCCATTGAAATTTGCCGGCATACTCATGACAAGCCCTCCTTTTGAACAGCAGATTCCGTTTAACGAGCGATCATCCCAAATTTGCCACTGTTAAAATCCGTGACCGCTTGAGCGATCTGCTCCTGGGTATTCATCACGAACGGGCCATACCCCACAATCGGCTCATCGATGGGCTGCCCGCTGAGCAAGAGCATGACGACATCCTCGTTATTGGCTTTGACGGACAGACCGCTGCCGTTTGGCTCCAAGAGCACCATCTGAGCTTCCCGCGCGCTGGTGCTGCCGTTAACCTCAACCGTACCGTGCAAGACTATCAGCGCGGTATTCCAACCCTCGGGCGCCGGCAGGTCGACTGTGGAACCGGCGCGGATTCGGACATCCAAGACATGCAGCGGGGAAAATGTATGAGCCGGCCCCGCATGTCCATCATACTTCCCAGCAATGACACGCACCGTGCCCGCCTTATCGGCTATCGCAACCTCAGGGATATCTTTATTCAGAATGGCTTGATAGTTCGGCGGGGCCATCTTGTCCTTGGCAGGCAGATTGACCCAGAGCTGCACCATGTCCAGCACACCGCCTGCGCGCATAAACGCTTCGGAGTGGAACTCCTCATGCAGAATACCCGACGCCGCCGTCATCCATTGCACATCGCCCGGACCGATCACCCCACCCTGGCCGGTCGAATCGCGATGCGCCACTTCCCCCTTGTAGACAATCGTTACGGTCTCAAACCCACGGTGCGGATGCTGTCCGACGCCCCGGGGGCGGTCCGTCGGCTTGAACTCGGCCGGACCGGCAAAATCCAGCAACAGGAAAGGGCTGAGCTCCTTGCCCTGATCGTCATAGGAGAACAGTGAGCGGACTGGAAACCCATCTCCCACCCAATGCGTCTGACGATCCCCATAGATTCCAACAACCTTTTTCATAACAACCCCCTCCCTTACCTGTGCGATTAAGACAATATGAATTCTCTGTTTCGAATGCTGGCCACATACGACACTGCCCGTCAATACTCATACACACATCTCTTCACTATACACATAGATAGTACTGACTAGGACTGAAGTCAATGCCAGGTCTTCCCCAAGTGACACTAGAGGCATCAGTCTCGCCCTGATTGACGATTCTCAGAAAACGACACAGGCCGAACGCGATTATTCGGCGCTTACCAATATGTAGATTGAACGGCTGGAAAGAGAATCGGGACGACTATCGAGGAGAGATGCTAGTTGGAAGATCCGCTGAGTGCAGCCGGTTATCTACGGCTACGAACGAAACAATCGCGACTCCAAACGACTATGCCGCATGGCATAAATATCTTGAATGGGCGACCAAGAACGCAACGTGCGTTGCTCAGCCGCTTGTCGGCTGACCCGTTCGATAACGTCGAGCCAGCTGTCTAGTAACCGCTGGCCTTCTCGCTGTCCAATCGGCAACAGCTTCATGGCGGCGGCGACAAAGCTCGTCGCGGCTTGATACAGAAAAGCGGCAATCGAGTCGGCTTTCGACCAGCCTGCCGCAGCCAGCGTGAGACCCATGGTCACGGCCACATGTCCTGGCGTCTGGCCCGCCTCGACTGCCGCGAGATACTCTTCCAACAATGGATGCCGGTCGCGCTGCTCCGCCGCCAAGCGAATGACCTGCCGCCCCATCTGCCGACTCGAAACCCGCGATTCTCGTCCGAGCTTCATGGCGTCCAACTCCCGGTCGGCGCTCAGCGCAACGTCAAGCATCCCTGAAACAATGGCGTCATGAGCCAATCCTGTCGCGACGGCTTCTCGTTCCCCCATTCCAATCGTCAACGACTCTTGCACGAACCGCGACAAATCCGCTGCATCCTTGACCGCTCCGCCCTGCACCGCCGCTTCCAACCCGGACGAATAGGCATAGCCGCCCGAAGGGAAAAAGCTATCGACGAAACGAAGGCCTGTAAGCAGTGATCGTGTGTTCATTAGATCACTCAGTGGGCCACTTTCCTCTTTCATGCTTTGCATACTCAATATTTTTAGCGAGACGACGTCCACATAAAAAATCGACAAATGCTCCTGCCCCATTCAGCTTACGTGCAGCGTTCTCATCCGCATAGTCCATCTCTTCATTCACGTATTTCCTGAATTCATACCACTCGTCTCTTAAATATTTTTCGATCCGACTCATAGCTCCCTCCAATCATTCGGCTGCTCAAAATGTTGTCCAGCAAGGCCGCAGACAACGAACGCACCGGAGACGTAACAGTTCTCACCCGCCCACCCCGAGCTGCCAAGACAGCTCGTTTACCCTCTCGGGTACGTTGAGGATGCGTTCAAGGCGAGAACGCTGCTGAACGGCGTTTTCAGCAGCCTGCTAAAAAAGGAAATATCGCTGCGCCATCGGCAGAACCGCAACCGGATCGCACGTCAGTACTTGGCCATCGGCCTTCACCACATAGGTCTCCGGATCGACGTCGATCTGCGGCAGCGCGTCGTTGAGCTTCATATCCCGCTTGCCGATACCGCGGCACTTCTTGACGGCCACTGTCCGTTTCTGCAAACCGAGCTTCTTCGCAACCTCTTGCTCCACCGCCGCTTTCGAGAGGAAGGTCAGACTGGTCTCGAATGGCGCGCGGCCGAAGCTGCCGAACATCGGCCTGGTCAACACCGGCTGAGGCGTGGGAATCGACGCGTTCGGATCGCCCATGGCCGCCGACATTGGAAAGCCGCCCTTCAGGATGATCTCGGGCTTCACCCCAAAAAATGCTGGCTTCCAGAGCACTAGGTCGGCCAGCTTGCCGGCTTCGACCGATCCGACTTCATGCGCGATCCCATGCGCGATGGCAGGATTGATCGTGTATTTGGCCACATAGCGCCGCGCGCGGAAATTGTCGTTTGCGCCGGACAGCTTGTCCGCCGCCGTCTGCGACAAATGGCCGCGCTGCACTTTCATCTTATGCGCCGTCTGCCAGGTGCGGATGATGACCTCGCCCACCCGTCCCATCGCCTGTGAATCGGACGACATCATGCTGATCGCCCCCATGTCGTGCAGGATGTCCTCGGCAGCAATCGTTTCGCGGCGGATGCGCGACTCGGCGAAGGCAATATCCTCCGGCACGCGCGGATTCAAGTGGTGGCAGACCATGAGCATGTCGAGATGTTCGTCCATCGTGTTGACGGTGAATGGCATCGTGGGATTCGTGGACGACGGCAGCACATTCGCCTCGCCGCACACCTTGATGATATCCGGCGCATGGCCGCCACCGGCGCCTTCCGTATGGAAGGAGTGGATCGTCCGGCCTTTGAAAGCCTTGATCGTGTCTTCGACAAATCCGGCCTCATTCAACGTATCGGTGTGGATCGCCACCTGTACGTCATATTCTTCCGCGACATCGAGGCAAGTCGAGATCGCCGCCGGCGTCGTCCCCCAATCTTCGTGCAGCTTGAGCCCAATTGCGCCCGCTTCGACCTGCTCGCGCAAGCCATCCGGCAACGACGCATTGCCCTTCCCCAGGAAACCGAGATTGATCGGAAAGCCGTCAGCCGCTTCCAGCATGCGGTGCAAATTCCACGCGCCGGGTGTGCAGGTCGTTGCGTTGGTGCCGGTTGCGGGGCCGGTGCCGCCGCCGATCAACGTGGTTAGCCCATTCGCAATAGCTTCTGTAATAATTTGCGGGCAGATGAAGTGGATATGCGTATCGATCCCGCCCGCGGTGACAATCTTTCCCTCGGCGGACAAAACTTCCGTCCCCGGCCCGATGTCCATGCCCTTCGTGACTCCGTCCATGAGATCGGGATTGCCCGCCTTGCCAATGCCGGCGATGCGGCCGTCGCGAATCCCGATATCGGCCTTCACCACGCCCCACCAGTCGAGAATAATGGCGTTGGTGATGACGAGGTCGAGCGCGCCCTTCGCGCGCGTGGCCGACGGCGACTGCCCCATTCCATCGCGAATGACTTTGCCGCCGCCGAACTTGGCCTCTTCTCCAGGCGCCGTCAAGTCGCGGATGATTTCAATGAGGAGATCGGTGTCGGCGAGACGGATGCGATCGCCGGCCGTCGGGCCGTACAGATCGTTGTACTGGCGCCGGGTGAGCTTCATCGCTCGTCCTCCTTCCCAATAAAGCCTAACTCTCTGGCTATGGCAAGCGCCTGCCGCTTGACGTTCGGATCGTCCATCCGCCCATTCACGAGTCCATTGATCCCGTAGGCCACGCGATTGCCGCTGATCGTCACCAGCGTCACCCGTTTGTCTTCTCCCGGCTCGAATCGCACCGCGGTTCCGGCCGGTATCTGCAAACGAAAACCGTAGGCCTGTTCGCGGTCGAACCGCAGCGCGCGGTTGGCCTCGAAGAAATGGCAATGCGACCCGACCTGAATCGGCCGGTCGCCGCGATTCGACACGATCAGCTCGACTGTCGGACGGCCGTTGAACGCGACGATGTCGCCGTCGCCGAGCATCACTTCACCGGGAATCACCGCGGCAGGCTGAAGCGAAACCTTCTTCACCGTTTTCTTACCGACCGGCTGCTTGGCCGGTTTCATCGCCACCGCTCGCTTCGACTGTGCCTTCTTTGCCTTCGACGATTGTTTCATGCGATCTCACTTATCGAATCGGGTCGTGAACCGTCACCAGTTTAGTCCCATCGGGAAACGTGCCCTCGACTTGCAGTTCGGGAATCATCTCCGCCACACCGGACATCACATCGCGCTTCGTCAGCAGCGTCGCGCCATAGCTCATCAGGTCCGACACCGACCGCCCGTCGCGAATCCCTTCCAGAATCGCCGCGGTGAGATAGGCCATCGCCTCCGGATGATTCAGCTTCAACCCGCGCGCCTTCCGCTCCTTCGCCAAATTCGCGGCAACATAGATCAACAGCTTTTCCTGTTCACGCGGTGTCAGATGCATGATCCCCTCATTTCAACTCTCGCCCCACCCCCTAAAAGCTGCGGGTGGATTCTCTCCTGCGCGCATTGATCGAGCACAGTCCATCATCTTGCAATCTGATGGATCCCCTGTGCGCGAGCAGCGAGCAAAGAGAATACACCCGCAGCCTCATCCCTCACACCACCAGATGCCGCTTCACTTCCTCAGCGCTCAATTCACTCGTCTTGCCTGCCGCCACCACGGCGCCCTTCGCCATGATCACATAGGCGTCGGCCAGTCTGGCGGCGAAATGCAGTCCTTGCTCGACCAGCAGAACAGCGAAACGTCTGGAGCTTTTGAAGCCGATAATCACGTCTTCGATCTGGTCCACGACGGAGGGCTGAATCCCTTCGGTCGGTTCATCCAACAACAGGACTTTCGGATCGGAGAGAATCGCGCGGCCAATCGCCAACTGTTGCTGTTCGCCGCCGCTTAGAACGCCACCCGGCCGTTCCAGAATCTGCGTCAGCTTGGGAAAGAGTCCATAGACTTCGTCGAAGGCCGCCTTCTCTGTGGCTCCATCGCCTTTGGTGGCGCGCGCCCAGAAACCGAGTTGCAAATTCTCCCGCACCGTCAGATGGGGAATGATCTCACGCCCTTGCGGCACATAGGCCAGACCGTTTCGCGCCCGGCGGTCCGTCGCCTCTTTCGTGATGTCCTTCCCATTCAGCATGACCTGCCCGGATCGCACCGGCAGCAATCCCATGATGGCCTTGAGCGTCGTGGTCTTGCCCACTCCGTTGCGTCCCATAAGGCAGGCCACCTGTCCCGCTTCAAGCGTGAACGACACATCGCGAAGAATGTGACTTTCCCCGTAATAGGCGTTGATATTATGCAAGTGCAGCATAGCTAGTGCCCGACTTTTTGACGGCCAAGATAAATCTCGCGGACCCGGTCGTTTGCCTGGATGACATCGACCGTCCCTTCGCAAATCACGGTGCCTTCATGCAGAACCGTGACGGTTCGGGCAATCTGCCGCACAAACTCCATGTCGTGTTCAATGACGATCACCGCATGCTTCTCCGCCAGCGTTTGGAGCAACACTCCGGTCTGCTCCGTCTCTTTATCCGTCATGCCGGCCACCGGTTCATCGACGAGCAAGAGCGCGGGATCCTGCAAAATCACCATGCCGATTTCCAGCCACTGCTTCTGCCCGTGCGAGAGCAACCCGGCGCGGCGATGCGGATCTTCGTGCAGCCCAATCGTTTCCAGCGTCTTCGCGATGCGCTCTCGCTCGGCGGCGGTGGATGAACTCAACAGCGTCGCGATCACTCCTTTGCTGTCCCGCTTCAACGACAGATCGAGATTCTCCCAGACCGTCAAATTGCCGTAGATCGAGGGCGCTTGGAACTTCCGACCAATCCCCAGCTTTGTAATCTCGTCTTCCCGCTTCCCAATCAGGTCTATATCCTTGCCGAAGATGACGCGGCCTTGAGCAGGCTTCGTCTTGCCGCAGATCACGTCGAGCAACGTGGTCTTTCCCGCGCCGTTCGGCCCGATGACGACGCGCAGCTCGTTATAATTGACGATGAAGTTCAGGTTATTGAGCGCCTTGAACCCGTCGTAATCGACGACGACGCCGTCCAGATAGATGATCGAGCCCTTGTCGCTCACGACTGCACTCCCTCCGGGGCAGGCCTGGCCTTCTTGAACAAGGACCCGGCCGGTCCGGCCTTCATGCGCCGCGCGAGGCCGACCAACCCATCGGGGAACAGGAGCACCACCGCGATAAAGAGTCCGCCCAAGAAAAACGGCCAGAGCTCGGGAAAGTAATTCGTCAGGATGCTGCGGCCGAAGTTGACACCGACTGCCCCAATGATCGCCCCAATCAGCGTGCCTCGCCCGCCGACCGCGACCCAGATCACCATTTCCAGCGACGGCAGCACGCCAATCTGCGCCGGCGTGATAATCCCGACCTGGGGGACATACAGCAATCCCGCCAAACCGGCGAGCCCGGCCGAGACGACGAAGACGAAGACCTTATAGTTGGACGGCGAATAGCCGGAGAAGAGAACCCGCTGCTCGCTGTCGCGCACGGCAACCAAGACCTTGCCCGCTCGCGACTGCACGATCCAGCGGCAGAGGAAATAGGCTCCGCCCAGCGCCAGCACCGTCACCACATACAGCGCGCGTTGCGTGCCTGGCTCGCTCAGCCGGAATCCCAACAGCTGTTTGAAATCGGTCAGTCCGTTCGTTCCGCCCAGGTTCGTTTCATTCCGATTGAAGACCAGCCAGGCCGAGAGCGCGACCGCCTGCGTGATGATTGCAAAGTAGACGCCTTTGATCCGGCTGCGAAAGGCCAGAAGGCCGAAGAGCCAGGCGCAAAGCATCGGCGCGAGAATTCCCAAACTTACCGCCGCCAGAAAACTGTAGAACGGGGTCCAGAAGAACGGCAGCTCCTTGACCTGATTCCACACCATGAAATCCGGCAACGCACTGCCATAGACGCTTTCCGACCCGATCGCCAGCATCAGGTGCATGCCCATGCAGTAGGCCCCGATGCCGAAAAACACGCCCTGTCCCAAACTGAGAATGCCGGTATAGCCCCAGATCAGATCAAGCCCCAGAGCCAGAATGGCGAAGGCGAGAAATTTCCCGAACCGGTTCAGCGTAAAATCCGAGACATGGAGCCACGACTCTTCAGCTGGCAAGACATTCAACGCCGGCAGAACGATGAGCAGAAACAGCCCGGCAAGCCAGAAAACGATACTTTCCCGTTCTACCGTTGGCTGCGTCTCGCTCGTGGTTTCGTTCATAGCGCTCATGCTAATCCGCGTGGCGCCCCTTAACGGCAAACAGGCCGGATGGACGCCGCTGCAAGAACAAGATCACCAGCGCCAAAATAAGCACTTTGCCATAGACGGCGCCGAAGCTCGGCTCCAGAAATTTATTGAGACTGCCGATGCCTAGCGCGGCCACGATCGTCCCGGCCAGTTTGCCGACTCCCCCCGTCACCACCACCATAAATGAATCGACGATATAATTCTGTCCCAAACCAGGCTCCACGTTTCCAACCAGTGTGAGCGCACAACCGGCCAGCCCGGCCAAACCCGACCCGAACGCAAAGGTGTAGGCATCGACCTTCCTGGTCGGAATGCCGAGGCAGGCGCTCATGTTCCGGTTCTGCGTGACCGCGCGCACTCGCAAGCCGAGGCTGGAGCGAAAGAGCGTCAGATAGATGCCGATGACACAGACAATCGACAGCGCGATAATAAAGAGCCGGTTATAGGGAAGATAGACGCCGACCAGCACTTGCGCGCCGCCGCTGAGCCAGGCCGGCGCCGTCACGGCCGTCAAATCGCCGAACAGCACGCGCGCGAGCTGAATGAGCACCAGACTGACGCCCCAGGTGGCTAGCATCGTCTCCAGCGGCCGGCCGTACAGAAAGCGGATCACCGTGGCTTCCAGCAGCAGGCCGCAGGCTCCAGCAACCAGGAACGCCACGGGAAGCGACGCGAGGAAATAGGCATCGAACATCGACGGCGGCAGATAGGCTTTGAACAGCTCTTGGGTCATGAACGTCGCGTAGGCGCCCACCATCATAAGCTCGCCATGGGCCATGTTGATGACCCCCATCAGCCCAAACACAATCGCCAGCCCCAACGACATCATCAACAGAATGGAGCTCAGGCTCAGACCGCGAAACAGCGTCTCGAAGACACCGGCCCAGGTGCTCCAGATCTCGATGCGTTCAATCGCCTGAGACACCGCGGCCAGCACAGCAACATCGGATTCGCGCGGGCCACCGTCACTGGATAACTGCTGCGCCAGCTCTTTGAGCGCCGGAAGTCCGTTCTGGCTTCTCAGCTCGCCGAGCTTCGCCGCGGCGGCCGCGCGAACCGAGGGATCGGCTTCCGCGAGCCGGAGCAGCGCGGCGCCCTCTTCCATGGCATAGCGAGCCCAATACTGCGGCTCTTTGGCGGCGGCGGCATCCAACCAAGGCGCCGCCAACCATTGACCGGACGCGCCGAGATCGCCGGCCGCCACGCGGCGCACCGACTCATCGTCGCTGGCAAGGTTCAGTTTGTTTTTCAGCAGAGCTTTGAACGGCTTCACCGCCACGCGCGTGGCGCGATCGGCATCTTCGAGCGCCAGCTCCAGGCGGCTAAGCGTCGCGGCATCGCCCGTTTCGACCAGCGTCCGCACCGCCTGCTGTTGCACGGCAGGGTCTTCGTCGGCGAGCTGCCCGACCAGGGTCTTCATGCCCTCTAGTTCCGTCCCCTTGCTTCCGTCCATCGCGGGAGTATCAACCCCATCCAGGCCAGCAGCCCATACCCCAGGACTTCCGGACAGGCATAGGACCAACGCAAAAAGAACAACTCCAGTTCGGACTATCAATCGTGTCATCGTCACTCTATCAATACTGTCTATCAACACTGTCGTCCAACACCGTCTTGCTTGCATGACCTTCTTGCCGGACTCTCTTGCCCAGAGCTGCAACCGAGCTGCGACCAAGCCGCACCTGGATCCCGGCCGCTCCGGATTCCCCTTGCGGGGGTGGAGCGGAACGGCCGGGTCGGTGGCTGGAGGAACGCAAGTCCTCTCAGGCCTTCTTCGAGTATGTCCCCTGATGCGTCGTCCAATCGCACCCCTTATCAAGGCTGGTGTATTCGCTCCAGGGTTCAGGCTTCACCAGTCCTTTTGAACGCGACACGACTTTGAACTGCCCGTCCTTGAGAATCTCTCCGATCAGAACCGGCTTGTGCGTGTGATGATTCCCCGCATCCATCATGATCTCTCCACCCGGCGCGAGGAACTTCTGGCCGTAGACGGCCTTGCGCACGCTGTCCACCTCGATGGAGCCGGCTTTTTCCACGGCTTGCTTCCAGACATGCACGCCGAAATACGCGGCTTCGATGGGATCGTCAGTGACCCGCTTGTCGCCATCGGGCAGATTGTTCTTTTTGCAGTAGGCTTTAAAGCTGGCCACGAACTGCTTGTTCTGCGGCGTCTCCACGCTCTGATAATAGTTCCAGGCCGCCAGGTGGCCGACCAGCGCTGTCGTGTCCATGCCGCGCAACTCGTCTTCCGCCACACTGAACGCCATGACCGGCACATCGTCCGCGCGCAGGCCCTGATTGGCGAATTCTTTATAGAACGGCACGTTGCTATCGCCATTGATCGTGCTGATCACCGCCGCGCCGCCGCCCGCCGAAAATTTCTTAATCTTCCCGACGATGGTCTGGTAATCCTGATGATGGAACGGCGTGTACTCTTCCATGATGTTGGCGTCCGGCACTTTCTTCGCCAGCAGCATGGCCCGCAAAATCTTGTTGGTCGTGCGCGGATAGACGTAGTCCGTCCCGAGCAGATAGAACTTCTTGAATCCGCCGCCTTCCTTGCTCATCAGGTATTCCACCGCCGGCACCGCCTGCTGATTAACCGCCGCGCCGGTATAGAAGACGTTGCGCGAGCACTCTTCGCCCTCGTACTGAACGGGATAGAACAACAATCCGTTGTTCTTCTCGAATACCGGTAAGACCGACTTGCGGCTCACCGATGTCCAGCAGCCGAACACGACGGCAACTTTATCCTGCAACAACAGCTGCTTCGCCTTCTCCGCAAACAGGTCCCAGTTCGATGCGGGATCGACGACCACTGGCTTGATCTGGCGGCCCAGCACACCGCCCTTGGCATTGATCTCTTCCACCGCCATCAAAACGGTATCGCGCAACGAGACTTCGCTGATCGCCATGGTGCCGCTGAGAGAATGCAACACGCCGATCTTGATCGGCTCCTTGTCGGCTGCATACGACAGCGCCCAATTGCCGAGATTCCCGAGTAGCGCCGCAATGCCGATTCCAGCGGTCATGCGCGCGCCCTGCACCAGAAAATCGCGCCGGGACGATCCGGATTCTTCGACCGTCGCCGCACCGCTCTCGATTGCCGTCGATTCCTTTGTATCTCTATTATCCATCGTCAGGCTCCTTAGTCGCGCCGTAAGGCTGCTAGAAGTTGTACCAGGTTGAGACCATGAAATTATCGCCGCTAAACCGCTCGTGCGTGCTCCAAGTCGTCATCAGATGATTCCACTCGAATGAACCGTACAGATCCCCCCAGATATGCCGCACCGCCGTGAGGTAACTCCGGTGGTTCACTTTGTACTGCTGATCGGCGCCCGCTGTAGTGCCGTTGAGGTCGCTGTTGAGCGGATTGTCGAAACCATACCCGGCAATGAACGTGTAGTTCTGGTCGTAGGCATAATCGAATTCGCCCCATCCGACAAGGGTCCGGATCGGCGCGCCGGTGCCGAGATTGCGCTCCTGGCCGAACCGGAAGAATTCCACGCCGAGGCCCTGGCCCCAGGCTAATTCGCCGGAGAACTTCAGCTGCTTCGTAATCGGAATCGCCAGCTCGCCACCGATCAAGTAGGACTTCACGTCCTGATTGCTCGGGATGGACGTCGTGGTCGTCGGCGCAGCGTGGTAGTGCCGGAAGGCCGCGTTCAAGGCAACCATGAATCCCTGCATGCTCCCCGTGCCGGTATAGCCAAATCGTGTGCCCACATAGGGCATCTGCACGGGATCGTTGAATGCCGCGGACGCCGATGCCCCTGGAGCTTGAACTCGATTCGGAATTTGCCCGCAACAGGCGGACAGTCCGCGCTCGAAGCGCATGACGGTAATGAGCCCGTCGAAGTTGTCGCTGAATTGCTGCCGAACCGTGACTTGAGGAAGACGCTGCCAGAGATTGCCGTTATACCCCATGATCGAAAAATCGATCAGGTTCGGATGCGAGCCCATGATCGGTGTCCAATCCATACCGGCGGTGATGCTGGTCTTGTTGTTGTTCGGTGAGTACTTGACGTTCGCCAGCCGGAGACGCGGAGACAGGTTGCCAGCATTGTCGGTCTGGCTGTAGAAATCGGCTTCAACGACGCCGGACAAGACATGCGTCCCGTCGGTGCGGTCGCCGCGAACACCGAACGCGCTATAGCGCGGGTTCAGCGTGGAGGAGGAGTTCCCCCCTTTTCCCGCCGCCGTCGCGTACCCATTGAACTGACCGGGATCGAGCGGATTGGTATTTCTGGTGCTGTAGATTCCGTCGAGCTCGATGCGCCCATAGGGGGTAATGCTGCCCTTCCCTTGGGAGGTGTGGGTCGCGCTCACGCAACCGCCGCAAATGATACTGGGCGCGTCTTCTTTCGTGTCTTCCGCTGCCGCGACTTCCTGCACGGCCAGCAAGGCCAGGACGAGGACACTACCGATGCGAATACATTCCTTCAGGGGTATCATCCGACGCTCCTTCTTCCCTCTTAGTCTATTCACCGTGAATGTGCGAGACAAAGATCGGAGCGACGCGCGGGCAAAAAAAAACGTCCTCCGGTCCAGTCAGTGGAACCAGAAGGACGTCATTGTCCTTCGAACATCTGTATCGTGCGTCGAAGAGAGACTTCATCGTCCCCCTTCCTCCCATGCACAACGGCGCTCCTTATACGTTGCCCATGGCTGTTCTGTCAAGCGCCGTCACGGACCAGCCTGCCTTGGCCTGGATATATCTACAAAAACATCGCCACCATCTTCATATTTCTTCATGACACATGCCCCAATGCCGCAGTCACGGTTTCTTGGCTAGGCATTCCTCCTGCCAACTGCGGCCCTCTCCATCCGGCCGAGCTGTGCTACACTACGCGGACTTGCGACCGACTTACCAGGAGCTGTCTTGTGCGCATTCAAACACGCAGGTCCCTACCCCTCGCCCTCCTGACAATCGCCGTAACCGTGGCCGGGTTGACCGCCTGCGCTTCCACGCCGGAAGTCGATACGCCCTTAGGACGCTCCTCTCTCGGGTCTGTTTTTCTCGAACGAATTCCAGACCGGTCGTTTCAGGCGGCGCACCCTGCGACACTGAGCCCCACGCTTCTCCAGACCGCACTGGAAGGCATCTTGATTGAGGACGCCCACATCTCGATGAGTGCGCTGCTTTCGAACCGGCCGCAGCCGTTGCGGGCATTGTCGGACGCCGAAGCAGCGTTTCTCGCGCCCCTTCTCAGTGACGGACTGCGGCAAGCCGCTGCGGATCAGCAGGTCGGGTTCACGCTGGTGCATCAGAACAACCTCTTCTCTCTCCGCGACTCGACAGGAGCAGGAGTCGGATCAAACGCCGTGACGTCACCATCCTCGGCCCACGAAACAAGCTCAGGATCGGTTTTCGTTCACGGCCGGTCTTTGCATATCCAATTCCATCAGCTCCGCATGAAACCTGAACGGTCCGATGCTATGAATATGCCGAACCGGCAGATTCCCGACCGCACCGGCTTGATCGACCATACCCTGTCGTTCACCCCTCCGTCCGCCAGGCGGCCTTCGTCCTATGTTATCCGGGGCGATGCCGCCGCCACACTTGTGCTCGACTACGAACAGATTGCCGGAATCGCTTCGGCTCCGCCCGCCACGGCGGCGCCCGTCCCGCCGCAAGTCAGCAAGCCAGCGGCCACGCCCATCGCGCCGATTGCAGACCGGGAAACCGATGTGCGCGCGCTTCAAGAGCAAATGCGAGAGAAAGACCGTGAATTGGAGAGCGTGAGGAAGGAATTACAGGATATCCGCCAGCAACTGAAGCGCCAACCGCCGCCTGCTACCAACCGGACCAAATAACTTCGGAAGAATCAGACCTGTCGTTTTTCGGCCCGTTCATCGATGTCCCCGGCAAGGAGAATCGCTTCGGCGATCTCTCTCATGGATTTTCTCAAATCCATGCTCTGCCGCTGAATCAGCTTGAAGGCTTCTTCTTCCGACAGCCTCTTGGACCGCATGAGATACCCCTTGGCGCGATCCAGCAATTTCCGCACAGCCAGGGCCTCCTGCATCTCGAACGATTTTTCCAGCAGAGTGGTATGTTCGATGGAGATCGCCGCCTGATTGGCAATCGCCTGCATCAGCCGCACTTCTTCAGACGTAAACGTATGGGGCACCGAGGTGTAGCTATTGATCACGCCGACGCACTTCTCCCGCATCATCATCGGCACGGACAGCAGAGAGCAAAATCCTTCTTTCGCCGCCATGTCCGGATACATATAATCCCGCTCTTTCGTCACTTCAGGCACGATGATCGGCCGCCGCTCATGCACGGCTCGCCCGCTGATGCTTTGCCCAACTTTCAGGTTGGGTTTCCGCCGATACTCTTCGCTCAGGCTTTGCGTCGCGGCAATCCGCAACTCTCCGCTCGCCTCGTCCAACAGCATAATCGAACAGATTTTCGACCCCAACATCTGCGCGGTCATCGTCACAATCAGTTGCAACACATCGTCGATAATTCGATTCGAGGCAACGGTTTCAGACACTTGCGACAAGGTTTCCAGCTGTAGCGCCTTTCGCCGCATCTGATCGTACAGGCGCGCATTTTCGATGGCCCCACCGACTTGATTGGCGATTGTCGTGAGAAGGGCCAGCTCATCCTCCCGATACCGCCGGGAGCGCTTGTGCTGAACGTTGATGACACCACAGACTTCTTTCTTTGAAAGGATCGGCACCGATACAAAGGCCTGGTATCGATCTTCCGGAAGATTATTGAAAAACTTGAACCGTGGATCCTCACTGGCGTTGCTGGGAACGACCACACGAGTGCGCTCGCGCGCCACCCAGCCGGTGATGCCTTCGCCCATTCCGATCGTGATGCGGCCAATCAGGCGCGGATGCGGATTTTTCGATGCCCGCAGAATCAATTCATCCCGTCCATCGGACAACAGATACAAGAGACAGGCATCCGCTTTTGTGACTTCGACGACGACATCGACGATATGCCGCAGCACCGCCTCAAGATCGAGCGTGTTGCTAATCGAGTCGCTGATGCGATGCAACACATCCACCTCGCGAGTTTTTTCTCGCAAGGCCTGCTCAAGGTGTGCGGCAGAAAGCTTTTTCGATTCCATCCCGCTCATTTCCTAAACAATATCTCGGCACTGAAAACGACGGCTCTACTCGCGCTCATCGCGCGCCAACTCAGACAGATAGGCTTCGAAACCATGCGGCAAAGGCATTCTTTTCAATTGGCTCAATCCGAACTCGACCAATTTCTTCCGGCCATACTCCGACGACCTTCCCTTGCGACACCTTCTTGTCATGCTGCATGGCCGACCAGACCTTCGCCAACGAGCGGTTTGTCAGACGATCGGACAACCCGGCAGCGCGCACCAACGACCTGATGCGGTCGACGGTCTTGGCATCGCAGTATCCCTGCTGCCTGGCCAAATCCGCCTCCAGCACAAGTCCAATGCCGACGGCTTCTCCATGAATCAATGACCGATAGCCGCCCAAGGCCTCCAGCGCGTGGCCGACGGTATGCCCGTAATTCAAAATTCTCCGACGGTCGGACTCCTGTTCATCTTCTCCCACGACCTGCGCCTTGATTTCACATGACCGCTTCACGACCTGCATCACTGAATGCGGATCGAGCGTGAGAAGCGCCGGCAGGGCTCGTTCGAGATACGCAAAAAACTTCTTATCGGCGATGATGCCATACTTGATCACTTCGGCAAGGCCGGCGACGAATTCGCGCTTCGGCAGCGTGCGCAAAAGCATCGGATCGATCCAGACGGCTTTCGGCTGATGAAACGCCCCGATCAGATTCTTGCCTAATCGATGATCGACACCGGTTTTGCCCCCAACGCTTGAATCTACTTGCGCCACCAGCGTGGTCGGCACTTGGACGAACGGAATTCCACGCTGATAAATCGCGGAGGCAAATCCCGTTATATCTCCGACGACTCCCCCACCCAATGCCAACAGCAACGATTTTCGCTCAAACCGTTCCCTTGCCAGCACATCCAGAATCTTTCCGACCGTCGCGAGAGTCTTGTTCTTTTCTCCTGGCGGCAGCACGATGGGTGTTGCGTGAAACCCAGCCCGCTCGCACTGCGCGAGAACGACATGAAGATAGTGCTTGGCAACATGTCGATCCGTCACAATGCCAATGCGCTTGGCCGAGGTAACGGAGGAAAGCCGTCTTGCAATATCGGCAATTAACCCTGGCTTAATGACGATGTCGTAGCTTCGGGCTTGAAGCGACACCCGCACGCACTGTTCCCCTCTACCCATTACTTGTCATGCTCTCCAGAGATAGCCCAACCCATGCGGCATACACTTGCCAATTACAAATAGCGGAATACCCGCTAACGGCACGGCCGCTGTTGGCAAAATCGCGTGGATGGTAGCATAGCCTCGACGGAACTAAAAGGTGACGGCAGCCATCGTTGATCGCAGGCGTTTCCCTCAATGAATCTCACAACACATCTGTGCGCCAAAAACGATTCGGCCCGTGCCTACTGCAAACCTGCAATAGGCACGGGCCGAATCAACTATCGATGACGCTCAACTATGTCGTGCGAATGATCGTCGGAGTCATGAATATCAAGAGTTCCTGCTTCGACACGCTCTCCGACTTGTTCTTAAACAACCATCCCAAAACAGGAATCCGCGACAAATACGGCACGCCCTGCACATTGTTATTCTGGGTATCGACGAATACGCCACCGATGACCATGGTTTCGCCATCCCGCACGACCACTTGAGTGGTGGCCTCGCGCCGGTCAATACTCGGACCGGCTGGATTGCTTCGCGCACCGACCGCATTCCTGGTTGCGCGAACTTTCATCAAAATCTGCTTCCCGACTTCCTTCGGGTCACGCGACGTAATTTGCGGCGTCACGTTCAACTCCAGGTTGGCATCGACAAATGTCGTCTGCGTCCCCTGCAGCGAAGTGGTCTGGAACGGAATCGACTCTCCCTGCGAGATCTTGGCTTCACGCTTGTCCAGCGTGGTGATCTTGGGAGCGGCGATGACCTTGCTCAATCCCAACAACTCTCCAGCTGACAGCCGCAAGTCCAAGGCAAATCCTGGTGCCAGCTTGCCAAATTGATATCCGATGGCGGGAACCGCTGGAAGTCCGCCAACCTGAGCAGGAAGATTGACGATAAAGTCGCGGGGAATAGTCCCCGACCCACCAGCGCCTGCAGCCGTTCCTCCGACTGGAGCAAACGCGCCGGTGGCATTGCCGAAGAAATTGAACTTATTATTATTAAAGTCGGCGTTTTGAATACCCCACTGAATACCCATCCCGCGCGCATAGACAGTATCCGCCTGAACAATGCGAGCTTCGATCTGAACCTGCGGAACCTGCAGATCCAATCCATCGACCAGTTGCTTCATGATCGCCAGCTTGCTCTCGGTCTCGCGCACGATCAGCGCATTGCTTCCAGCGCTGATATTCATGACTCCGCGCGGGCTCAAATACTGCCGTAATGCCGTTTGAAGCTCCATGGCCTGAAGGTTTCTGATATAGAACACGCGGTCGACGAGCTCTTCCGCTTTGGTCTTCGCTTCTTTTGCGCGGGCCTCTTCATCCTGTTGCTTGGCAATGTTCGTCAGCGTATCGACCCACACAATCGTTCCCTGACGAATCATGCCCAACCCATTCATCTTGAGCAGCATATCCAGGGCTTGATCCCAGGGCACACTGACAAGCTTCATGGTAACCTTGGCCTTCACCCCCTCGCCCACCACAATATTAAATCCGCTGACTTCCGCGATGAGACGAAGAATGTTGGTAATATCGGCCTGCTGAAAATCTAGCGAGATTCGGCGTCCCGCAAAGCGTATCTGCCCGGCAACAAGGTCATCCCCTCGTGAATCGCTTTCCGGAGTTGCGCTCTCCGTAGCCATTTGAACGGTTCGGACCTTAAACTTCCCTTGAGCAAGCCCCATGACCTGCCCCTTCTTTACTCGCGTCTCTCTGGGCATCGCCTGTCCAGGATCTGAAAAATCGCCCCCGCCTATTCCAACTGAACCAACAACATCTTCCGCGGTTGAGGAGACCATATTCACCGGAGCGACGCTGCTCTCCAGAGTTCGTGGCTTTAGCGAAACTAGGACATCATGTCCAACGGAAGTCACTGAAAATGAGGGACGGTCTCGCAGCTCAAGAACAAGGCGAACCTTATCGGCGTGATAGCCAACCCGGACTCTCTTAAGCAACTGATGCCGCTCCGAGACAAAGGGTGATTTGAGCGCCGACGACACTGAAAGGAGATCGACAACCAACCGATTGTCATCCAATAGTTGAGCCGAAGAGAATAACTTTCCATCGCCCTTCACAAGAACGGCAACCTCGTCTCCTTCTGGGAGAACTTCAATTTTAGTAATCATTTGAGCTGGAACAGCGACCGGATCCAGTGCGTCGATGGCCAGGTCATGAGCCCTGCCCTCAAGGCTAGACAACGCCTCAGCATGAATACCTTGGACGCTCAGCAGAACGCCCACAATACTCAGCCACCATGCCCGGTGAAACGAATTGTTTATCACTGTCCCTAGTATGTTCATTCTGCGCCCTCTTTCGGGTGAAGAAGCTTCACGTATTCCCGCTCCTGTTTTTTCCCATACACATCGGTAAACCGTTCTTGCACGATGATCCCTCGCTCCGTAATCGCGCTCACGACACCATTATTCTGCCCTAAGCGGGTCCCTCGCCTGACAGCATATCCATACCCCTCAGGAGTTTGAACCATCGCCGCATACCCATACGCTCCCCACACAATGGCGATTAAATTCAACTCCGTCAGACTGACGCGTTGAAGCGGAGGCAGGTTGACATCCATCTTTCCGGGTTCAAGTTGCTGCACAACCGGCGCAAACGGATCCCGGCGGCCTGATGGGTCATATCCGAACCCACTCCCAGTATCGGAAAGAGAAGATGATGGTGGGAGCGATGCCTCTCCATCAACGGATGGATTTGCCATCAACATCGGAACGATGGCCTTCGGTTGAGCTTCAGGAACGGCAGGCAGCTTGATCGAGTCTTGCCGTAAGGGACTGATTTGATTCGATGAGGTCAAAGTCCCAGCACCAACCTCCGCGCCTGCAACGATACAGAGCACCGTTCCAGCAAGAAAGATGGCCCACACTGAAGATCTGCGCATACAAGCAATCCGGCCCACACTAGACATTGGCATAACTCCTCAACCCTATTTACCAACCGGAGCTGGCTTCCCAGCATTTTCCACCGGACTCGCAGCGGCTTGTTTCTCAGGAGGAGCCGCATACGCCACAAGGTCGAATTGCGCCTGAGATACAATTCGTCCCTGCTCCATCTTTGGAGTCCCCATCTTGAGGCCAGAGACCGTGATAATTCTCGGCAACCGATTGATGCGATCAAAGAAAAGCGCCGTCGTATGATACGCTCCGCTGGCTTCGACCGCGACGGGCATCTTCACGAAAAGCTTCGACGCATCTTCGGACTGAGCTCCTGGCCGCCACAGCCTAATATCTAGTCCCAGACGAACACCAAGATCAGACACTTGCTTCAGTAACATCACGGCTTCTTCTTCCGGAGGAAGCCGCTCTTTCTTCTTTGCCAGTTCGATTTCAAGCTGTTTATTGGCAGCAAGCAGTTCATCCAGATGCTTGGCCTTGATTGTGAGCGTCTGAATTTCTCCATCCAACCGTCCATTGTCCGCTTGGAGCATATCGATCTCTGCGGCTTTGGGCTCAGCAATATAGAAATAAAACCCGGCAAGCAGCACTCCCACAAGCAGGCCAAGCAGAGCCAGCTTCTGCGGAGCAGGAATACTGCGAAGCGTCTCTAGATTGATCGCGGGCAATGCCATGCTCAGCCTTTCAGTCGAAATGCCAACTTAAACTGGTAGATATTAATCTTGTTCTCTACGGCGGCTTTACTTTCCTGAAGGTTGATATTGGCGAAGAAATCGGTTCGGCGCAAATTATTGACGAACTCGACCACCTCGTCATTCGTCAAGGCCTTCCCTTCCACCTCTACGTTTTCAGCGGATAGCTTCAAATTGGTCAGCCAGACTTTCAAGGGCTCGATGCTCTGACTGACAAAATCCAAGACTTTGACCGGCCCAACCCGCGCCGACTCAAGCTGATCGATCACACGATTCTTATCCTCTAACAATTTCTTCTTTTGCTCAAAGTCCTGCACTTGCTTCACTTGTTCCTTGAGCTGTACGACTTGCTTCTCTTTCGCGAGCTTCTCCTCCTGCCGAGCCTCGATCACTTCATCAAGGGAAGATGAATACCACCAGCATCCTGCGATTGTGATCAAGAGCACACCGACACCCAGTAAAGCCTGTGCTCGAACATCATACTGAGGCTTAGCCGTACGCCCCTTAGGTCCAGGAAGTAGATTGATGCGAATCATCTGTCCCCCACTGATCTCAAGGCCAGCCCTACCGCGACAGAAGCCAGCGGCGCCATTTCAGCCAGGGCATCCTGATCAAAATCACTTCCCGATGTATCGATTTCACCAAACGGATTGGCAACTTCAACTGGTGTTTGCATGCGATCGCTCAACTGCTGCACAAGCCCACTAACGCGCGCAACCCCGCCGCACACTAAAACGCGATCCAGCCCTACATTTGAAGCCGAGGTCTTAAAGTAATCGACCGTCCGGGCAATCTCTGAGGCCATCTCTCCATTGACACTGTCAATCACACTATCGATAGAGCCTGCCGCATCCTTCCCGCTTCGCTCGCCTTTCTTGGTCTCTTCTGCTTCCTCGTAGGATAAGCCCATTTCCCTCTGGATCGCTTCAGTGTAGCGATTGCCCCCCAACGGGATATCTCTGGTAAATAAGGACACGCCGCCGCGAATGATATTGACGTTCATCACGCTGGCACCCAAATTCACCAGAGCGGTCGTCTCATCTTGCGCTAAGGGATAGTTAATCGCATGCATGTTTTCAATCGCAAATGCATCAACGTCCATCACCATCGGTGTCAAGCCGGCGCCTTTCACCAACTCCGTCAACTCATTGATCTTGTCCTTCTTTGCCGCCACAAGGATAACCGACATCTCTCCGGAATCTTCATCTGATGGATCGGACGGAAGCACATGAAAATCGATGTTCACTTCATTAATATCGAACGGGATGTATTGCTCCGCTGCCAACTTCACCTGCCCTTCCAACTCCTCATCGGGCATGGGGGGCAAGTTGATCTTCTTCACAATAACGGCATGGCCTGATATGGACACCGCCACCTGCTTGTTCTTGACATTCGATTCCTCAAACAGCTCGCGGATTGCCGAGACAACCCGGCCTTCATCCATAACCGTTCCATCCACGATCACTTCCGGCTCCAGCGGCTTCACGCCGAACTTCTGAAGATAGTATCGTCCTTTACTTTCTCTCAACTGCACCAGCTTAATTGCGCTCGACCCAATATCAAGCCCAACGAGCTGGCGCTTGGGAGTCAGCAAGGAAACAATGTCCGTCTCAAACATGTTTTTAAATGTGCTAAGCATATCCCTCACTCGCTACTCTACATGACACACGTTTAAGCGCGAATCATTTTCTGAATTTCGCCCACACTTCTCAGACATCTACAATCGTGAGCCTCGCCAATTTCGAAGGGGAACGGCGATCACCCCTTCGCATCCCAATCGAAATTTTAGGACGCTAGACACATCGAGCAAGTCGCACACCTGACTCGTTATTGCGCCCTACTATCGTGCGAGTCGCATTTCATTATCTTCACGTGAAAAATGCCCGAGGGAAGCTAAGTTCAGCGGGGACAAGGTAAGTATAATCAATATGCTCGACCTGTCAAGCAACACAACCGAATTGACCGGAAGCAGCTCAAACCACAACGCTCTGGAGTTTTACTTAGGACTTCTGCAGGTCTCGGTGTTTAAGGATGACTTCGTGGCCGATGGCGCCAAGACTCTCTCGAAGCCGGCCTGCGATCGCGACCGACCGATGACGCCCGCCTGTGCAGCCAATTGCAATGGTGAGGTAACTGCGCTGTTCACGCTCATAGAGCGGGATCAAGAACTTCAGCATGTTCTCCAACTGCGCGAGAAGAGCGATGGCATCCGGATCGGATAGCACAAAGGCGCGGACTCGTGGATCGTCCCCTGGAAGGAGCTTGAGGTCAGGAACGAAAAATGGATTCTTCAAAAATCGAACATCGAACAGTAAATCGATATCGTAGGGAACACCGAACTTATATCCAAACGTCAGCAAGGTTATCGTCAGACGCCGCGCGGCCTGGCCGCGGGAGAACTCTTTTGTCAGCACGTCTCGGAGTTCGTGCACGGTCAAATTAGAGGTATCGATAATCCGATCGGCATGACGGCGCAACTCTGCAACCCGTTCCTTCTCAAAGCGAACTCCCTCCAAAACAGGCAGATGTGGCAATAGCGGATGCGGGCGACGCGACTCGGAGAATCGCCTGACCAGCACTTCATCTCGTGCTTCTAAAAACAGTAGGTGAATCGCATATCCAAGAGTTCTTACTCGCTCAAGCGTCCCGACCAAGTCAGCAAAAAAGACTCGCTCACGGACATCGACCCCGAGCGCAACATTCGAGATCTCGCCACCTTGCTGGTTGCATAATTCTACAAACGTTGGGATTAATGCAGGGGGAAGATTATCGATGCAGAAATAGCCGGCATCTTCGAACGCCTTCAACGCGTGCGACTTGCCGGACCCTGAGAGACCACTGACGATAACCAGATTGAGCTGAGGCATATGTCCTTATCGAAAACCGCATCCCCTACTCATGCGAAAGCCAGCCAACAGTTCCGATGACAGTCGGAACGGGCCGCTGTCCTGTTCTCGGGTGCAACGGCTCAGACATCAGACCCAGAAAATGAATGGCCTCGTCGGCCTTCTGCAAAGGGTTCAATGACGAGCACCCGTCCAGTAGTAGCCCGCTGAAGCACATGGAGATTTCCCGTCTCGCTATGCGCGAACAGCAGGAACGCCTCGCTATGGGTATCAAACCGGTCATGCGCCTCCGCAAGAGACAGCACCGGCACAGCTCGACGCTCCACTTTGAAAAACGGCTCCTTGGCAAGCTCGACAGCCAGCGATCGCACAGACTTCGCCCGCGTGCCTTTTGCAGGCTTGTGGCTGACCACTCGATCTTTGAGCTTCCGTAGTTGCCCGTCGATACGATCCACTAACGCATCGATCGTCGCATACATTTCTCGCGTCGAAGTTTTCGATTGCACCCGCTTTCCATGCACCACACACACGGCTTCTGCTTTATGCTGAAGCTTTTCGACACTTAACACGACTTGAACGATTCCCACTTTCAAATCGTATCGATCGAGCCGATCGAATCGTGCTTCAAGATATCGACGAAGTGCGGATGTCACATCCATGTGGCGGCCAGTGATTTGTAGCTTCATACGAAATGTCTCCTTACGTGAACCTTTTCTGAACCAGACTCAGCTAGTGCAGACTAAAAATGGCGTTTCCGCTGGCTAGCGGATGGAATATTGTCCTCGGCACGATATTTCGCCACTGTGCGACGCGCGATCAATACTTGCTGAAGCTTCAATCGCGCCGCGATTTCCTCATCTTTCAGTGGGCGCTGTGAATCCTCTTCCGCAATCATTTTTCGAATCATTTCACGGACCGACACCGACGACATCATGTCGGACGGTTGATCCGCCCGCTGAAGCCCCGCGTTGAAGAAGAACTTCAATTCAAGCATCCCTTGCGGGCAATACATGTACTTATTAGCAGTGACCCGACTGATCGTCGATTCGTGCATTCCAATATCTTCCGCCACCTGCTTGAGCACTAACGGTTTCAGATGCTCGACCCCATGCTCAAAGAATTGCTCCTGAAACTTCACAATACTCGTCACCACTTTAACGATCGTCTTATTCCGTTGATCGATACTCCGAATCACCCATTGAGCGGCTCTGAGTTTTTCATCCAAATAGGACTTGGTTTCCGCCGTCCCGCCATCTCCCGTCGCGATTAGCTGTTTGTAATACGGGCTGATCCGCATGCGAGGCAGTCCATCGTCATTCAACAACACAACCCACTCGCCTTCGTTTTTCACGACGAAAACATCCGGAACAATCACGTAATTCTGGGTATTCGTGAATGGACGACCGGGCTTGGGCTCAAGATCTCCGATCAACTTCGTTGCTTCAAAGACCTCCTCGACTGTCACGCTCAAAGCCTTGGCAATCTTGGCGTACTGCTTTTTCTCGAGATCCTTGAGATGATGCAGAATAATCCCTTCAACGACAGCTCCCTTGAGCGCACCCGGTCTTGCGCCGAGCGACCTCGTCGAGTTCTTGCCTAGGTGGCCAAGTTGAAGCAGTAGACATTCCGGCAGATCGCGCGCCCCGACACCGGTTGGATCAAAGGCCTGAACATCTGCGAGCACCGACTCTGCTTCGGCTTCCGTAAACTCCGTCCCCATAATGACTTCGGCCAAAGAGATCCGCAAATATCCATCGTCGTCAAGGTTTCCAATGAGCAGCCGCCCGATGATTTTTTCCCGTTCCGAAAGGCCCGAGAGCGACAGTTGCCAGAGCAGATGCTCCTCCAACGACGTCGCCTTGGCCACTGTCTGCTCGTAAGAGGGAAACTCATCTTGAGAAGAAGAGGGGTATTCAGAATCCCCAGCTCGACGATCTGAGCCAAAATATTCCTCCCACCCAGAGGCTGAAAATTCTTCTGGGGAACCGCGCTCCTCTGGCGTTCCCGCCTCCTCCGTCGTTTCTTGCGCGGGTGCGGTGGCCGCCTCTTCTATTTTCCCCTCCGCGGCCGCGGCTTCGGCTTCTTCAACTTCCGCCTGCACTTCGTCGAGGAGCGGATTTTCGAGCAGATGCTGGGTTAAGCTTTGCTGCAATTCAAGCCGCGAAAGCTGCAACAGCTTAATCGCCTGCTGCAACTGCGGCGTCATAATCAGCTTCTGGCTCAGCCTCAAGTCGAGTCGAAGTTTCATAGCTAAATAGCAAACCCTCTACAGCTTAAATCGCTCGCCAAGATACACAGCCCGAGCGGTTTCACTCTTGACAATAGACTCCGGAGAACCGGATTCCAAAATCAATCCTTCATTAATAATATAGGCACGGTCGGTAATAGAGAGCGTCTCTTGAACATTATGATCGGTGATGAGAATCCCAATTCCCTTCTCCTTCAGACGAAGAATAATTTGTTGAATATCGGCCACCGCGATCGGATCAATCCCCGCGAATGGTTCATCCAACAACATAAAGGATGGGCTTGTGGCTAACGCCCTGGTGATTTCCAATCGGCGGCGTTCTCCTCCTGACAAGGCGTACGCCATGCTGCCTCGAATGTGCAGGAGATCAAGATCCTTGAGCAACTCATCGACCCGCGCCATTCGCTCACCCCGAGGATAGCTCAGGATTTCCAAAATCGCCAAGACATTTTTTTCCACAGAAAGACGGCGAAAGACCGACGACTCCTGCGGAAGATACCCGATCCCGCGCCTGGCCCGCTGATACATTGGCAAGTCCGTGATGGACTCACCGTTAAATGTAATCTCCCCTTCGTCCGGCTGACAGAGCCCCACAACCATATCAAAGATCGTCGTCTTCCCAGCACCGTTCGGACCAAGAAGCCCGACCACTTCACCGGCACGCACTTCGATGGCCACACCTTTCACGACTTTTCGCCCGCGGAAACTCTTCTCCAGCCCACGAGCCCTCAAGCAGGATGTGCGTGAACCGGCAACTGCATCCGGCGCCCCGGCTAGTGCTGAGTCAGCTCTCTGGGTCATTTCATCCCGCCGCGTTCACCGTCGATTAGGAGATGAGATCCTCCTTCAACAACACTTCGATCTTCATCTAAATAGATAATGATCTTCTCGCCGCTCACCCGCGTTCCTTTTTCCCAGGCCACGGGATCGCCCGTCAGGGTCACGACCCGGCGACTGTTGTCGAACACGGCCTTGCTGGATGTCGCATTGCCGGTTTCTTTTTCAATGCGCACATGCCCAGTCGCTTCGATCTGCTTGACGGATCGGCCAGAGGATCCTGGCATGACATCGCCGCCCTTGCCAGTCGACTTGGTTGCAGGCAATGAATCGCTCTTCCTGACGTCACTGGGCTCTCCCTTTTTCCCATCCTCGGACTGCGGGGAAAATGACACTACCATCTTGTCTGAATAGACCATCAATGTGCCTTGAGTCAGAACGACAGACCCTTCAAATACAGCCTGGCTATCTTGGTTCCGCACCGTCATTTTTTTCGCAGTGATGGTTGTCGGAGTCTGTGCCGACCCTGTACCAGTAGACACAGCGCTGCCCACCGGCGCGGCAGACTCGGCTATGCCTGGAGCCAAGATGCTAAGAACCAGAAACGAGATCCACATGAACATCATCGAGTACCTCAAACTCCTCTGATTCCGTTCGTCCTAGCAATCCTCTACCGGTAATTTCCAATCCATTGCCTACAATACGGACCGGGTCATCAGTCTGAATGATCTTTGTCGCATCGGTCCATGCCAGGTGATTGGTATAAATCGTATAGCCGCTTCCCGTCGCAATGATCAGTGGATCGGTTCGATTCTCCAGTACAAAGTTTTTTGTGGCTGTATCGAGTGCCCCTTCGTCTCCAAGAACCGTGACCTCTTTCCCTGCCGGTCCATAGAGCGTCACTTCAACATTACTCAGAACTGCGCGCTTTTCCTGCTCAAATAAGCGCGCGTGCTTGGCCTGCACTCGCCACTGCACCACATCCCCTTTTGTCTGAGTAAAGGTAAAGTCTGAAATCTTTGCATCTGCGGTTTCAATAGCCCCTGGTGCAATAGGCTGACTCGTGGGAGCGGAATCTGCGTTCACAAACAACAGATAAATCAGAAATGCCGCCAGCGCACCACTCAATGTAAGAAGGCTTCGTCTGGCTAATACGCCCCACATGCATCACACTTAATGACTAGATAAACGAGACAAAATACTGGCACGATAGTAGCACTGAGGATCGGCCAAGTAAACGCCTGCATCTGGCAGAAACAGAAAGAGCCCCTCGCGCATGCCACGCGAGGGGCTCTTTCCGATTAACACAAGAACGTGTGTACGACTAGGCAGAAGCTTCGGTTGATCCTGTAGGAGCCGTGGGGGCAGGAGCTGCGACCGCCTTAGAGGAAACCTTCTCCGCCATCGTCACCAGCTCGATGGCGACCATTTCAGCTCCATCGCCGATGCGGCGCCGGGTCTTCACCATGCGGGTGTAGCCACCTTGGCGATCTTTGAATCGCCCTGCCACATCGCTAAACAGCTTTGAGACAACGTCTTTGCTTCGAATAAACGCCAGCGCGCGACGGCGAGCAGGCAACGTCCCTTCCTTACCAAGCGTAATCATCCGATCGGTAAATCCACGGATCTCTTTGGCCTTGGCTTCAGTCGTCTCGATGCGCTCATGCTCTAAGAGCGAGGTCACGAGGCTCCGGAACAGCGCCCATCGATGTTTTGTCTGCCGGCCAAGTTGACGGCCTTTTTTTCTGTGTCGCACAGCATTCCCCTTCGCTGAAAATTACTCTGCCTGCGAACCCCCGCTGCTGGAGGATCCGGCTTCCACCTTTCCTCCCAACGTGAGCCCCATCTCCAACAAAATTTCCTTGATCTCATTCAGCGACTTCTTGCCGAAATTCTTCGTCTTGAGCATTTCGTTTTCGGTCTTCTGGACCAGATCACGAATGGTCTTGATGTTGGCATTCTTCAAGCAATTCGCTGCCCGGACGGAGAGCTCAAGCTCATTCACGCTTCGAGAAAGATTCTTGTTCTCTTCGAGTTCCGATTCATCGTATCCCGCTTCGCGCTTCCCTTCGCCCCGCTCTTCGGGATTAATGAAGATGTCGAGATGGTCGCGCAAAATATTCGCCGCCGTCGACAGTGCATCGCGCGGACTGATGGTCGCGTCCGTCCAGATCTCCATCGTCAGCTTGTCATAATCGGTCATACGACCGACACGGGCATTTTCCACATGGAAGTTGACACGCTTGATGGGCGAAAAGACCGAATCGATCGCGATCACACCGATCGGCAATCCTTCTTCCTTATTTCGCTCGGCCGGGACATAGCCGCGACCATGCTTGACTGTCATCTCAATATCAAGCGTTGCATCTTTATCAAGCGTCGCAATATGCAAGTCTGGTGTAAGGATGGTGACATCGGCATCGTGAATAATGTCCGATCCCTTTGCTTCTCCAGGCCCCTTCTTCCTCAAGCGAATCGTCTTAGGCTTATCCGTATGCAGCGCCAGGCGCAAGCTCTTGATGTTCAGAATAATTGACGTGACATCTTCCGTCACACCTGGGATCGTCGAAAACTCATGCAGAACGCCCTCAATCTTCACCGTCGTCACAGCCGCACCAGTCAGGGATGAGAGCAATACCCGGCGCAGAGAATTCCCGATCGTCGTTCCAAATCCACGCTCAAACGCCTCGGTGGTGAATCGACCGAATACTGGGGAATTCGCATCCTTATCGACTTCAACCCGCATCGGGATCTGAAAGTCTTTCATCGCTTTAATCATGACTCCCCCTTCACAACCATCGAGTGACCAGCATACCGCTAGGGAGGATGCAGAAACGTAGACTGCTCCCTACCGGCCCACAGTACTATCGAGAATACAATTCGACGACCATCTGCTCGTTGACCGGCAGCGTGATCTGTTCCTTTGTCGGCAAGGCGCGAACCGTCCCCTTGAGCGCACCCTTATCGAGGTCTAACCAATCAGGAATTCCTCGCCCATCGACACCTTCCAGTGACGATTGAATGGAAAGCAAGTTCCGGCTTCGCTCACGCACTTGAATCACATCCCCGGTCTTAACGGTGGCTCCGGCCACGTTAATTTTCTTGCCGTTCATGGTCAAGTGCCCGTGGCTGACGATCTGACGCGCTTGCTTACGCGAGGCTCCAAATCCAAGACGATAGGCGACATTGTCCAACCGGCATTCCAGCAATCGCAACAACGCATCGCCGGTGACACCCGATTGCCGTTCTGCCTTTTCAAACAGGCCACGAAATTGGCATTCTTGCAATCCGTAGATTCTCCGCAATTTTTGCTTCTCGCGCAATTGCAGACTATAGTCTGAATTCCTGGGGCGCCCCTGACCGTGCTGGCCCGGAGGATAACTCCGCCGCTCGATGGCACACTTTTCAGTCATGCACCGCGTGCCCTTCAAAAAGAGCTTCTCGCCTTCGCGCCGACAGAGACGGCAAACTGGACCCCGATACTTAGCCACTGCATTACCTCCGGTTACAGGGCGCCTGAATTCTGGCGCCAACATTGCTTCAGAATCGAACTTTGACGCGCCTCTCGGCTACACACGCCTGCGCTTCGGCGGGCGGCAGCCGTTGTGAGGAATCGGGGTAACATCGCGAATAAGATTAATGCGCAGGCCAGCGGCTTGGAGCGAGCGAATGGCTGACTCACGGCCAGCCCCAGGCCCATTCACATACACATCAATTTGACGCATGCCGCTCTCCATCGCTTTGCGAGCCGCCGCTTCGCCGGCGCGCTGCGCTGCAAACGGAGTGCTCTTGCGAGAGCCTTTAAACCCCTGATTTCCAGAGCTGGCCCAGACGACCGTATTGCCGCCCATATCCGTAATGGTGACGATCGTATTATTGAAGGAGGCCTGGACATGTGCCACCCCGGCCTGAACAATCCGGCGTTCCTTCTTCTTCCCCTTCTTCACACTCATAGACACTCCTTCACTTCAGAGCACGAGCGATCTGCTCGATTATCTGGCTGTCGGTTTCGGTTTGCTTGTCACGCCAGCGCGCCGGCCCTTCCGCGTTCTGGCATTGGTCTTCGTGCGCTGGCCCCGCACCGGCAAGCCCTTTCGATGGCGAAGACCGCGATAGGTCCCGGTATCGATCAGTCGCTTGATGTTCAGGGACGTTTCCTTGCGAAGATCTCCCTCCACACGATGATCGCGATCAATGATTTCTCTGAGCTTGACGATTTTATCTTCACTCAGGTCCTTGATCCGAATTGAGCCATCGACGCCAGCCTTTCGCAAAATCTCTCGTGCGGCGGCTCGTCCAATTCCATAGATGTACGTGAGACCGATATCGGTCCGCTTTTCTCTTGGCAAATCGATGCCTGCGATGCGCGCCATGATCTCTCCTCTTTCCTAATCCTCTAAACGAGCACAACCCTGCCTTGCTCGGTATTATCCTTGACGCTGCTTATGCCTGGGGTTTTCACATAAAATCCGCACCACACCCCGGCGACGAACGACCATGCACTTGGCACAGATGGGCTTCACTGATGACTTTACTTTCATGACGCGTCAGCGCTCCTACTACTTGAAACGGTAAGTGATTCGGCCTCTCGTCAAATCGTATGGAGACATCTCCACCGTGACTTTGTCGCCTGGAAGAATTCGGATAAAGTGCATCCGCATTTTTCCAGAAATATGCGCGAGAAGAATATGACCATTATCAAGCTTCACACGAAACATGGCGTTGGGTAATGTCTCCGCTACCGTGCCCTGTATTTCGATAATGTCTTCTTTTCCCACGTACTCCCATTCCTCTATCTGTCAATGCCGAACCTAGACGGCTGCTTGCACTCTCTGACTGAGTACCAACGCCGGTCCCGTCGGTTGAATTGCTATTGTATGCTCAAAGTGAGCTGAAAGGCTACCGTCAGCTGTCACCGCCGTCCAGCGATCCTCAAGCACACGTACCGCACTTCCGCCCATATTGACCATCGGTTCGATCGCGAGCACCATCCCGTACTGCAACCGCGGCCCCTGCCCAGCCTTTCCATAGTTGGGAACCTGGGGCTCTTCATGAAGTTGACGGCCGATGCCGTGGCCAACAAACTCTGTCACGACTGAATACCCGGCTGCTTCAACGTGGCGCTGCACCGCATGAGAAATATCGGTTAACCGATTACCGACAACCGCCTTTTCAATGCCAAGATCGAGCGCCTCTTGAGTCACCTGAATCAAGCGAGCCGCAGACTCGCTGGTTTCTCCGACCGCCACAGTCACGGCTGAGTCGCCGTAAAAGCCGCCGACAATGGCCCCTAGATCTAGGCCGATAATATCGCCGTCCTTCAGTTTCCGTTTCGACGGAATACCATGAACCACCTGCTCATTGACTGACGCACACAACGTCTTCGGGTAACTGCGGTATCCTTTAAATGCTGGAATAGCCCCACGATCACGAATTGCTTGCTCTGCAATACGGTCAAGATCGTCCGTTGTCATTCCAGGCCGTACAGCCTTTTTTACAACTTCAAGCGCTTCAGCAACTACCTTCGATGCCTGAGCCATCACATCGATTTCTGCAGGCGTCTTCAGGATGATCATGCGTTCTTATATGGCGTCAGCGCTTTCGTCAGAGTCAAGTACACGCTGTCCACTGCACCGGCCCCATCAAGATTGGTCAACACCCTCTGCCGGTCATAGTAATCGATCAATGGCGCCGTCTGCTCTTCATAGACTTTCAAACGAGTCTCAATGGCTTCGCGCTTGTCGTCACTCCGCTGCACAAGCCCTTCCCCGCATCGATCGCACCGATCACTTACTTTTGGCGGGGCAAAGTCTACATGAAACGTCGCCTGGCATTTCGGACAACTGCGCCGCCCACTGAGCCGCTTCACCACATCTTCACGCGACACTTGAAAGTTAATCACCCGATCAAGGCGAATATTCCTCTGCGAAAGAACCTTTCCCAGCTCTTCAGCTTGAGGCACAGTCCTCGGAAATCCATCGAGCACAAATCCACCGGCACAACTCGGATCACTCAATTTATCGCGAACCAAGCCGATTACAACCGAGTCAGGCACCAGCTTGCCCTGATCCATATAGCTCTTGGCATCTTTTCCAAGCGCCGTCTGGGCTCGAACCGCTTCTCTGAGGAGATCGCCGGTTGAGATTTTGGCTATTCCATACTGAGCGGCTACCTTCTCAGCCTGCGTGCCCTTCCCTACACCTGGAGCTCCAAGAAAAACAAGCCGCATTGCCGATTACCCATTCCTGCCACGTAGTGGAGCCATCCCTTTTCCAAGAAAGCCTTCGTAGTTGCGCATCAGCATATGAGATTCGATCTGCTGAGCGGTATCCAACCCGACTCCGATGACAATCAAGAGCGACGTACCGCCGAAGTAAAACGGTACATTCATCTTATAGATCAAGAATTCTGGAATCACGCATACAATGGCGAGATAGATAGCCCCGGCAAACGTGATCTTTGTCAGCACATTATAGATGTAGTCAGACGTTCTTTGCCCAGGCCTAATCCCTGGAACAAATCCACCATACTTCTTCATGTTGTCAGCCATATCGACAGGATTTAAAACCACGGCGGTATAGAAGAAACAGAAGAACAAAATGAGCCCAACGTAGATGAGCGTATACAGCAATGAACCAGGCGCGAGCTGCGAACCGATCGCTTTTATCCAGGGAGTCTCAAAAAATCCCGCAATTGTTGCCGGGAATGCAATAATCGACGAGGCAAAGATCGGAGGAATGACGCCAGCCGTATTGATCTTCAGTGGGATATGCGTACTTTGCCCGCCAAAAACACGGCGGCCAACGACACGCTTTGCATACTGAACAGGAATCTTTCGGCGCCCGCTTTCAAGAAACACAATCGCGGCCACTACAGTGACCATCAACAACGCCAAGGCTACCAACAGAATAATATTGAGCTGTCCGATTTTATACAGATCGAAGGTCTGAACAACTGCCGCAGGAAGGCGCGCGACAATTCCAGAGAAAATGATGAGCGAAATTCCATTGCCGATGCCACGCTCAGTAATTTGCTCACCGAGCCACATGAGAAAACCAGTGCCCGCCGTCAGCGTAATAACCGTCATCAGCCGAAACGCCCAGCCTCCGCTTAATACGAAGGCGCCTTGATTCATTTGCTCAAGGCCAACCGCAATGCCAAAGCCTTGAATCAACGCAATCCCAATCGTGCCGAAACGGGTGTATTGGATAATTTTCTTACGACCGCGCTCCCCCTCCTTTGAAAGTTTAGAGAGATGCGGAACGACTACGGTCAGCAACTGAAGGATGATGGACGCGCTGATGTAGGGCATAATGCCCAACGCAAAGATCGTCAGCCTGGAAAGCGATCCGCCCGAGAAGATATCCAGAAACCCGAGGAGGGCACCGCCCTGCTTCGCCAAAAACTCGGAGAGTGCATCGCCATTGATACCTGGAGTAGGAATGTGTGCTCCCACTCGATACACAACGAGCATCCCCAGCGTAAACAGGACGCGAGTCCGTAGCTCTGGGATCTTAAAAATATTCTGAAAGCTAGTAAAAAGTCGCTCAAGCACCGCCGATAACCTCAACTCGACCACCGGCAGCTTGGATCTTGGCCTTGGCTGACTCACTGAACTTATGCGCCTGAATGACTAATGGCTTAGTCAGCTCTCCGTTACCCAAAATCTTAATCTGGAGGCGCTTGCGCTTAACTAATCCCGCATCGACCAATGCCTGGGGAGTCACTGTTGAAGGACCGGTCCAGGTTTCAAAACTTTTCAGATTCAGAACGTTATATTCAGTCCTAAATGGATTCGTGAACCCAAATTTCGGCAAACGGCGAACCAGCGGCATTTGACCGCCTTCAAATCCAGGCCGCTTCCCACCGCCAGAGCGCGCCTTAATACCCTTATGCCCCTTCGTCGCAGTCTTTCCATGGCCAGACCCTGGACCGCGACCGATTCTCTTCCGTCTTTTCTTCGCACCCCGCGCCGGGGATAAATCGTGCAGATTCATGGTTTCCCTACCTCAAGCAGATAGCCCACTTTTTTAATCAACCCACGAACCTGTGGGGTATCAGGATGAACGGCTGTTTGCCGAATGTGGCGAAGGCCGAGCCCGCGCAACACAAGTCTATGCGTCTGCGGTGTCCCAATCGGGCTCCTCCGCAGAGTTACACGAACAGCCTGAACCGTAGACGTTGCGGCCTTATCAGTTTTTGCAGCAGCCATTATGCACTCGCCCTTTCAAGTCGCTCTCCGGCAGCCTCTCGCCGAAGCCTGAGCACGTCCTCAGGATTGCGGAGCTGTCCAAGGCCTGCCAACGTCGCTCGAACGGTATTGAAGGGATTGCCGCGCCCAAGCGTCTTGGCAATGATGTTATGCACACCAACCGCTTCAACGACGGCACGCACAGCGCCTCCGGCAATAATCCCGGTACCATCGACGGCAGGCTTCAAGAGGACATGCTCGGCACCGAACAACCCATGCACATCGTGGGGAATTGTCCCACCCTTGAGCGACACATGAACAAGATTTTTCTTGGCCTGCTCGACAGCCTTGGAAATCGCCACCGGCACTTCAGCGGCCTTCCCCTTCCCAATGCCCACCCAGCCATGGCCATCACCGACCACCACCAGGGCGCAGAAATTAAATCGCTTGCCGCCTTTCACAACCTTGGCCACCCGGTTGATAAAGACAACCTTGTCTTTCAGATTCAATTCGTCTGGATTAACTCGCACGCAATTCCTCTCTTCTTCCTTCCCACCAACAACAGGCAGGACTCACAGGAGTGAGCGTTCTAAAACTGGAGACCGCCCTCACGCGAGGCTTCGGCAAGGGCTTTAATTCGACCATGATATAGACGTCCGCCGCGATCAAACACGACGGTCAGCACATTCGCAGCCTTTGCCCGATCGGCCAACAGCTTCCCAACCGCCTTTGCGGCTTCCATGCTGCCGGTAGACTTCAGGGTCTTCCTCAGATCCTTATCAAGCGACGAGGCAGCCACCAAAGTTGACCCATTTAAATCGTTGATCACCTGCGCGTAAATATGCGCACGGCTTCGAAACACATTGAGCCGTGGACGCTCGGTGGTTCCAATAATGCGCTTGCGGACGCGCTGCCTTCGCTGTTCGAGTTGTCTGGATTTTTCTGCTGTGTTCATCGTCGCCTCTATTTCCCAGTCTTTCCTTCTTTTTTACGCAAGACCTCGCCCATAAACCGGACACCCTTTTGCTTATACACATCCGGTGGCTTGATCGCGCGCAAATCTGCCGCTACCTGACCGACTAATCGCTTATCGAATCCCTTAACATTGATGAGAGTCTGCTTGTCGACCTTAACCTCAATGCCGGCTGGGACCTGAAAAAGCACAGGATTGATATACCCGACATTGAAGCTCATCGTTTTTCCCTGGAGAGCCACCTTGTAACCAACCCCAGTGATCTCCAACGAACGCTCATACCCCTTCGAGACGCCAAGAATCATGTTGCTCAATTCAGCGCGAGCCAAACCATGAAGAGCACGGACATTGCGGTCATCGCTTGAGCGATTGACGGACAGCTGACCATTCTCAACCACGGCACCAAGCCCCTCTTCCAGAGGCCAATCCATTTTACCCAACGGTCCCTTGATCGAAACCTTTGAGCCAACCACTTTCACTTCTACTCCCGCAGGAATAGCAATCGGCATTTTCCCAATCCGCGACATGTTCTCTTCCTTGTCCTTTACGCTGCTACCAGACTGAGCACAACACTTCACCGCCCAAGCCGTTTTTCCGCGATTCCTGGTCGGTCATGATTCCCTTGGACGTCGACAATATCGCCATCCCGATTCCGTTTTTGACTTTGGCGATATCCTTACTGCTGACATAGACGCGACGGCCAGGCTTGCTGATCCGCTGCAAACCCGTGATCATCGGCTGACCTTCATTGACATAGCGCATTTGAACCGTAAACACCGGGTGCCCATCCTCCACGGCATCGGCAATGTCATGCACATAGCCCTCTTGCTTAAGAAGTTCGAGGATGGCGCGCTTGAGCTTGGAGGCAGGGACAGACACTGTATCATGACGGCGCTGCGAGCCGTTTCGGAGTCGAACAAGAAGATCGCTAATTGGATCAGTCAACATGCTATTCCCTTTTCTTTCCGGTCCTAATATCTCAGAGCTACCGCCACTACCAACTGGACTTGCGCACGCCAGGGATGTCCCCGCGGAGGCTCAAGAGACGGAAACAAATTCTGCACATTTGGAAGCGAGTCAAAAAGCCATGCACCCTACCACATAACGGACAACGATTGTAGGATCGGCAGGCGAATTTTGGCTTTTTTGCCGATTTATTCCGTAGCGCTAAACGTGACACATGAACTCCTTCTGCTCGGTTGCGTGCGTAGGCCTGACATCCCTATGCCCGAAACGGCATTCCAAGATGCTTCAACAAGGCCTTCCCCTCGTCATTCGTTCTTGCTGTCGTGACGATGGTGATATCCATGCCATGGATGGACGCCACTTCGTCATACTTGATTTCAGGAAATATCAACTGCTCTTTCACGCCAAGCGTGTAGTTGCCACGGCCATCGAACGCTTTCTGCGAGACACCGCGAAAATCGCGAATGCGCGGCAACGCCAAGGTCACGAGCCGGTCGAAAAATTCATACATGCGCCTGCTTCGCAACGTGACCTTCGCACCAATCGGAAGTCCCTGCCTGAGCTTGAATCCGGCAATCGCCTTCTTCGCTCTCGTCACGACAGGCTTTTGCCCGGTAATGGTGCCCAGTTCGGTGACTGCGCTCTCAAGCAACTTCACGTTTTGAATGGCTTCACCCATTCCAACGTTGAGAACGATGCGTTCCAACTTGGGAACCTGCATCACGTTCTTATACCCGAACTCTTTCATGAGTGCCGGGACAACCTTCTCCTGATAGACATCGCGAAGTCGCGGCTTAAAACTAGACTCATGACTGTTATCGTCTAATTGCTTAGGCGCAGCCTCAACGTCCTTCTTCGAGGACTTCTTCTCCGACGGCTTGCCTGCTTTACCTTTTTCAACCTTCGCCATTCCGTGCTCCTCAGACTACTCGAACGTCTCGTTCGATTTCTTACTAAACCGTGCCCGCCGACCGTCCGCCAGCGTACGAATACCAACGCGAGTCGGCTTTTGCGTCACCGGACAGAGATACATGACATTGGAAATCGGCAGCGGGGCCTCTCGCTCAAGAATTCCGCCCTGCTTGACCTTTTGATTCGGCTTCGTGTGACGCTTGATGACGTTCAGCTTTTCCACAATCACCTTGCCGGCCGTGAGATCGACAGACAAGACCTTCCCGGACTTTCCCCGCTCACGTCCAGTAATCACCACGACCGTATCGCCTTTTCGAATTCTGCTTTTCCGAAGTGCTTGCACGACAACCCCCACCACGTATCCCTACAGCACTTCAGGTGCCAGGGAGATGATCTTCATAAATTTCTTCCAACGCAATTCACGCGCGACCGGCCCAAAAATTCGAGTCCCAATCGGCTCACCCTCTTTATTGATCAACACACAAGCATTGCGATCGAACTTGATGTAAGAGCCGTCTTCGCGCCGCACTTCCTTGGTGGTGCGGACAATGACCGCGCGGCTGACATCGCCCTTCTTCACACTGGCATGCGGGATCGCCTCTTTCACCGCGACGACCACGATATCTCCCAATGACGCATACCGGCGGCGCGTTCCGCCGAAGACATGGAAGCACATCGCCTGCTTCGCACCAGAGTTATCCGCCACATCCATATAGCTATAGTTCTGAATCATGCTAGCGCTCTTTCCTTACCTTAAGAATCCCAACCGCAGCACACTATTCCGCTTGGCCCTTCCGAATCACTTCGACCACACGCCAATGCTTATCCTTGCTGATCGGACGAGTCTCAACCATGCGCACACGGTCACCGATCTTGCAGACATTCTGCTCATCATGCGCCTTGAACTTCGAGATTCTTCGCATGACTTTGCGATACAGCGGGTGCGTCACCGAGCGCTCCACAGAGACCACAACGGTCTTGTTCATCTTATTGCTCAACACACGACCAACCCACTCACGCTTCTTCACAGCATCGGACATAATCGGAACCCCCTACTTTTTCGTCTCAGCCTGCGAGACTTCCTGCAAAACCGTCTTCACCCGAGCAATCTCACGCTTGGTCTTTCTGATCTGCATTGGATTTTCCAATCGACCGGTACCCAACTGGAAGCGCAAGTTGAACAACTCCTGCACTAATTGCTTTTCCTTCTCGACCAACTCAGGGGCCGTCAATTGCCGCAACTCTTTCAAATCCAACGCCATGACACCTACTCCTCGAACCGCTATGAGACTTGATTAAAATTCACCGCGGGCAACACACTTCGTCGCCACCGGCAATTTGTGCGACGCCAGCCTGAATGCCTCTTTCGCCACATCCAACGGCACGCCGTCCATTTCATACAAAATACGGCCAGGCTTCACAACGGCAACCCAGTACTCAGGATTTCCTTTACCTTTACCCATTCGAGTTTCCGCCGGCTTCTTCGTAATCGGCTTATCCGGGAAAATTCTCGTCCACACCTGCCCGCCCCGTTTCACAAAACGAGTAATGGCGATACGCGCGGCTTCAATTTGCCGACTTGTGACCCATCCTGGCTCAAGCGCCTTCAGGCCAAACTCGCCCAAGGTAATCTGACCGCCGCGATAGGCCTTGCCACGCATACGGCCCTTCTGCATCTTTCTAAACTTAACTTTCTTTGGCGCTAACACAGTGCGTTCTCCTTACCCGAGCCGCCGTTCGAGAAATGAATCCGACTTGACCGGTTGAGCTGGCAGCAACTCTCCCTTGAAGAGCCACGTTTTCACACCGATCTGCCCCATTGTTGTATGGGCTTCAGCAAAGCCATAGTCGACATTGGCGCGAAGCGTATGTAGCGGCACCCGCCCTTCGCGATACCACTCCGTGCGGGCGATTTCCGCTCCACCCAAACGTCCCGCGACCATAATCTTAATGCCTTGAGCGCCGAGCCGAAGGGCAGATTGCACACTGCGCTTCATTGCGCGCCTGAACGCTACGCGCTTTTCCAGCTGGGTAGCGACATTCTCACTCACCAACTGAGCGTCCAGTTCAGGCTTTTTAATTTCCTTCACAGTGATATACACCTGCCCGCCGTACTGCTTTTCGAGATCGGCCTTTAACTTATCGACCTCGGCACCCTTCCGCCCGATAATGATGCCTGGGCGAGCCGTATGAATGATGACGCGAGTCTGGTCGCCAGAGCGTTCGATCTCAACCTTTGAGACACCGGCATGAAAAAGCCTCGCCTTGACGACTTTTCTGATCTTGATGTCCTGGTGAAGAAGCTTGGCATAGTCCTTCCCGGCATACCACCGAGAATTCCACGTGACGTTATAGCCAAGCCGATACCCAATTGGATGTGTTTTCTGACCCATAAAATCTTGCCTCAGCCTGCCTTAGCTAGATTGTGATCGTTGTTATGCCGACTTCTTGGCATCGCCGACCGATGGGGCGGCAACCACTACCGTAATATGACTTGTGCGCTTATGAATTGAATTCGCCCGACCTTGAGAGCGAGCCCGAAAGCGCTTCAAGATTGGCCCGCCGTTGACAAAGGCTTTCGAAATCACCATCGATTCACTATCGCCCATTTCTTTCTGCTCGGCATTCGCCACGGCCGATCGAAGAATTTTTTCAACGACGCGCGCCGCTTGCCGAGGAGTGAGCTTCAACATGGCCAGCGCCTGAGGAACCTGCTGACCGCGAATCATATCGATGACCGGCCGAGCCTTCCGAGGAGCCACCCGAACAAATCTAAGAATCGCACGTGCTTCAGTCATATCCTTATCCTTTACCCAATCGCTGAGCGGACACTAATTCAACCGGCAGGCTACTTGAGCGCAACAGCCTTTTCCGTCTTCGCCTGACCGTGCCCCTTAAAGAAACGAGTCGGAGCAAACTCACCGAGCTTGTGCCCAACCATGTTTTCAGTCACAAAGACCGGAATAAACTTCTTTCCATTGTGCACCGCGAGCGTATGCCCGATCATGTCGGGAATGACGGTCGAACGACGCGACCAGGTCTTAATAATCTTTCGCTCCTTCGTCTCATTCATATGCTCGACTTTTTTCAGCAAATGATCGTCGACAAAAGCGCCCTTGCTAATCGATCTAGCCATTGCGTACCCCTGACTTGCGTCGCGCGATAATGAACTGGTCCGTCTTCTTGTTTTGTCTGGTCTTATAGCCCTTGGTTGGCTGGCCCCACGGAGAAACCGGATGAGGATTACCCTGGCCCGATTTCCCCTCTCCTCCTCCGTGCGGATGGTCGACAGGATTCATCACAACACCACGAACGTGAGGGCGCTTACCCTTCCATCTGGTCCGGCCAGCCTTGCCGACACTCACGTTCTCATGATCGACGTTGCCGACTTGGCCAACCGTCGCCATGCACGCAGATAAAATCTTTCTCATCTCTCCCGACTTCAAACGAATCTGAACATAGTCGCCGTCACGCCCCATCACCTGAGCAGAACCGCCGGCGCTGCGAATGAGCTGGCCACCTTTTCCTGCCTTCAGCTCGATATTATGAATGGTCGTTCCCAACGGCATACTGGAAAGAGGCAGCGCATTTCCAGGCCGCACCTCGGCATCCGCACCGGACTGAACCATCGTGCCGACCGTCAAACCCACAGGAGCGAGAATGTATCGCTTCTCGCCATCTACGTAATTCAACAACGCAATACGGGCAGATCGATTAGGGTCATATTCGATCGAAACCACCTTTGCAGGAATACCAACCTTGTCCCGCTTAAAGTCAATCTTCCGATAGAGTCGCTTGTGCCCACCCCCACGAAAACGGACCGTCGTACGTCCATCGGTATTTCGCCCACCCGTGCGAAGATTAAACGACGTCAGCGATTTTTCCGGTCTCTTCTTGCTCAACCCTTCCGTCGTGACGGCGGTCATCCCGCGGCGCCCTGCAGACGTTGGCTTATATGATTTCAATCCCATGCTCAGCCCTACCTTCCATCAACCCTATGCACTCTCGTACATTTCGAGCTTTTCGCCTTTTTTCAACGTGACAAATGCCTTCTTCCAATCAGACCGTTTCCCAGAGAATCGACCAAGCCGCTTTACCTTCCCCAGAACGTTCATCACGTTGACCCTGGCCACCTTCACCTTCAAAAGCGTTTCAACGGCTTGCTTGATCTGAACGCGATTCGCATCAGGATGAACGATGAAACCAACCGTATTAGTGGTCTCACGAATTCCCGTGAGCTTTTCCGTCAACAACGGCTGTACCAGCACCGCATGCATATCCAGCTTCATGACCACACCTCTGCGACACGGGCAAGCTCGCCTTCATGAATCACCACCACACCAGCTCGCACCACGTCGTATACGTTCAATTGACCGGCGCTGACAACCTTCACGGAAGAGAGATTGCGGGCAGCCTGCGACATAGCCACTTGAGTATCGGCCGCCACCAGCAACGCCGTCTCTCCGAGACCAAATTGGTCCAAGGCCTTTGCCAGCAACTTGGTTTTCGGCTGAGCCAGAGAAAAATCAGACACCACAATCACTTTTCCATCGGCCAGCTTCGCCGACAGCGCACTCTGCAGTGCAGCGCGATACTTTTTCTTCGGCATGGTGTACGAATAGTCCCGCGGCTTCGGCCCGAAAACGATCCCGCCATGCCTCCACACAGGGGAACGCAATGAACCGGCCCTGGCGCGGCCCGTATGCTTCTGCTTCCAAGGCTTCTTTCCTGAACCGCTGACTTCGCTGCGGCGCAACGTCGATGCCGTTCCCTGCCGCTCGCAAGCCCGCTGCATGACGACGGCCTCATGAACCAACGACGCGCGAGGCTCGCAACCGAACACCGCTTGCGGCAAATCGACGGTTCCGACCTTCTTGCTTTGTAGATCTACGACATCGACCGTGGGCATGTCCTAACCCTTCTTCGACTTTCTAACGACAATAAGACCATTCGTCGCACCGGGAATGGCACCCCGAACGAAAAGCAAGTTCTCTTCAGGCCTTGCATCCACCACCTTCAGGCGCTGCACCGTAACGCGCTCATCGCCCATGTGACCAGGCAGCGTTTTGCCCTTCCAGACTCGCGATGGATACGAACTCGCTCCCATGGAACCGGGATGACGATGAAACATCGAACCATGAGACTCAGGACCGCCGGCATAATTGTGACGCCGCACAACACCCTGAAATCCCTTACCCTTCGAGACACCGACCACATCGACCCAATCGCCCTTCTTAAACATACCCACAGTGACCGACTCGCCAACCGTCGCTTCACCAACCTTCTCAAATTCGCGAAGCACACGAGTCGCCGGAGCCTGCTGCTTCTTCAAATGGCCGAGCTCAGCTTTCGAGAGCTTTCGCTCTTTCACTTCCCCATAGGACAACTGAACCGCCTCATAGCCATCGCGCTCTTTCGTCTTGACCGTCACCACACGGCAAGGACCAGCCTCGATCACCGTCACCGGCGTCAATCGACTTTCGTCGAATACTTGCGTCATCCCTAACTTTTTTCCAAGCAACCCGTTTGTCATCTCGTTCAACCCTTCAATCAAGCCCTAGATCACAACTTAATCTCAACATCCACACCAGCGGCGAGATTCAGCTTCATCAACGAATCCATCGTCTCAGGCGTGGGCTGCATGATATCGAGAAGACGCTTGTGCGTCCGCATCTCAAATTGTTCTCGCGACTTTTTGTCAGCGTGTGTCGATCGCTGCACGGTGAACTTTTCGATCTTGGTCGGCAACGGAATAGGACCGACGACCTTCGCCCCACTCCGCCTGACCGTCTCGACGATTTCCGCCACCGATTGATCGAGCACTCGGTAGTCAAATCCGCGCAAACGGATTCTGATTCTTTGATCGACCTTCACGCTCAGCTCCCCAGCCTATCGGCTAAATAAAATACGTTACGCCAGAATTTCAGTGACCACCCCGGAGCCCACCGTCTTGCCGCCTTCGCGCACCGCGAACCGGAGCCCCTGCTCCATGGCGATCGGGCTGATCAATTCCCCCGTCACGCTCACGTTATCGCCCGGCATGACCATCTCTACGCCCGGATTCAGCGAGACAATCCCCGTCACGTCCGTCGTCCGGAAATAGAACTGCGGGCGATACCCGTTGAAAAACGGGGTGTGCCGGCCGCCCTCTTCCTTCGTCAACACATAGATCTCCGCCTTGAATTTCGTGTGCGGCGTGATGCTCTTCGCCTTGCACAACACCATCCCGCGCTCCACGTCTTCCTTCTTCGTGCCGCGCAGCAAAACG
>CP092079.1:2280983-2394805 GCA_022226955.1 Nitrospira sp.
CCGCCACCGCGGCCACCGTTCCCGCAGAGACTTTCAAAAACTGTCTGCGTGACAAAAACATTGTGCACACCTCCTAAGTTGAGGGCTCACCGAGCCCACGGACCGCCTTCCTCTCTACAACCGACCCCACCACCCCCCTTCTGATAAATTCCACCCGCAGGCAAAACGAACACAACACCTCGAATGGTTCACGCCAAACAATTACAAGGCCCATGCCAATACAACGACTGGACACTTCACAGTCACAATCAATTTATAAGCGTGAAAACAATGTGTTATGAAGCAACAACGGAATCGTGTCGCAGTGGAAATCTGAGCAAGAAAAACAGGCGTCAGTTATTACTGACTATCATTGCGGCAGACATAAATAACATGGCGAAAAATAATAGCTTTACGGTGTCAGCTGAAGATGACAGGGTGAGATTGATCTCAAAAGCTTCTCCAATTCATTGATTTCGGCTGATTGCGCAGGAAACTGTCAGTAAAAAATGACATCGCTACCTGAATTCACTCTTTCAAATATCGCCGCATGATTTCATGGAAATAGGACCTCGGCAACCCTGCTTCGACCGCCGCATGCGTGACATTACCTTGATGATGATCGAGCTTGGCCTTGATATACCGGCGGCTAAATTCCTCCAGCACTTTCTCTTTGGCTTTGGCATAGGGTAACGAGAGATAATCGTCCTGCGATCGATCAACGGAATCAACGACCTGAAGAAGGCCGACAACGTCCGTACGGCTGATCCGATCCCCTTTTGCCAGCATCACCGCCCGCTCGATCACATTACGCAATTCACGCACATTGCCGGGCCAGGAATACGCCACAAGTTCTGTCACCGCTGAAGGATGCAACCCGTCCACATACTTTCCAAACTCTTTGGTGTACCGCGCAATAAAATGCCTGGCAATAAGAGGAATATCCTCTGTTCGCTCGCGCAACGGTGGCACTTTGATCGCCATGACATTGAGCCTAAAAAACAGATCCTTTCGGAACTCGTTCCGTTTGACCTTTTCTGTCAGCTCCTGATTCGTCGCGGCAATGAACCGCACACTGACCTTCTTCGGCGACACACTGCCCACGGCGCGCACTTCCCCGACCTCCAGCACCCGCAGCAACTTTGTCTGCAACGCCAGCGGCAGATCGCCGATCTCATCCAAAAACACCGTCCCCCCGCCGCCATGCTCGATGAGCCCCAATTTATTCGTCACCGCACCGGTGAAGGCGCCTCGCACGTGGCCGAATAATTCACTATCGGCGGTCCCTTCGGTGAAACTGGTGCAATCCACGACCTGAAAAGGCCCGTTACGATCCTCACTGCGTTCATGGATCGCCCTGGCAATCATTTCCTTTCCCGTTCCAGTCTCCCCGATAATCAGCGTGGTCGATTGCACCCGGGCGGCGCCTTCAATCATCGCCGCTACGTTCCTAAAGGCCGGACTGATGCCGATCAAATCGGTAAATGGCAGCGCCTCTTCCTGCTGCGAGGGCTCGTAGCGGTACAGGATTTCCGATATGCGCATGGCGCGATGAATGCGCGCCACAAGGTCCAGCTTTTCAAACGGCTTCATCACGTAATCGAACGCACCGCACCGCATGGCTTCGACCGCTACGTCGACCGTATCGACCCAGCTCACCATAATGACCGGGATGCGCCGATCCATGGCCTGAACCCGCTGCAACAGCTCAATCCCGCTCATCCCGGGAAGGCGCACATCGGAAATGACGAGATCCACTCGGCGCTCGCTGAGAATCTGCAGGCCGCCTTCCGCGCGCGCGGCGATGACCAATTCAACATCCTCGTCCTCCCGCCTGGGCAAATCCTCCTCGACGGTGCGAAGGAACATTTCCACATCCCCGCCGTTATCCTCGACCAGCAAAATAGTAAAGACCTTGTCGGTGATACCGTACATCGCATTCACTCCTGGTTCAGTAATACATGCGCCCCTTGACGCCGGATCACAATGCCGGAACGGGCGGGCTCTGAGAGTCGGGGATCCGCCGGGCCGTGGACAACACAGGAAGACGGATGAAGAACGTGCTCCCGGCGCCAGGAGCCGACTCCACACGGACCGTTCCCTCGTACTGCTCAACGACGGTTTTTACAATCGACAGGCCAATTCCCGACCCGGGAATGCCTTCGGCCGCCAGCCGCTGGAAGGGAAGGAAAATACGATCGAACATCGCGGCATCGATGCCCACTCCATTATCGCGCACGTAGAGCAGCACGCCGCGCTCATTTTCGGCTGTGCCGATTTCCACGTGCGGAGCCGGCTGATCGCCCATGTACTTGATGGCATTTTCGATCAGGTTATCGAACACCTGCTTGACATGAATACGCCGGCACTCCAAGCGAGGCAGGTTCGGCGCGATGGTCACCCTGACCTGCTTTTTCACGCACTCATCCTCCAGCACGGCAAGAACTTCGCGAATCACCGAATCGACGTCAACGCTTTCCATCGAAGACGGCTCGTGCTTAATCCGCGCAAGATCCAGCGTTCGCTCGGCGAGCGAGGCCAGATCTTTTCCTTCGTTCTTAATCCACGCGAGATATTGCAGCCCTTTGCTTTCAAGATGGTGTCCATAATCGCGTTCGATCCAGGACGCGAACTCGGCCACTCGCCCAGCCGGCGCTTTTACCTCATGGATCAATTCGGCGACCTTCCGTTCGACCGCCTCAAGTTTCGCGCGCAACGTGTTCGACTCGGACTCGACCGCCTCGAACAACCGCGCATTTTCCATCGTCACCGCCGCATAGGATGCGAATTGCTGGGCCAAGTGGATATCCCACTCCGTAAACGTCCGCACCCGTGTCAGACTCAACAAGACCAGCACCCCGCAGCATTCATGCGGACCCACCAACGGAACCGCCATATAGCTCTTGGCTCCGAATTGATCGCGAAATCGAACGGCCCTGTCCGCGTATTCGGACAAATTTGTGACGACGACCGGCCGCTTGGTTTCAAACGCCTGGTTGGAAAACGGCGTCTCTTCGAAAAGCATGATCTGCTCCCGGATCCGGTCAAATGCGGTGCCGGATGCCGCCTCCACCAGCCAGCATTCCATCGTCGGATGGGGAACCATCACAAGCGCGAGATCGGCATCCAGAGACTCCGACGCCCGATCGACGATCCGGCGCAACACGCCCTCAAGCCCTCCCGGTTCCAGCATGCCGATTTCTTCTCCCGTCGCATGCAAGGCCTTTATTTCCTCAATGCGACTCTGAATGGTCTCCGCCATACGCTCAAATGTCCGCGCGAGCTGCCCCAATTCATCCTGTGTATCCACTTTGATGGTTGTGTGAAGCTCGCCAGCCGCCATGCGCTCAGCTCCCTCCGTCAATTGTTTGAGCGGTGCGCGCATCACCTTATGCAGAAACATCAGCGCCACCGCCGTCAATCCGAAGGATGCCGCGAGAAACCCGACCTGCAACCGGTAGAGCCAATTCAGGCGAGCGGCTGACTCTTGCTCGACGGACTGCACGATGCCGTCCATGTCGGTGATGAAATCGTCGGTCAGCGTCAGGTACTCCTGCTGTTGCCGGACTAAATCTTCACCCCGCGCGGCTAACGCCCGTTCCAACACAGGCCGCAACTGAATCGACCAACGATCCTGCACATGCTGCATCTGGCTTGAAAGCTTTGGATTGATATCCGCAACAGCCCCATGTTCAAGGGTCCCAAAGCGGAGCCCTGCCAAGACCCGCTCCAACTGCACGACTTCGGCTCGGATCAACTCCGCTTCTTTTCCTGATCCGGTACCCGGCAATCGCTGAATCAGAGAGGCCAGCCTGTACAGCCCCATTCGTTCCGCTCCCGCCTGTTCAATCGCTTTGCCCATCCCCATCAGTTGCTGTGTCAAGCTGGATGTGGTCAAGAGTATCAGGCCGAACGCCAGCGACAGTCCGCCAAACACCAAGCCAACTTTTACAAGGATCGATATTGACCGGCCGCGCCACGAGCGCTGAAGCACGTTTGTAGGGGCTATGCTTGATGGCTCAGGTCCGTATTGACCGGGCTGGGACGTCGGCGGGCGGCTCACGCACAAACCTCCCCAACCGGTTGGAGAGGACAACCATTCGACAAATGTTCTTCCACTGAAGCGTGACAGCTTACAACCCTATACCGCCATCCACTCCACATCCGTTACCTCGCGTGTGTTGCGACAATCCTTCACACCCATCTCAGCCTGAGGCAACGGCCCCTGCAATCAGCTCAGAGAGCAAGAGATACGTCGCTGGCGTCAATTCTACAAAAATATTCGCCAAATAAAACAGACCCCCTACTTCAGAGTCAAGACAACAGAGGCCAAAAACACCTCCATAGACATGCGACGAGCCCGGCGATCGCAAACCGAACGAAGCTCGAAAAACAGCCTGCATGCCGTCTTGCCTGGCTATCTACTAGTTGGTGGGAAGGGATATTGACGCCGCGAGCTGGGTACTTGAAAGCGCTAGAGAGATGATGTGGTGAGTCGGCTGGGACTCGAACCCAGGGCCCTCGCCTTAAAAGGGCGATGCTCTACCGACTGAGCTACCGACTCACGCCTGTTGTTCTGCGGATTTATGTGATTCTGCTGATGGCTCGGAAACCCTTGTGCCAGTGCTTGTGCCATCCAGGGAGGATTGCCAGTATTGGCTGAGCTGTGTCGTCGCCATCCGGAGCCTTCTATCATACTCCGGTGTGTCGTGGCTATAGAGGCTTACGAGGCCGGGGAGCTTGTGGCCCAGCAGGATCTCTCGCATCTCAAAATCCACCCCGAGGCCCTTGAGGGCTGTGGCGAACGTATGGCGCAGGTCATGAAACGTGAGGCCATCGATCTGACATCGTCCACAGAGCTTTTGGAATTCATGGCTCAGGCTGGTGGGGCGGCTCCAGTTATCAAAGATGCGTTTGCGCTGCAAATACACCACGCCAACGGTCAACGCGTCAGCCGCCATCATATTGATTGGGATCTTGGGAGGGTTGCCCTTGGTGCGGGTCGTCGGGGCCGGCAGATGCAGCCACGGGCCGTCTGGAGCCGAGCGGATCCAGCCTTGCTCAATCGCAACGAGTTTACCCTGACGGAGTCCGATATTGATCGCCAGCACGATAGCCCTCCGCAAAGGTGGGCTGGCCTTCCCGAGGAGGCTCCTGAGTTCGTCGCGGGTAGCGACTCGCTCACGCTTAATCCCTTGGGGCACCGGCATGGCCCTGAGCCGGTTTCGCTCTACGTGCTCGTGCTCCACCGCTAGGTTGATAATGGCCGACAGGACCGCGCATTCGCGCTCGATCGTTCCATCCGCAACGGTTCTGGCGCCGGCGAGATCAACCAGACGCTGTCGGTGGTCAATATAGTCTTCGCCGTGGCTCAGGCGGATCTCCCGCAGAGACAGGCGACCGAAAAATGGAACCAGGTGTTGCTCTATGAGTTTCTGGTTTCGCGCGATCCCTGTTCGGCCCTTGATCCGCATACGCTTCAGATAGGTTGGAATAAATGCCGCAAATGTCAGGCCGTCGACAGCCGACGCTTGGTGAACTTGATCGTGGATCTGTTGGATGACCGTCAGGGCTTCTCGACGTTCCTGGTCTGGCGTCAAGTTATACCCCAAGGTCGGTCGGTAGCGTATCCCCTGATAGTGATAGTCGAGGCGTGATCGCAGGCCCATCAGACATGGCTTGTGGTCGATCTTCATCGCGCTTCCTCTGGCTCCGCGAGGGCCTGGGTGATTGCAGCCTTGACGTCTTGGCACTCCCGCCCACGCTTCCCATAATCCACATCTGTCGAGGTCCACCCCTGGATGTACTCCTGCGCGATCTCCAGCGCCTCCCGAAGCCGCGTGACGTCGGCCTCAACGTCGCGCATAGGATGCTTCGAGCAAACCTTGATATGTGCAGAAAGATCTTCATTGTGCTCGTCCATCGGCGATTGCTCACCACAGAAGGCGCAGTACGTGAACGTACTGTCAGGGGTTTTCAGCGCTTTCAGTTCCGCCACCTGCCGCTCCAGCTCATCCCCTTTCGCCAACAGGTCATCGCGCTCGACGGTCACAGACGCGAGGTCCTGTTTCGTCCGCTCCAATACCGCGCACACCTGCTCATAGGCGGAGGCCGTGGGATAGGGTTGCCGGTCATGGGCGATGGCAAGATCGCGTTCCTCCTCCAATTCCTCCACCCGCGTCAGCAGATCGGTGTAGGCGTCGAGGAGCCGCACGACTTGGCAGCGTGGGTGGACCTCCCAACAGGCCTCGTAATGCGTGCTGCCGGGATTCGTCGCCCAGGCCTGCCGTAATGCGTGGATCTGCTCGCGCGTTAGGATGGTCATGACTTCCTCCATTTCTCAATCACCGTCTGGGCACGCTATAGTGCTCCGGCCCACATGCCAACGATAAGAATCCATTCCACGTCTCACCGTCCTTTCTTCTCCCGCCCCTTCAGCAGCGCGGCGAGGATGTCAGCGCACGCCTCGCGATATCCGTTGCAGTAGGCCGCATTCTCGTACCTCACGACCTCATCGTTCAGTAAGGCCCGCTCCACGATCCGCACGGCGCGGCGATGCTCGGCACGCACTTCCTTTGCGACAAGCTCATCAAGTGCATCTGTACCTGCCATCCATTTCTCTGTGAACCTCTCCCCAATCTTCTGCGCCCAGTCCGGTTGAGTCATGGCTGCACCTTGTGGGTTAATAATCTGGGAACGCCGTCTCCGCATTATTCGCGGTAATGAATACCTCGAAGCTCAGCGCGTCACTCGTCCGCACGTCCTCCCCCTCTTGAGGCTTACGGGTGTAGACCACACGATTCCTCACATCCACCACGACATCATCATGCTCGAAATCATCTCGCTCGGTCGAAATCCCAAACCCCGCGGCATCATCCACGCGCCCCTTCACGAGTTCGCAAAACACCATCCGACTCAAATAGGGGCTGTTATCCCATCGTTGACGACGGGCCAGCGCCGACCGCACCACCGTCAGCAGCTCCTCGCCACGCCATTGGGTGTAGAAAAATATTTCTTGATTGCCGTCCTTCATCACAATGTTTCCACGGTCCCCCATGATCGCCCCTCCTATCGTTAAAACTGCCCCGCTCCATTCTCTCGCAACAACGCCCCCGGCAACACACACCAGGCAAGGGTAATCGCGTTCACCGTGCCAGCTGAGATCTTCATGAACTGCCGACAGGAAATACTCATCGCGGAAATTCCCGAATCCGCAAATCGGCCGGCCACTCGGTCATATCCTTGCCTTTTCGGTTTCGGCAATGGATCTGCCCGGTATCATCCATCGGCGCGACAGCGGCATTGAATGCGCCCCATTCTCGCGCTGTCACTGAGCCCTCAACCGCATACGGCTTCGCCCCGAGCTGTTTGACGAAACAGGGCACCCCTGCCTCATCGCATTGCTGCACAACCGACCTGATCCAGGCCACGTCACAGGGCCTGGCACGCGGGCCGCTTTCTCCGCCGCACACGACCCAATTGAGCCCGCCGGTCGCATTGGTTTCGGTATTATTCTCCGTGCTGCATTTGCCGCAGCTCTCTCGCAACAACTCTCTCCCGCAGCCCACGCAGTGATAGAGCGGGCGCGGGAAAAACTTCGTCACGTTCACCGCGCCCAACAACGGTTCGAGGCTCACCCACCGCACGGCGGCGGGAGTCTGCAACAGAATCGGAATGCGCTCGTCCGCCGTCACCTGATCCTCCACCGACACGCCCAGGTGGACGTTGGGAAGGGGGCCATGCACCGCCAGCCCCATGCTTATCGCGTCACGGTTCTCCTCAGGGTGCTGCTCTGAATAGATGCGTTGCGCGTGCCCTTCCACGAGTGACCAGAAAAAATAGTCCTTGTCGTCCAACAATTGCCGCATCCGCTCCGGTCGCTTTGTGAGAATCTGAAACGTGTACTGCGGCGACAGCGCCATAACTGCGAACACTTCATGAATAAAATCCTGCGGCACATCCTCATGAAACAAATCGCTCATCGAATTCACGAAGATCCGTCTTGGTTGCCGCCGGCGCAACGGTGCATCCAAGATCTCCGGCACCAGCGTGATCCTCCCGGTCCACCGTGGTCCCTGCGCCCCAATCTCCGTCAGGCCTGCGTAGGGTTGGCCGGGGCCGCTAAACCGATGCGCCTGCTTCATCGCATAGCAGTGTTCGCAGCCAGCGGAGACCATCGCGCAACCACGAACCGGATTCCAGGTAACGTCGGTCCATTCAATGTTCGTGCGCGTCATGAGATCAACCCCGCCTCAGCCTTTAACGTCCGAGGATTCTCGCATCGTTGTATTTTCATCATCCCCCCACCCTCCTAAATCCGATCACCCAGACCCAATCGTTGCGCGCCCAGCTACCTTGGCCGTAGATGGAGTCGTACAATTCCGCGAACGCGCCAAGGGCACAGATCGCATCCTCACACCCCTCCGCCCGCGCCTCCTCCGGTGTGATCGCCTGCACCCACTCAATGCGCAGCTCGGTAATCTCCACCACGGTGCGAGCCGCCCACTTCGGCATAAATCGCGCATGCCGACGGAACCAGCCATCAATCGCGAGCGGCCCGCGCAAGACACGGTTCGGCGCACGGTCAGGAAATCGCGCGCCCCGCGATGGATCGCAGGCGAACCGCCATTTCTGCCGCCCCGTTTTTGTGGTGCCATTCTTCTTCCAGTGACCGTAGAGATAGTGAGGCTCGTTGATTCGCAGCCGATCCCCCACTTGACCATAGGGACACCGGATCGACGCTCTTGCGGACCCCCTGCAACGGGAGAACTGCGCAAGTTCCCCGTCAAACAACATGAGGTCCCACTCATTGGGACGCTCGTTGATAATGGAGAGTCCACTCGTCCGCCGCGTCATCGTCTTCGTGCCGTCGTGACACTTCTGCGCGTTGCCCTGGGTCATGAGGATCGGGCGTTCAGTCATGGTACTGGTCCTCCTCACGATCATTTTCCCGCTGCTCTAGTTTCTCTAGTTTGTTGTCTATCCCACGCACGAGCAAGTCCAGCCCCCACCAGATTGTGCCGATCATGAACCCTATCCCCACCGCCCACAGTTCCCATCTCGAAACCGTGACTCGTCGCACTCCCCCCTCTGTCGTCCGTCGTGGTATTCTGCGTCCAACCATGTGTGCGGGCCTCCTATCGCCCGTGCCGTGGCCAGGGGCGGCGCCAGTGTCACCTGACGCCGCTCCGACCGATTGTTACAACCGCGCTATCAGCTCCTTCTCCGCTTCGCCGTACGCCCAATTCAGCTCCTGCATCTTGGCGTCGTCACCACCCTTGATATCGGGGTGATGCTGGAGGGCCAGCTTGTGGTATCGCGCTTTGACGGTGACGGCGAAATCTGGCGTTTCATCTTCCGCGAACCCCATCACGGCCCGCCACGTATTCGGCGCGGGCAACGCTTGAAATCCTTGGAACACCCGCTCGAGAATGACGGCTCCCCCATGCCGTTCAATCGCACGCATGGCCTCCAGAGTCGCCGCAATCGCCGCCAGGTTGTCCGCGACCGTCGTGTATTGGTCGATCGCCATCACCTTATGCTGGGCATCCTTACGCTTCTTCCAATACACCGCTACGCCTTGATCGGCAGGGGCCTTCTGATTCGAGCGCGGAAGCCCATCCTGGCGCAGCTCAAGATTGGTCGAAATTACGATGTCATCCTGGTGCATCCCCATCTTCTGAAGCTGTTCGAGTCCCCGCTTGGTCCCTTCGGCAATCGTGACCCGTGCTGTGCGGTAGTACCCGTCTCCAGGATTCATCGTCGATCGATTCCACACTTTCTTACTAAATCGCGCCTGCTGCCGATCCGCCGCCGCCGTCCGCTTCCATCCGGCCGGCCACGTCAGGGGATAGTTCGTCATCGTTGCTCCTTTCCGCTCATACCGCATTCTGTTGTGTGGTGGCCCCTACCCAATTCCGACCGGCTGCGGCCGTGATGTTGAATCGATCCAGCAAGTCTTTCCGCTTCCAGACCAGATGCACCGTGCCCTTCTTGAAATAACGGATATGAAAGTAGGCACTCTCGCAGGTGCCAGGCTGTCCACGTTTGGCATGGAAGGCATCTTGAAGGGACTGCACGACAGTCTGACACTCCTCGAACTTTGTCCCGTCCAGCACACACAGCACCCGGTCCAGATCGCTATACACCGCTCCGGCATCTCGGTAGCTCCAAAGATCGAAGTGGCCATAGCTGAACCGGCAGCCATACGGAAACACGAGTTTGCGGTTGACCTTGTACGAGTCGTTGGTCTTCCACCCTGTCCGCCCGTCCCCACTGCCGATATCGCCAGTGGTGTTGCCCTTGTAATGCTGCGTCAACGCGACAAAGACGGTCCAGACCGACTGTTCAAACAGCTTCGTCCGTTGGAGAAAGATGTTCGTCAACGTCCCCTTGATGTTCTTCGCCGTGAATGGCACGGTGCTGCCTCGCTCCAAATCCCACAGTAATTCCTCGGTCTGTTTAGAGTCGAGCCACTTGGTAAACTCGACTTGCTCAAACACATGCATCCAGGCCCCGCGCCGAAGCTTGGTAGCAAACTCCGCTCGCGCGGCCGTCACATTGGTTTGGGCGAGCTTCATAATCCCGCCCATGTCTGGGCCTTCGCCATCACCTCGCGCGGCGCGGATCGGTGCGCCCAGCGCCTCCATGAACACCGAGGCTTTGCGGATATGCGCGAACCCCTTAAACATCTCTTCGAGCGCCTGATCGTAGTAGTGCTGCATGTTGCCCAGCGTATCGCGGAGCGCAGGCATTGACTCTGGAGAGCCAATGTCGTCATCGACTGATCGCTCCGTGGCTCGCGCATCCCAGAGATCAATTCGATCATCCCCCGACGTTTTCTTTAGGTAGACCAGCGCCACCTGCACATCCGTGGCCCGTTCCGCTTTCGCAAAGCAGGCCCCGAGTGATTCCATGGTGCCATGCTCGGCAATGAGCGTGACCAGTCGTTTCCGCTCGGCAGTATAGGGATTGTCGATTGTCTCCTGATTCAGCAGGCAGACAATTTCGCCTGTATGCAGAAAGTCCCAGGCCTTCAGGAGATGCGCGGCCCCTTCTGAAAACGGCGGGTTCATCACAATGGCGTCGTAGTACGAGACTCCGGCATAGGTGAGCCAGTCATAGCCGACGATGGTTAGGCCTTCCTTGGCACGTAAGACGTTGACCAAATCAGGCTGCGCCTCGATGACATCGATGCGGTATCGGCTACGGCCGTGGTAACCCATCTCGCCAGCTCTGAGCACGGCCATGGCCAGATCGCCTTTCCCGGCGCTCGGCTCCAGGAAGTGGATCGCCTCCGGATTGATCTTTTTCAGCATGGCGTTCGCCACAGTTCTCGGCGTTGGATAAAAATCAGGTCCGAACATGTATGCGTCTCATTGGATAAGATTTATCAGGTCCGACTATTCGGCTACGGCTGTGTTGGGCCTTCATCCCAACACCTCCACCTGGCTGCCACGCTGGTCCTTCGTCACCATGATCTGGCTGGGGAACGTTGCCTTCATGGCATCGACGTGTGTGATGACCAGGATCTGCTTGAAATCGTCCCCCAGAGCCGTGAGGCATTCCCGCAGCTGGTTCAGTCCGTCCTCATCCAAGCTGCCGAGACCTTCATCGATCACAAGGGTTTCGATCTTTGATCCGGCACGCCGGGCCAACAGCTTCGAGAGGCCGATCCGGATCGCCAGGTCGAGCCTGAATCGCTCCCCTCCGCTGTAGTTCTCGAGCGGCCGCTCCCCGGCCTGATCACGAACCGCAATATCGAGCGTTTCGGCGAGGCCGTCCCGGCTCTTCAGAGCTTTTTGCGTATCGAACCGAACCCTCATTCCAGTCCGACTTACCTTACCCAGTATGGTATTCGCTTCATACTCCAAGATAGGGAGGGCGTTTTCCAACACGAGGGTCGGGATCATCGCGTAGGCCTCGGCTAGGGATCGGTATTGCCTGAGGTCTCGCTCCATCGTCTCGATCTCCAGGCGCAGCTCGGCGCCGGCCGCGACTCTCTGCTCGGCCTGCTCAACAGTGGCCTTGCGTTTCCCGATGGCCTCGCTCAACCGGGCCTGATCCCGGACGTTATCGGCCTGACAGGATTCGACATGCCGCAGGCGCGCGAGGGTCTGGTCGATCTCTGCCTGAATATCGTCGATCCCCATCAGCTCTAGCTCCTGGGCCTTGATGATCTGTTCCAGGCTGGCCCGTTCTTCGATCACGCGGGCCAGGTCTCTGGCGACCACTGGGAGATCTCGCTCGGCCGTCGAAATCTGTTCGGTTATCTGACCGATAGAGAGGGTCAGGCTCTGGATCCTGGTGGCTGTATCGGCCCTGGCCCGTTCGTTCTCTGTCAGCGCGACCAGGAGGCTCGCCAGGCCCTGCTGGACCCCTTGGAGGTCGAGCAGTTTGGCCTCCAGGGAGGAGATGTTCTTTTGGGCAATATCCTGGGCCGTGATCGCGTCGTCGAGGTCTTTGCAGACCGCCGGGATCTCCCTGGCGGCCAGCTCCAGCTCAGGCACCAAGACCGTGAAACGCTCGAGGGCTTTCATGGATGTCCGGTGGGTCTCGATTGCGACTCGCCCCAATTGGGCTTGCGCCTGGATGGCGTCCCGCTTCCGCTGTCCCGTCGCAATTCGCTCAGCCCAATCGACCAACCGGAACGCCTCAAGCTCAGCCGTCATCTGCACCCGTCGCTCAGCCAGGTCAGGACGCTGCGCGGCTATAATATCAGCGTCACTTTTCAACCTGGCATCTAGGGCCTGTTGCTGCCGTGGGATCCTGGCTTGAGCCTCGACGGCGTTCCTCGTGAACTGGCAGCGGCCCTGCAGGACTGGGTCGCAGGGGACTTGCCCAAGGAGCCGTGCCTGCTCGCGATCGTATTCTATTTCTCTGGCTATATTCGCGGTCTGAATGTGATAGGCCGCAACCGTTTTCTCTAGGTCTAGCTGGATGACCGCCATGGTCGTCTCGATCGTCTGGATGCGTGATTGGTTCGCCCTGGCATCCAGGAGATACTCAGTGGCACTAGAGATCAATCGCTCCCGATCGGCCTGCTCTTCCTCGATTTCGACCATCGCACGCGTAGCATCTGCATGCTCCTGCACTTTCGCCTCGATCGTCTGGCGGTTTTGCAGGATCTTCTCCCAGCGGCCCATTTTCTCTTGGAGCTGCTGGATCCTGGGCTGCGCGGCGCGTTGCTCGGCCCGGCGCCCGTCTAGCTCGGCCGTCAGGCTATTCGCCGTAATGGCCTGGTTCTCCAGGGAGGCCCGGTCCCGCAGGAGCTGCTCGCGTGTCTCGGCCAAACGCGCGAGCAGCTCCTCTAGGTGCGTAATGGTCAGGCGATCATGATCCACCACGGCTTGTTTGGCCTTAGCCTCCTCCATCCGGCCGTGCCGCTCCAGCAGCTCCTGCTCCTGCTGTCGGAGGCGTGGGAGCTTCGTCAAGTTCAGCGAACATTGTTCTGTGATGGTGGATAGGCTATCCATCCGGCCCTGCAACGTAGCCCTTTGCTCGAGGTGCTGGGCATGGGCCGCATCCAATGCTCGATATGCCTCGACGGCATCCTGTTGTTGCTGGGCCAGGGCCTGGATCCAGGCTCGCTCATCAACGAGCTGGTTCTCAGTGGCCTGCAGATCGTTCAGTTGGGTGGCCTTGACGGTCTTCCGGTCCTCGATCCTGGAAGCGGCTCGGCTGGCGGCCTGTTTCAGAATTGCGTATAGATCGAGCCGCAAGATGGAGGCCAGGATCGTTTTTCGCTCTGATGGGGTCGCTCGACTGAATCGATCCGCTTGCCCTTGCAGGAAGAACGCCGTCGCGGTCAAGAGGTCCTGATCGCAATTCAGCAGTTGGATAATTTTCTCCTGGGTCTCGTTAAGCCGTCCGCCGCTGATCGGAGTCCACTCGACATCGACCGTGCCGGTCTCTTCTGTCTGGCCACCCTGTTGGACCTGGAGTTCCAGGTCACTTTTGCCGGCTTTGGTCCTGACGCTGCGCTTGCGTATGACCCGGTAACGTTGTCCAGCGAGCGAAAAAATCACCGAGACCATCATGTCGGTCTCGCCGGTCATGATCATGTCGTCCATACTACTTCGAGCCTTCCCGTATAGTCCCGCTAAGACGGCATCGATAAAAGCCGTGCTCTTGCCAGCGCCGTTCTGCCCCAACACGACGGCCTGAGCGATGCGACGCAGATCGATTGAGGCCTCTCGGTATGATCCAAAATTCTTCAGGTGAATCTGTTCAAGTTTCATGGCGGTGTCTCCCTTGGTTGCGGTCGCATTACATGGCCCACAGATCCATCAGATATCAACCAACCTCTTGCTCGATAGCCCGATGTTTGGCCAGCAGCTCCGGCAACTCGGACGGATCGGCGTGCCCGGTTAGGGCCCGCAGGAGCGCGTCGTCGGTGCTCATGACGGCCGTCATGCCGGTATCGCGCGCGCGGGTCTCCTCGACCCGGTCGACCGAGACCTGAAACCAGGGGGTGCTGGCGGCCAGACGGTCGAGTGTCGGCTTGATCGCCTGGTGTTGCTCATCGGTCAGGCGGTCTCGGAATCGCCAGACAATGCCGTCCTTGAGACCCTCCGGGTAGGCATTGGCGGCCTCCAGGGATTGGCTGGTGATCGTGCAGTAGGTCCGGGCGTGCGGGTTGTGGACGTGCCGCACGACCGGCGGCTGGCCGGCCTCCAGCTCGACCACGTTGAAGCCCTTATCTTCATTCTCTTCACCGAAGCTGGCCCGCATCAGGCTCCCGCTGTAATGAGCATTGGGCGTGATCACCTGGGGCTGGTGGATGTGGTTGAGTGCCACATAGTCGAAGGCGCCGAAGTCGTCCCGCGGGATCAGGATGTCGTGCGAGAGGTCCCTTGGCTGGTCTCCCACGCGGGCACTGGCGACCGAGCCGTGGGCCAGCAGGACATGCAAGACGCCGGATTCCCGCTCGGCCGCAAAGTTCCGCACGATCGCGGCCAGGCTCTGATTGATCAGAGCCGTGATCTCCTCGGGGCTCTTGTCGATCAAGGCCTCCTGGGTGAGGAGCCGGCCCTTCGTGGGATACGGCAGACAGCAAATCCGCACCGGTGCTCCTCCGATCGTCATCAACAGGCTCTCGGGCCGCTCCACGACGTAGACGTTGTCGAGGCCCTTTAGGGCCTCCAGGGCCGTCGCGTCCATCGGGTTCTGGCTCATGTCGTGGTTCCCTGGAATCATCACGACCGGCATGTAGTCCGTGAGGCGCTCCACAAACGACCTCAGGATCCGGATCTCGTTGGGATGAGGCTTGTGGGAATCGAACACATCGCCCGGCAGGAGCGCCAGGTCGAATCGCTTGGCTTTGTTCTGCGTGGCATGGGCGTAGACGAACTCCAGGCTCTTGTGCAGGTCCGTCAGGGCCAGATTTTGTCCAGTGTCGGGATCGATCGCCATCTTGCCGGCGAACGTCGCGCTGTTGTTGGGGTGAATGTCGCCGAGGTGCAGGGCTCTGATCATCATGAACCTCCAGGTTAAATGGCGCACCCTACGAAAGCCCGCCGTAGGGGTTATTCAAACGGGAGCGGATCGCCTCCAGGCTTCTGGACATCCGGCATGACGACTAGCCGCTCGAAAAATCCTGACCGCTGTGGGGCCGACCATTTTTCCATGTCGCCCGTGACCTTCCCGCGATAGCCCTTCTGCTGAATCAGACGATCCAGAACCTCTTTTTGGCCCTTGGGGTCCGCCGCCGAAAAATCCATCCGGAGGCCGTCGTCCAGGGCTGGGAGCGAACCGACAGGAGGGCTATCGGGCGGGGCATGAAATTCGATCGCCGGGGCCGTGGCTGCCGTCTGTTCTGGCAAGGCCACGAGGGCCACTTGCGGTTCAGTGGCCCGCTGGACCGGCTGATAGAGCTGGTCGATGGCTCCGGCGGCTTGCGCGCGCAGAAAAGCCCGGTCCTCAGGATGATTCAGATCGAATTCGGCGACCAGCTTTGGGAACACAAACGGCTTAGCCAGTTCGGCTGGCTTATATGTCTCGCGGATCCCAATCGACTTAATTGCCCTGGCCATCGCGCCGGTCTGGGCTCGACTCAGCAGGTGCTTTTTGATCTGCAGCGCTTCCTGCCGGACCTGCTCCCTGATCCAGGCTTCGGTGTCCGGGAAGGCCCGGAGGAATCCAGGGCCATCCTTCGGGTCGTCGAGGTACTTCTGCGCCTTCTCCCGCTTGCTGTCGGTCAGCTCCTCGATGACGTTCTCCATCCGGATTTCCTTGTCGCCCATGATTTGACGCCAGGTCCCGTCGAGCGCTTTCACCCGCCCCACCATCCGGTACTCACAGCGGTTCGGATCGCGGGCACCATCGCGGCGTCCGCACTGTTTAGCGTCCCACTGGATCCCCATGGCGTCGGCCAGTTTTTCCCAGCCGATCGCGGAGAGCGAGACGCCGCCGCCTTTTTGCGGATATACTTCTTTATTGTCTGGGTTTGGGTCGATCTGGACCACCACCACGACTGGTCGATGCATCGCCGGGATCGTTTGGAGCGTGACAGGAGCCAGGATGTGGGCTCCTTTTTGTTTCCACTCAGCCAGCTGCTCGGTAGTCATTAGGGCCGCATCATCGGCAATGGCCGGAAGGTCAGGCCTCACGGTTTCGGGGCCCCTACTGTCTTACCCGGTAGGGTAATTGTTGGTGAAAAAAACGTATCCGTCGAAACCTTGAGGGCTTGGGCGATGGCCCAGATGGTGTCAGCCCCCCAGGTTTCCTTGGAAAACTTGATAGAAATGTGCTGGCGGCTCCAATCGTACCCAATGGCCCTGAGGCGCCGCCCCAGTTCTGCTTGGGTCCATCCACGGTCGATCAAGATGGCTTCGAGCCGATCCCCCATATGCGTCCTGGGCAATGGTTTCAGTTTCACGTTCGGTCCTCCTGCGATCAGTTGCTGCTCGTTCGTGTCGGTTGTTAGGGTGGCCGCGGTGTTGTTTTACCCTACCAGGTTGGGTATGTCAACGCTCAAATACTACTATGTAATTAAATTGACATTTCAGCGTCTCGGCGGCTATCTTTTCTCGGTAGTCTTACTAGGTAACGTGCAGTGGAAACCGTTGATGTATCCCATATTTATCGAGGCGTAACATGAGTGCTACGCGATCACATCTCGGAAAGGTCATACGCGAATCCAGAGAGCACTTAAGTTGGTCTCAGGATCAATTGAAAGTGGAGTTAAAGCTCGCCCGAGCGATCTCGATCTCCAAATGGGAGCGCGGCGAAGCACCTGTCCCAGTACATCATTGGCAGGACCTGATGCGGATCCTCAATATTCCCAAACCGTTATTTTTAGAAGCCGCGACAAAAGATCGACACCGACAGCTATCGCTATTCATGGCCCTCAGTCAGTCGGTCCGTGGTTCAGCCAGCGAGATCGGCTCGTTTACGTGGGAATATATTGTGCGGGCGTTGGCCCCAGAGATGGCAGCCAAGATGGAGCAGCTCCGGGAGCGGTATCGAGATCTGTCGCCAGCTGAATTTGCCCAGGCGGCGTTTTCATATTTCCTCGAGCAAGCATCGGAGGGATTAGATCGAAATAATCGCCCCATCGCGACCCGCAACGTTTCGAACAGCCCACCGGCTTCAGTCCCTATCCAGGGGGCGACCGAGCAGTTGCGTGGACGGACAGCCCTCAAAAAACACCATCGCTGATAGGAATTGATCGCTTCCTCCCATCGATTAATCCTCCCGCATTCTCATTTTGCCTCAAAAAGAAAGTCGCGATCTTGGGCGGAATTCTTCCGTGTCTCGATTGCGCGACCATCTCGACCTGCCGTGGCCTCCAACCGAATTTCTGGATCGACATTACCCATCCAGGCCATCTCCTAGATGCCCCGACCGGTTGGACCGCAGAGGTCGATGCCATCCTGGGGGTCCCGGCCGGGAAACTCCCTAGGTCCGTCTCCTCGTTTATCCGATTTGTGCATCCTGACGACCTTGGACACGTCATCCAGATAATGGCGCAGGCGATGGCCCGTAGAGAGCCCTATAGGGTCTCCTATCGGCTTTTTCAGGACGATGGGGATGTAATCTTCGTGCGGGAGAATACCATCGTAGACTGCGATCAGGACGGCCAGCCCGTTCGGCTCATCGGCAACCTCCGGGACATCACGGCTCAAGTGCAAACCTGGATAGCCCTACGGGACCAGCCGATCCCGGACGAGTAATTCTATGGAAGGCTGGCACTTGTGCCACCCCATCCTGCAACTGATTGTAATCGTTCCTAGCCGAAACTCTGGTTTGTGGCGCGAGCCGAAGCGTAACTAGTTGATTTGGTTGGCTTGCTGGCGGCCTTAAAAGGGCGATGCTCTACCGACTGAGCTACCGACTCACGATGCGAAATCTGTCATTCAGCCTGACTGATTGTCAACCCCGAACATCGGGGATCGTCAATCCCGCTGATCTAGGAACGGGGGCGGCGGCGGGAACACTTCAGCGGATTGCGCAGCGTGACGGTTTCGGCGCGCTTGGATCCGGTCGAGATCATATCGATACGGCAATCCGCCAGCTCTTCGATCCGCGTCAGATAGCGCTTGGCTTCAACAGGAAGTTGTTTGTAGGTAGTCGCTCCAGTCGTGGAAGCCGTCCAGCCTTTCATGCGTTGATAGACCGGCTCGCACTGCATGAGCGCATCAAGATCCGCCGGCATTTCCTTATAGAGAATGCCGCCGTGCCGATATCCCACGCAGATGTTCAGTTCTTTGCAGCCGTCCAGCACATCCAGCTTCGTGACCGCCAGCGAGGTCAAGCCGTTCACCTGAGCCGCATGGCGCACCACCACCGCATCGTACCAGCCGCATCGCCGCGGCCGGCCAGTGGTCGAACCGAATTCGCGTCCGCGTTCCTGAAGCCCCTGCCCGACTTCATCCGTCAATTCAGTCGGAAACGGTCCGCTGCCGACTCGGGTGGTATAGGCCTTGGCGATTCCCATCACCGCATCGATCATCGTCGGTCCCACACCGGTTCCGGTGCAGGCGCCACCGGCCGCGGAGCTGGACGACGTCACAAATGGATAGGTGCCGAAATCGACATCCAAATGGGTGCCTTGAGCCCCTTCAAACAACACCGTCTTGTCCTTGTTGATCGCCCGATTCAACAGCGTGGTCGTATCGACAATGTAGCCTTTCAGGCGTTCCGCATAGCCCATGTATTGATCGAAGACTTTGTCGACCTGGAACGTCTCCACTTTATAGAGTCGCTCCAAAAACCAATTCATTTCGACCAGGTTCTCTTCCAGCTTTTTTCTGAACAGCACAGGATTCAGCAAATCGCCCATGCGAATCCCGATACGCGCCATCTTATCGGCATACGAAGGCCCGATCCCACGGCCGGTCGTCCCGATCTTGCGCGACCCCTTCGACTGCTCGGAGGCCCGATCGATCGCTTTGTGATAGGGCAGAATCATATGCGCCCGCTGGCTGACCGCAAAATTCTTCCCAAAGGCAATGCCTAACGGCTGGAGCCGGTCCATTTCCTCAATCAGCGCTCCCGGATCGACCACCACGCCGTTACCGATAATGCACATGGTGCCGCGATAGAGAATGCCCGACGGAATCAGGTGAAAAATATAGGTCCCGCGGTCGTTGATGACCGTATGCCCCGCATTCGATCCACCCTGATAGCGCGCGACAATATCGGCATCCTTCGCCAAAATATCGACGATCTTGCCCTTGCCTTCGTCGCCCCATTGGGCGCCGATTATGACGAGATTTCCCATATCCGCCACGTCCTCTCAACCCGTTCCATCGCGAAAAAATGGCTCTGACCCGATGGGGAGATCAGAGCCGCGGGGGCTCATCGTAGGTACGGCCCATCCGTTTGTCAAGCCAATGCTCGCCAACAACATCTAGAAAAGCCTCCACTCCAAGCAAGCCCGCGTCAACGCCGGCCTCTATTCTCAGTGGTTGCCGAATCCCCCAAACTCTCATCTTTCCCTTTCTTGACTGAGTGAAACCCGCATGTTAGCATGCGGAACTTCTCGCGGAGTACGTATCTCTAGACACAACGGTGTGGGGCTGTAGCGCAGTTGGGAGCGCGCGTGAATGGCATTCACGAGGTCGCCGGTTCAATCCCGGCCAGCTCCACCAAACAAACCACCGAGTTGAAGAGCCGCGCCATCGAGATCGTCGAATGCGGGCGCGCGCGGATCGCCACTTCTCATTCATCTCTCATCTGATTGAATACTGACCATGCTACAAATCGAATCGGTCTATAAGCAATACTCGACGAGAATTCTGCTTGAAGGCGCATCGGCTCATCTGCGCCCGAATTCTCGAGTGGGACTCGTCGGACCGAACGGCGCCGGCAAAACCACACTCTTCCGCATGATTCTCGGAGAGGAATCCCCTGACAAAGGTAATATTCGCAAACGCCCACGCCTCCGCATCGGGTACCTGCCGCAGGAACTCGAAACGATCATCGGCAAAAATGTGCTGGATGCGACCCATCGCGACCTCTACCCCGAGCATGAGGCCGAACGAATCCTCATGGGACTGGGATTTTCTGAGATCGATTTTACGCGCCAAGTTGAAAAGCTGTCCGGTGGCTATCGGATGCGCGTCGCGCTAGCTCACCTGCTACTGACCAATCCCGATGTCCTCATGCTCGACGAGCCGACTAACCACCTGGATAAACCAACCCAGCGCTGGTTCGAACAATTCCTGCTGGACTCAGAGATGACACTGTTGCTCATCAGCCACGACACCGCCTTTCTCGATCGCGTCGTGACTCACATCTGGGATCTCCGGCACCATAAGATCGAAGAATATCGCGGCAACTACACCACCTTCCAACGGCTCAAGGCCGAGCGGGACGCGCAGCGTGAAGCCGCAGCCGGGCGCCAGGCCAAGGAAGTCGCACGGGTGCAAACATTTGTCGACCGGTTCCGATACCAAGCGAATAAAGCCAGCCAGGTTCAATCGCGCATCAAGCAGCTTGAGAAGGTCAAGATGATTGAAGTGAAGCGCGATCCGAAACGGGTGAAATTCAAATTCCCTCTCCCTGCCGCAAGCGGACGGCAAGTCCTGGAGCTGGAAGGCGCCGCCAAGCGCTATGGGGAGAAAATCGTCTACGAGCGCGTCGATTGCTCCATTGAACGGGGTCAGCGCGTCGCCCTAGTGGGAGAAAACGGCGCCGGGAAAAGCACGCTGCTCAAGATGCTGGCCGGCGCACTGGAACCGGATAAAGGCAAGCGATCGGTCGGCCATGGGGTCACACTGCATTACTTCGCGCAACACCAGGCCGAGACGTTGAATCCGGAACACTCAATTCTTCAATCCCTCTCGGAAGTGTCCCATCAAGCGGAGATGAATTTCCTTCGTGGGATTGCCGGCGCCTTTCTCTTTACCGGCGACGATCAAAAGAAACCGATCAAGGCACTGAGCGGCGGCGAACGCAATCGCGTTGCGCTCGCGCGCATGCTCGTCGAACCAGCCAACACGTTGCTGCTGGACGAACCGACCAACCATCTCGACCCGGCCTCAGTCGATATGCTCACCGATGCCCTCTCGGACTTCCCCGGCACGATCATCTTTATTTCCCATGACCCGACATTTCTGACCAGGGTCTGCACGCGCGTCATTGAAATCGAAGAGGGCAAGGCCCGCAGCTTTTCAGGCGACTATGAATATTATCTGTGGAAGAAAGCCCAGGAACTCGAATCCATCAAGGAATCGAGCGACGACTTGAAAGGCGCGGACCGCGGGAAAAACGCCGGGCCAACCAAAGCGATGGCATCGCAGACCGCGGCTAAATCTTCGTCCGGAGACCGGCGGGATTTGAACAAGACTCAGGCCCGGCTGGAAAAGCAGGTCGCGCGCGCCGAAGCCGAGATTGCCGAATGTGAAACCAAAATCAAAGCCAGAGATCTCGAACTGGCCGATCCTAAGCTCTACAAAGAGAAAGCCACCATGTGGAGCGAACTGCAGATCGAGTACGATGGGTGGAAGAAAGATCTCGTGCGACTTACCGCCCGCTGGGAAACTCTGTCTGCTGAGTTGGAAGACGTGAAACAGAAGCTGACGGCCTTCGCGTAAGACAATCAAAACCTGCGATATAAACAGCGATCTGCCGGAGGCGGAGCGAACCAGGAAGAGCGGTCCGTTTTAACTAGACGGAGGATTTGATCGTTTCTTCGAGATAGTAAAAAAGCCAGCGGTTCTTGTCTTTAGTCACCAGGTCGTCCCACACCACTCCTGTCAGAAACCCCTTTTCCCAATCCTTGACCCAAACGACTGTTCCCTCCAGCTTTTCCTGCTGGTCGGCGCCGTCTGAATCTAAAAACGCGAGAGAGACCGTCACTCGTTCATTGATGGTGAAACGATCCTTGGTCTGCAGCCCTGCGCCGATCTTGTTTACATTGTCGAGCACGGCGGTGCTGGCACGCCCACCGCTCTTTGGCGAAATGAGCGCCGAACCGACCAGCGTCGCGCGGACGAATTTCCGCCGTTCGGCGGCGATCGCCACTGCCACTGATTGCTTCGACTCTCCTCGCTTCATGGGTCTAAGTATAACCGATTAGAAAACTTTGTAAACCACCTAGAAACCTTACGGACGAGACTTCGGCCGATAGTACTGCCGTTCTTTCAAAGCATCCGGGAGGTGCGCCTGTTCGCCCTTCGCCTGCGGATCATCGTGAACGTACCGATATCCCTTCCCATATCCAATCCCCTTCATAAGCGACGTCACGGCATTCCGCAAATGCAGCGGAACTCCAAGATTGCCATGGGCTTTGGCATCCTCTTTGGCTTCCAACAGACCGACATAGGACGCATTGTCTTTCCGTGCAGATGCGAGGTAGGTCGTCCCTTGCGCGAGATTGATCTGGGCTTCGGGAAGCCCGACAAATTGAACGGCCTGCGCCACGGCATTGGCCATCAAGAGCCCCATCGGATCGGCATTGCCGATGTCTTCCGATGCAAAAATGACCATGCGGCGAGCGATGAATTTCGGGTCTTCCCCCGCTTCCAACATTCGCGCAAGCCAGTAGAGGGCTCCGTTCGGATCGGAATCGCGCAGACTTTTAATATAGGCGGAAATGACGTTGTAATGCTCTTCTCCCGCCTTGTCGTAGCGAAGCGCCTGCTTATTCAGCGCAACCGCAAGCAGCGTTTCATCGACCAGCCTGATACCGTCGGCACCCACCGGAGCCTGCGTGACGACAAACTCGGTGGCCGTCAATAACGCGCGCGCATCGCCGTTGCCGAACCCGATCAAGCGCTGCCGCGCCTCCGGCGACAGACGCGCCTTCCATTGCCCCAAACCGACTTCGGAATCGGTGAGGGCCCGGTCTAGAATCCGCCCCAGCGCGTCATCGGAGAGCGCCGTAAGCACAACCAAAATCGATCGCGACATCAACGGACCGATCACTTCAAACGAAGGATTTTCGGTCGTAGCCCCGACGAGAATCACCGTACCTCGTTCGACGTGGGGCAGGAAGGCGTCCTGTTGAGCTTTGTTAAAACGATGGATTTCATCGACGAACAACACCGTCTTCTGCTGCTGCAAGGCGAGCCGGTGCTCGGCCGCCTTGATGATCTCGCGCAATTCAGGAATCCCGCCCGTCACGGCCGAAAACGCCACAAAATGGGCTTTCGTATGCCGGGCGATAAGGTGGGCCAGCGTGGTCTTGCCCGATCCAGGCGGCCCCCAGAAAATCACCGAGGACAGGCGATCGGATTCGATGGCTTTTCGCAACGGCCGATCCTGCCCGACGATCTCATCCTGCCCGACAAAATCAGCGAACTCCCGCGGGCGCATCCGCTCCGCCAGCGGCGCCTCAGCCTTCTTCCCTGTCTGGGGGGCAGCAAATAAATCAGGCCCTGGATCGCGCGGGGTTGCCATCAATCGTTCCTCAGGATGAGCGGATTGTATACACCGCTGTATCTGAGCGCAAACGTTCTTGACCGAGAGACACCGCCGATGCTACGAACAGCGTCACCCGATGGAGAATCCGCATGCAGGCAACAATCAACGGCATCACGCTGGCCTACAATGATACAGGACGCGGTCTTCCCATCGTATTCCTGCATGCCTTTCCATTGAACCGCACCATGTGGGCCGTGCAGGAATCCGCCCTTTCATCGCAGTTTCGCGTGATCGCCATCGATCTGCGTGGGCACGGCGAGTCCGATGCGCCGTTATGGCATTACAGTCTCGACCAGTCGGCAGACGACGTGCGCGCGTTGCTGGATCATCTCTCGATCCAACAAGCCCTCTTCGTCGGCCTCTCGATGGGCGGATACATCCTACTGGCGTTCTATCGAAAGCATGCCGACCGGGTGAAGGGAATGGTGCTGGCCGACACGAGAGCGCAGGCAGATACCGCCGAAGGCAAAGCGGGGCGATTCCAGATGGCGCAAATCGCCTACAAACAGGGACCTTCTGCTATTGCCGATATCATGATCCCCAAGCTGCTGAGCCCCGCAACGATTCAGACAAAGCCGGAGATCGTTCAGCAAGTCCGAACGATGATTGAGAGGAACCAGATCAGTGGAATTGCCGGAGATTTGATGGCGATGGCGGAGCGCCCCGATTCAGTGCCGTTCTTGAAACAGATTGGCTGCCCCACCCAGATTATCGTCGGCGAACTAGACCAAGCCACACCGCCTGCCGACGCGAAACTGATGGCCAATCAGATCCCTCATGCGCGGCTAGCCCTCATTCCCAACGCTGCCCACCTGGCTAATCTAGAAGAACCCGAAGCGTTTACAAAGATTGTTGCAGAGTTTGCCGGTGAACTCGCTTAATCCGACGCGCCGACCCCGCCGCGCCTGATCAGCTTCAAAAACTCCAGCCTGGTTTGCGGCTGCGTCCGAAACGCGCCGAGCATCGAGCTGCTGACCGCGACGGTATTCTGCTTTTCCACACCCCGCATCATCATGCAAAGATGACGGGCTTCAACGACCACACCAACGCCATGCGCGTTCAGTTTGGTCTTGAGGGTCTCCGCGATCTGCACGGTGAGCCGTTCTTGCACTTGGAGCCGGCGCGCGAAAGTATCGACGATGCGAGGAATCTTGCTCAGTCCGACGACTTTCTTGTTCGGCAAATACCCCACATGCACCTTGCCGAAGAACGGCAGCATGTGGTGCTCGCACATGCTGTAGAAATCGATGTCTTTGACGATGACCATTTCATCGTACTCAATCGGGAAAAGTGCTCCGTTCAAGAGCTGGTCGATGTCGCGGTGATACCCCTGGGTCATAAACGCGAGGGCCTTGGCCACTCGCTCCGGCGTCTTGAGCAATCCATTGCGGCCCGGGTTCTCCCCAAGCGCCAGCAATTGCTCCGTGACGAGGGCCTGCAATACGCCGAGATCTGCAGGCCGTCCAGTCCCACTCACATCTTCTACCGGCTTCCGCCGTCGGCTCGCTGCTCGCTTCGCCATAGTGTCTCCCTAGGATCTCGCCAAAACCGAGGCCGATCCCGTATATTCAAAATAGTTGTCTCTCGTCTCGATGACCGCGACTTTCTTGAGTTGCCCTTCCGGGACCTGCGCGACAAGCAAATCCCATATCAACAGCACCAAGTTTTCACCTGTCGTCGTTCGCGCAGCAAACTCAGGGTCCTGATTCAAATCCTGGTGATCGAATCGACTCACAATCCGCTCCGTGACAACTCGATCAAGCGCGTCGAGATCCATAGTCCGCTCAACCTGAGCGGCACCGGGACTCCCAATTGTCACGAGCACGACATAATTATGGCCATGCCCATTGGAATTATTGCATTTGCCGAAGACCATCCGGTTTTTTTCAACCGATAAATGGTCGGTATGCAGCCGATGAGCGGCGCAGAATCGATACCGTCTGGTGATACTGCCTTGTCCCATGCCATCCACGCTGCACTCGGTGAAAAAGCGAAGCCAGGATTACCCTCACGGGCAACCCTGGCTTCGTACTATCTGAACACTGTAGGCAGAGTACGCGTCCTCTTCCTTCCGGTCGATCCGCTTAGGCGCTGAAAGAGCTGCCGCAGCCGCACGTCGTCTTGGCTTGCGGATTCTTGATCGAGAATCCAGAGCCCTGAACACTGTCGACATAATCGACTTCGGCGCCCTGCAAGAGAGGGGCACTCTGGGAATCCATAATGACCTTCACATCGCCCTTTTCAATGACGGTGTCGTCTTCGGCCATCTTGGACTCGAACGCCATGCCGTATTGATAGCCATGGCATCCGCCACCGCGAACATAGACGCGAAGACCGACCACGTCTTTTTCTTCCGCCATCAGCTCTCGAATTTTCTGTTCTGCAACTGCTGAAATGGTAACCATTGTATTCCTCCTGTATCTCCAGATTCGCAACCAGCGATCCGGGTTGGCTTAGTGTAACACCTCTCTACCGAATATCAACTCCCTGGGAATCCGATTGTGCCTCCGGTGAAGCGGAAAACTTGGGATCCGCGAACTTGGATTCCGGAACCCGCACCACCACATCGCCTAACACTCTCGCCTGGCAGCCCAATCGATGCCAAGGCTGGCTCAAGTCTTCCCGATCCAGCAAATCCTGCTCATCGAAATCGATTTCGGACAAATGCTCGCTGCCGGACTGCACTTCGACCCGGCAGGTCGTGCAAGAGGCATTGCCACCGCAATCGTGATTGAGCGAGAAACCCAGCTCCTTGGCGGCATCCAGCAAAGTGAGGTTCCTCGTCACCGAGCCGCTTTTCCCCTGAGGATGCAAGAACGTCACTCTCGGCACGGCATCTCCTCAGGAATGGGCGCCCACGGCGGCCGGCTTGAACGGGCATCGCTGCAGCCGAAGATGCTCTTCATACTCTTGTCGGAAGAGCTTCACGCTGCTCTGCACGAGCACCGCGGCGCCGGTCACCAACGTACAGTACCCCGTTCCCTTCACAAAGCCACAGAGCTGCAAGAGACTGTCCATGTCCTTTTGCGTGCCCTGTCCCTCTTCAATCTTCGCCATGAGCGTCGCCAGATTATTCGTTCCCATCCGGCAGGGCGGACATTGTCCGCAACTCTCGCCCTTAAAGAAGTTGGAATATTTCAGCGTCGCGGCAACCATGCAGGTCGCATCATCAATCACAATCGTTCCCGCGCTGCCTAATCCCGTTCCAGCCTTCTTGAGCGAATCGAAATCCATCTGCAAATCCAGCTGATCGGCCGTGACCATCGAGAACGCCGGCCCGCCAGGAAACACCGCCTTGATCTGCCGACCGCCCGCGACGCCGCCGCCGCATTTCTCGATCAACTCACGGATGGTCACGCCCATTGGCATTTCATAAACTCCGGGACGATTCACTGAACCGCTCAGCGAAAACATCATCGTGCCGGGACATTTCTCCGTACCGACTTGCGTAAACCAGGCCGCGCCCTTGTACAAAATTCTCGGGATATTGCAGAGAGTCTCCACATTATTGACCAGCGTCGGCTTCCCGTAGAGACCAAAATCCGTCGGGTAAAACGGCGGCTTCTGCCGAGGCATCGCCGGACGGCCCTGCATCGACTCCAGCATCGCCGTCTCTTCGCCTGCCACGTAGCTTCCATAGCCGTCGAAGACCTGCAGCTCGATATCGTAGCCCTTTCCAAGCACGTTTTTCCCGACAAACCCTCGCGCCTGAGCCTGGGCGAGCGCTTTTTTCAGATTCTCCCGCTCTTCTTCATACTCATGATTCACATAAATGAACGCCGCTTTCGCCTGAACGGTATGCGCGGCAATCAAACAACCTTCGATCAACTGATGCGGAAGCGTTTTGAGCAAATACCGATCTTTGAACGTGCCCGGCTCATGCTCGCCCGCATTGCAGACGAAGTAGTGTTCTTTCACACGGTGATTCAATACCTTGTCCCATTTAACCCCGGTCGGGAATCCGGCGCCGCCACGCCCTCGCAACCCGGCCTTCTTCAATTCAGCCACGACATCGTCGGCTTTTAAGCCGTCGATGCACCGCTTCCACGCCTCGTAGCCCCCCACCTTGAGATAGCCTTCAATCTCCCAGGGAGCCCCTTCAAGCTTCTGGACTAGACGGGGGTCAGTCGCAATGGGCATAGACATTCCTTCGAAAAAATCCGCGAGTTTAGAATCCGTACTATACGGCTGACCACGCGCCGCCGTCAAGGCAACTCATGGGGAATAGGCCTGAATCTCAAACAGTTAGGACAAGGGCCCTATGGCGATATAGGCCTGAGGAACCAGGCCGCCGGCAGGGGAAAAGCCTGTTCGCCGTCAAGAAGTTTCCTGCCGGCGAACAGACGATCAGAGACTCTACTTGAAGTGACTCCCCGCCCCCATGAAGAACAACATGGGAATCGAGAGCAGCACGTTGACACGGGACGCATAGAGCGCGGTCTTTCCCCAGCCCGCCATCTCGGCCGGCGCCGGAGTCCCTTGCGCCGCTGCCGTCACCGCCGCAATGATCTTCTTCTGATTGGGCCAGATGATCGCATGGACATTAACCATCATAATGATGCCCAACAACCCGCCGATGCCCAACGCCATCGCTCCAGTCCCGCCCTTGGCATACAGATAAAAATACAGCCCAATCCCCGCCAGCACCGTCACCGTCGCGCCATGGCGAAACCAGTTGAGCGCTAACGGCATCAGCTTCGGAATCACGATGTTTTTCGTGGGCCCATCCAGGCTTTTTAGAAACGCGGCGTTGACCAGATTAAAGAAATACAGCAACCCGATCCACGTGATGCCTGCAAGGAAATGCACCCAACGCATGACCATGCCAACCCAATCGACCTCACTGGCGCCGATTCCCGACATGCCGAGAAACAGCCCTATCAACACAACGGCCAGCGCGAATCCCGCGCCAATCGTTTGCATCGGATCTTCAAGAAATTTCATCGCGTCCTCCCCTCACACGGTTTATTGTCCGGCCGCACACTGCCCTGCAGCCCACTCAAAATTGCCACGCCACCGGCACGATACCGGCGCACTGACACTATGCCATCAATCGATCGACATTCGCGCACAACTCCCGAACGGCCGTTGCGGACGCATCCAGCGCCGCCCGCTCGTCCGCCGTCAAATCGTACTCGACAATCTGCTCGGCTCCGCCGCGGCCCAATTTCACCGGCACCCCGACAATGACATTCTTCAACCCATATTCGCCTTCACACAGCACCGCGGAGGGAAGCACGCGCTTCTGATCCTGCATCATGGCATCGACCATATCGACGGCCGACGCCGACGGCGCGTAGAACGCGCTGCCGGTTTTCAGCAGTCCCACGATCTCAGCCCCTCCCTCACGCGTGCGCTTCACAATCGCATCGAGCCGGTCCTTGGCGATCAGCTCCGACACCGGCTTCCCCTTGACCGTCGTGTGGCGAGGCAGCGGCACCATTGTATCGCCATGGCCGCCCAACACCATTGCTTCGACATCCGGCCCCGGCACATTCAATTCGCTCGCAATAAACGCACGCATGCGCGCCGAATCGAGCACGCCCGCCATGCCGATGACCCGCGACTTGGGAAACTTGCTGACCTTCAACGCCACATGCACCATGGCGTCCAGCGGGTTGGTCACGAGCAAAAGGATCACCTCGGGCGAACGGGCAACCAGCTCCTTCACCACCGATTGCACGATCTTGGCATTCGTCGCCAGCAATTCGTCCCGGCTCATACCCGGCTTTCGCGCGATTCCCGACGTGATGACCGCCACCGACGATCCAGCCGTTTCCTCATATCCATTGGTCCCGACCACGCGGGTGCTATAACCACACACCGGCCCGGCCTGCGCCATGTCGAGCGCCTTTCCCTGCGGAACGCCTTCGACAATATCGACCAGCACCACATCGTACCGGTCCCGCTCGGCTAACCGTTGCGCCGCCGTCCCACCCACATTGCCCGCGCCTACCACCGTAATCTTCGGTCGCTTCATCATCACACCTCAGCTTCTAAGTCTTGTCCGCTTCTCTCCCTACTCTCTATTCCCTTGAGGGGTTCAGCGCATCCTTCACTGCGCGCATGCACCGAGCGCCGCCCGCAACAGCTCTTCCATCAATCAATCTCGCGCGCGGGGCGCGAGCACAAAGGATGCGCTGAACCCCTCAATGCCCGCCCTCGTGCTCCGTCCAACCCGCCACCTTGAAATTGATCGTGCAGACGAAATTATCGCCGTCGTAGAAATTGACCTTGATCTTCTTCTTGCCGTAGGTCGCAGCCAAAAAGGTTTCTGGATTATCCACCAACGCCTGATAGCCGCCTGCCGGATATTCCCCAAGGTCGTGGAACACCACGATCATGCCGACTTTCACCTCTTGCAGTACCTTGGCCCAACAACGTGGATAGACTTCCCAGAACTTGGCCTCAATCATATCCTTCGTCGGCTCCGGACGGTCTTCGCCTGGATTCACCGGCTGGGCAAACTTCGCCAGCCGGCGCACATAGGGGTACTGGTGTCCGGTAAATAATTTATAGAGCCAGGGCGGCACCACTGGCCGTGCAGATGTATCGGACATAACGTTACGTCGTCAATCGTTGATAAATTCGTGGCAACCGGGCCGGCAACGACTCCACCCGGTCGATCACGGCAAACCGCACATCGCCATACATGCGCCGAAGATACGCATCGGCCTCCCGGTCGATCGTGACACAGAAGGGATTGATCCCGGCCTGCCGGGCCTCGCGCAGCGCGACCTTCGTGTCTTCGAGCGAATAGTCATCTTTATAGTCCCCATCGAGCGGACGTCCGTCGCTGACCAATACGAGCAGTTTCGTCCTGGCCTCGCAGGCCTGCAATTTCGCTGTCGCGTGACGAATCGCCGCGCCGTCGCGATTTTGCTGCCGCGGGACCAAGCCGCCAAGCCGGTGCGCCGTGGCGCGCCCCAAGGGCTCGTTGAATTCCTTGACCACCGAGAACTCGACCTGCGCCCGGCCCTGTCCGGAGTAGGCATACACTCCGTACTGATCGCCGACCGCCTCCAATGCCTCGCACAGAAGTACCAGACTTTCCTTCTCGATGTCGATCACCCGCCGCCCGCTTTCCAGTTGCCGGCTGGTCGATCCGCTCACATCCACCAAAAAGGCCACCGCGACATCCCGCTCTTTTTTCTCATGCCGGATATAGATGCGATCACTGCCTTCCATGCCCGCCTGCTGTTCCGCCACTCGGCGGACCAGCGCGTCGATATCCAACTCCTCGCCATCGGCCTGCGCCGCCGTGCGCCGGAATGCCGGCGGACGAAGGCTTTCAAAGAACCGGCGCAGCGCGGTCACTGCGCTCCGATGGGTCGTCAGCGCCGCCTCAACCGCTTCATCCGACCCGGACTCGGCCAATTGCTCGACGACCTGGCACCACTGGACACGATAGTCCTGAATCGTTACATCCCATTCCGGATACCGAACCCGCTTCGCGCCCAGTCCACCGGTCTCCGCCAATAGCTGTTCTTCCACCGGCAAGGCCAGCAACTCATCGACGACGGCAGGCAACGCACGGCCACCGCCCATCACGTCGCTCATCGTCTCGTGCCGCTCACCGCCTGAACTGTTCCGATCGCCGCCCTGCTCTTTGGAACCGCCGCTGCCGCTGCGCTTTCCCGCGGCCTGCTGTTCGGCCGCTTCATGGCCCGGGGCTTGATCTCGCGAAATAAACTCGGGATTCATCTCTCCCCGGTACACCCAATTGGTCATGGGGCGGTAAGGATCGCCGGTTTCTTCCAACCCCGTCGGCCCGACGCCTATCTCCTCCGGATTGTCCTGAACCGGGTCGCCCTGGATCATCTCGGCTTTGGGCTGTAGCAATTCCTCCATGCGAACATACACCGCATGCACGAGGCGCAGCGCTTCCTCCGCCGACGCGCCTGGCGCCAGCACCGGCCCGCACATTGACCAAAGCAAGGCCACTTCGCCCTGAACCGCACGAGGCACCGCCGACTCAACCGATTCGCCGGTCGAGAGCCGCAAGAGGCAATCGACCAACAGTTCTTTCACCGTCAAACCATGCGCCGGATCGCGTGGCGTCACCGCTTCTCCCGCTATCCGTTGAAGATCCCGCTGAAGTCCAGGGTATTCCCATTGAAGATGTGCCTCGACTCGCGCATCTTCCAGCACCGTCCAGAGATCTTGCACCAATCGGGGATGCGGATAGAGCCGGAACAATGCCGCCAGCGAGGCCGGTTGTTGCGCGCCACGCGCATAGCGCTCACAGACCGCCGTCACGACATCCTGAAGCGGTTCCAGTGTCAGCCGATAGGTGCCGAACTCGATATGCCCCGCCTCATGCGCCGCCATCACCAGGTAGAGCCGGACGTTTTCATCGTACGTCTGATATTTTCTGAGCAATGCTGGAAGCGCAATTGTTCGTCCATCGGCGCTGACCGTCGCGCGAGCAGGCACATCCGTAACCGTTTCCGGGAGCGCTTGGATCTGCACATCCGACCCGCAAAGCCCCTGCACAAATAGTTTAATGGTTCGCGCCACTTGCCGGAGCGGCACACCGCTCAACGCCTGCTCCACCGATGCCAGCGACCGCTGAGACTCCAGCCCGAAATAGGCCCGGGCGCCGTCCACACTGTAGGCCAGCACTTCCATACCGGCTTTGAACCAGTTTTCAAATCGCGCAACAGCGTCGGCTGAAACCCCGATCATGCCGACAATCTCCGGGGCACGGCGCAGATAAGCCAGCGTCGCTACCGCATCTTGTTCGCCGAGCAAGGCCCCGTACTGCACGACTTTGAGCTGCCACTCGACCGAGGGCAGCGCGCGCAGCAGCGCCGGAGCCTCCACCAGCCAGGCAATCGCCGACTCCGGCGATTGTTCTGCAAACCCCGCCCCGAGGGATAAGACTTTGGGGCGCAGGGCCGGATGCTCCAGATCGCCAAGAATCGCCGGGCTGGTCCGGAGAAACTCGATCGTGCCGAGATAGTCGGGCTTCCCGATGGCATTCGGTTGAATCAACTTCATCCCGAATCCAACCCACGGCCGGATCTCGCCCAGCGGAAGAATCGGCGCGATGGCGGCGAGTTGCCGGATATACTCCAGCCCCACCACCACATCGATCTGCGTCAGCTCCACGCCGATTTCCAGCCAGGGCTGCAACTGCTCTGCGGGAATGACGTCGAGAAGCAGCGGCGCCGTTCGGAGATATTCCAACGTGACGTTGGCATCCTGCTCGGCCAGATCCGCCCCGATGGCGAGGATCGCGCTGCGTACTTCCGGCCGATCCACCAGCCCCAGCATGCGCGGACTTTCCTTGAAATATTTCAACGCAGAGGCGCCGGAAGACTCCACAAGGACGATGCCGAGATTGAGCCAGGCGACGACCGGCACGAGGCCGGCCCGGCGGGCTAATTCAGGCAGCGCCTCGACGGCGGCGCGACCGACCTTTTCCGACACATCGGTTAATTCTTCCAACAGCGACAACACCGCCGCCACAGGCTCAGGCTTACCGCCGATATGAGCAAGTTGGGCAACCAATTGCTCCGCCGACGCCCGGCCCAGGTCATCGGCCAACCGCTCGATCAGCGCTGTATGTGCGTGAGATTCCGCCATGTCCTCGTTTATCTGCCAGTGCCAATATTGCACCAAATTTGCGAAGTGGTGGATTGTAAAGGACGCCCTGGCGCTTGTAAACTACTGCTCATGCGCCGGATGCGCAGATGTGAAGGGAGACCGCATGGCTGAGCCCAAGCAAGAGAACCTCGAAAAAATGTGGAAGTACGTGAAGAATTGCGCGGAAAAGAGCGGAACCAGCATGCACCCGACTCCCGCCGTCACCGAAGCGGTCGTAAAGGGGCTGGCGATGCACATTGAAGAGCTTGGCAAGCCGCTATGTCCCTGCAACTTTTACAAAGACAAGCAGGCCGAAGCCAAGCTCCGGCGATGGATGTGCGCCTGCGATGAGATGCAGATCTACAAATACTGCCACTGCCTCCTATTCGTCCGGGAAGACGGGCTGCCGATCACCGAATATCTCCCGGAAGGGCATGAAGGACGGGAGATCTACGGCCTCGTCACCGATCCAACACCGGACAAAGGCCGCGCACTGAGGCATAAGGCCGTTGCGACAACGGTTCCTCCAGGCGAGCCCACGCCGTCCAGCAAATGACCACCCTGTGGCCAGGCCGGTGCCTCTCGCTCGGAGTAGCGGCACTGCTCTTGGCCAGCAGTATCGGCCTGAGCCAGGGTGCGGCCGTCGAATCGCCCTCCGCAGCTCTTCCGGTGTTCAATGAAAAGGAATTCCTGCCCTATAAGCAGAAAGGCCAGGGCACCGTGGCAGGCCAGGCCTTCCTTGGAGCCTCTTCAGGAAAGGCCATCACCCAAGCCGGCGCGCCGGTTCATTTGATCCCGATTACACGCTACACCCGTGCTTGGTTCGACCGCACCGTGAGGACCGCCGCCTGTTCACCGCCGGGCGATTCACCAGTAGCCGATTCCACAGCGGCACCACACCCGCCGATGAACTGCGCCCATGAGGCTCTCCGACAATTGGAATCGGACAAGCGAATTCTGCCCTATCTCCGCACCACCAGAGCAAACCCAACCGGCCACTTCTGGTTCACCAAAATCCCGGCCGGCCGCTACTACATCGTCAGCGCAATCGAAGGCAGTTTACAAAAAGAAGACGGACCGGCAGGCATCGCGTGGCTGACTATCGATCTTGAGGCAGGAGAAAAAGCAACCAACCTCGTCGTCACCGACTGCAAAGCCGGCCTGTGTTAGCAGAATACTCTTCCTTCTCTTTCACTAGGGCTTCCGTTGGCGATTGGTTTCACTGCGCGCATTGTCCGAGCACATCCTTACCTAATCATCTCATTTAACGCCTGAGCCTGGAGGTTGTTTCCTTGCGCGCATCCAACGAGGGCCTTCTCAGGCCGCGCGTTGGGCGAGCATCGAAACAGCCTCCCGAATCAGGCCGCACCCCTTCACTCCCATCCACTCACCTCATAGCCCTTCTCGATAAGACAACGCACGACACTATCGGCATAGGCCGGATCGGGATCGGCCGGTTTGTACGCACCGGCCGCCATGCCGCCGATCAAGCCCAGCCCGCCGCCGGCGGCCGCGCCGATCGCCACACCGATGCCACCGCCGATCAAGCCGGTAGAGGCTCCGCCGGCGGCCCCGATAATCAATCCCAATACGCCGCCGCTGACAATGCTGCCGGTCCGGTTCACTCCGGATGTCAGCCCGGCCCGCTCGGCTTTCCCCTGACAAGCGGCAATATCCTGCTCCGCCCCTTCTTTCCCGTTCAGTTGCAAATGCTTATTCGACCGCAACACCGGCCCCGGCGCCGCACAAGCCCCAAGACTCACGAGCAATAGAACCGCAACGACACGATGAGCCACACGATTTCCCACAATCCTCTCCCTTCCCCACTTTTCCTTTTCTCTCTTGGCTTCCGGTACCGATGGATTCACTGCGCGCATTGACCGAGCACATTCGGATCGTGCGCGGGCAGCGAGCAAGAATCCATCAGTACCGGAAGTCTCACCCTCACTGCCATCCCGTCACCTCATAGCCCTTTTCCTGAAGGCACCGATTGACGAAATTCGTGTAGGCCTGATTCGGCTGCGGGGAGCCTGCGAATGCGTAATAGATTCCAGTAAGGAGTCCCCAGACTGCGCCGCTCGCGGCGCCGATCATCGATCCACTCCCGGCCGCCCCGGAAATGGCACCTCCGACAGCGCCACTCGCGGCGCCGACACCCGCTCCGACCGCCGTGCTCGTCGCGACCCTGGCTCCCTTTCCGCTCGCTTCTTCCGCACCGGCCGACTCCGCCAATTGTCTGCACGATTCGATGTCCTGCTCCGCCGCTTCTTTCCCAGCCGCTTGCAAATGCTGATTGGGATACAAGATCGGCTTCGCGCCGGAACAAGCCGATGTCACGAGCAGGAGCGATGCGAATACCAGCTGTGTCCGCCTTTTCATGAAACCACCGGCCCTTTCTCTCCAGTCAAGCCCAATCGCGCCAGCACATCCACCGCCGCCAGCGTCTGACAGAGGATGCGTTTCCGCCGTCCCCCGGCGCCGGAGTGAATTGCTAGTGTGGATGGAGGCACCGCCAGACGCTGCGCCAAGAATGCGAGTACCGCCTCATTCGCTTTTCCATCCACCGGCGGCGCCGCAATGCGAATCTTGAGCGCATCCCCGTGCAGACCGACGCATTCGGACTTGGAGGCTTTCGGCTGAACTTGGATCGTGAGAATCGCGCCGCCTTTGGTATCTTGCACGATCGGATGAGTCATGGGCGAGAGGACTCGCGGCGGCAGCCGCTAAAAGATTGCTTTGACCAGCTCAAGAATACTGCGCTGCATATCCGCATCGTCGGTAATCGGCCGGGCGATGGCCACATCGCAGGCCTGCGCGGGCGCAACCCCCTGCCTGATCAAGGTGCCGGCATAGATCAGCAGTCTGGTGCTTACGCCTTCTTCCAACCCGTGATTCTTGAGGTTGCGGACTTTCCCACCGAGCTTCACCAGCTTCTCAGCGAGCTCGCGGTTCACACCGGCCTCTCGCTCCACCACCGTCGTTTCGATGGCAGGAGAGGGATAGTCAAACTCGATTGCCATGAACCGCTGCTTGGTGCTTTGCTTCAGATCTTTTAAAACACTCTGATAGCCGGGATTGTAGGAGATCACCAGCATGAAATCGTCCGCCGCCTCGACGATCTGGCCCTTCTTTTCAATCGGCAGCACCCGGCGGTCATCGCTGAGCGGATGGATGATCACCGTTGTGTCTTTCCGCGCCTCGACCACTTCGTCGAGATAAACGATCGCGCCATGCTTCACGCCGACTGTCAGCGGACCGTCCACCCACACCGTCTCCTGCCCCTTCAGCAAATAGCGCCCGACGAGGTCGGATGCCGTCAGATCTTCATGGCAGGCCACCGTAATCAACGGCCGGCCGAGTTTGTGGGCCATGTGCTGGACAAACCGAGTCTTCCCACAGCCGGTCGGCCCCTTCAGCATCACCGGCATTTTGCTCTTGGCGGCAATCGTAAACAAACCGACCTCGCCGCGCACCTCGGCGTAGAACGGTTCCCTGTCGATACGAAAGCCCTGAATATCGAGTTCGCGTCCTGCCTGACTCATAGCGAATCCATCCTACAGTGGAATAGTTTGGGGCACGATAAACGGAACCGAGGAGGAAGATCAAGCCAATCGAAAAAGGATCGGATGGCCCGGCTAGGCTACCTTCACACCGTCCAACACCTCGCGAACCTTCTGGACCAAGACGTTCGGGGTAAACGGCTTTTGGAGAAACGCCGTGTCCCGCTTAATCCCGCCTTGCACAAAGACAGGATGGTCGGGATAACCCGACATGTACAGCACTTTGATTTCCGGCCTGACCGACGTGAGCTTTTCCGCGACTTCCGGCCCGCTCATCTGCGGCATCACCACATCGGTCAGCAAGAGGTGAATCGGGCCGAGATGACGAGTGCCGGTCAGCAGCGCTTCGATGCCATGGCGGGCTTCCAGCACCGTATAGCCATGCAACCGCAGCGTCTCATGGACCAGCCCTCTGACAGCCGGCTCATCCTCGACCAGCAGGATCGTCTCGCGACCGTGCACGCGATCGGCATTCGCGGGAGCGGCCTGGCCGCTCTGCGCCACGCCATCCACCCGCGGAAAGAAAATCTTAAATGTCGTGCCTTTATCAATCTTGCTCTCGACCCCGATCGTGCCGCCGCTTTGCTTCACAATGCCGTAGACCGTGGACAAGCCCAGTCCTGTTCCTTTTCCTTTGGCCTTGGTCGTAAAAAACGGCTCAAAGAGATGCGACTGCGTCTCCTCGCTCATCCCCTGTCCGGTATCCTTGACGGCCAGCAACACATAGTCGCCTGGTTCTAGGGGCATCGTCTCGCGGCGCGGGCCCCTGCCGATCGAGACATTCCGCGTTTCAACGGTCAACCGGCCCCCGGTCGGCATCGCATCGCGGGCATTCACCGCCAGGTTCATCACAATTTGTTCGATCTGCCCAGGATCCGCCTTGATGGCCCCCAAATTCTGCTCCAGCTCCGAACAGAGCTCAATGATATCCTCGCCCAACAGGCGCCGCAGCATCCCGTCCATATTCATGACAATCGCGTTCAGATCGACTACCTTCGTCGCGACAAATTGGCGGCGGCTGAAGGCCAGGAGTTGACTCGTCAGGCCGGCCGCTCGATCCGCGGCTTTCTTGACCTCTTCCATCTCGCGCTTGGCCGGATCGCTGGCGCCCAGGCGCCCCAAGATCAACTCGCTGTATCCGCGAATCACCGTCAGCAAATTATTGAAGTCGTGCGCGACGCCGCCGGCGAGCCGGCCTACCGCCTCCATCTTCTGCGATTGCCGGAGCTGCGCCTCGGTCTGTTGCAGCGCGTCTTCCGCCTTGGTGCGCTCGCCGAACTGGCCGATTTTGAGCCCGATATCCGTGACCATCTTCAACAGCTCGTCGTCCGGCTCCCGCACATACCGGCTGAAGAACTCAATGACCCCCTCGATCTCGCCGGCGATGCGAATCGGAAACCCGAACCCTCCATGCAGCCCGGCCTGGGCCGCTGCCTCGGTCCGAAGAAATTGAGGGTCCAGCCCGACATTCGCGACCCAACAAGGCTGGCCACTCGCCAAGATCCGCCCCGGCAACCCTTCCCCCGGCGCAAACGACTGCTGCCACGCCGCCAGCGCAAAGGCATCGCCCTGAAACGCCGACGCCTGCCATTGATCCAAACACCGCAGCACATTGGTCTGTTTATCCAACCGCCAGAACAATCCGAGATCCCAGTCCAGGCTTTCACCGACCGCCTGAACGATCTTGGGCACGGCTTCTTCCAATGTCGAAGACTCGGACAAAACCCGGGTTACGGCATACTGCGACGCCAATCGCCGCTCGGCCTTCCGCCGGTCGGTGATGTCGCGGACGAACGCGCTGAAAATATAGGCTTCGCCAATCCGGGCCGGAGACACGGACAACTCCACAGGAAACTCCCGCCCGTCATGATGGCGCGCCGTGATTTCGATCCGGCGATTGAGAATCGGCCCAACGCCGGTCCTGAGAAACTCCTGGAGCCCATGGACATGCGCCGCGCGATCCTGCTCAGGGATGACCGTCTCCGACAAAATTCTCCCCAGCACTTCACCGCGAGACCAGCCGAAAATCGCCGTCGCCTGAGCGTTCCAATCGGTAATCACGCCCGCCGCATCAATGGTGATCACCCCATCAAGCGCCGTATCGACAATGGCGCGATTACGCTCTTGACTCTGAAGCAACGCGGCTTCAGCCGCGCGCGCCCAGGCGCTCTCCTGCTGGGCTTGGCGGTATTCCGCCCGCAGCCGCACGGTCGACCACAGCAGCAACATCAGAAGCGGAAACCAGATGACCAGCGCCGCGCCGCCGACCTTCCAGAGTACGCCAGATCGTATCGGCATTAGAATCGCGTCACGGTCGATCCGCACCAGCACCGTCCAGCCCAGGCCGGGGAAGTCTCCGTACCCCTTCGTCGCCGCATAGCCCGTCACGACCTGTGTGTGCCGGCGGAAATGTTCTTCGATCACATAACCCGGCTCTCCCGCCTGACTCAGTGTTACGGAGGGCAATCTCAGCTCAAGCAGATTGATCCGTTCTTGTAACGGCGATTTTGAATCGACGAACACTTCGCCGGATTTCGCGAGCATCTGATATTCGACCGCTCCACCGAACCCTTCGCGCCGTTGGAGCGCCCGGATGGTCCGAGTCGTGACATCTTCTAGCACCGGCACCGCCACCCGCGTGGTGACGGCCCCTAAGAACGTCCCATCGGCATCGAGAATTGGCGCCGTAAAAGCCACCATTCCCACCCCTTGATTGGACTCAGGCCTCGCCACGTCCCCCACCTGGCCCCGTCGCAACTCGCGCGCGCTCCGAAACCACTCGCTCTGGCTGAAATTCTGCCCAACCAGAGACGCCTCCGTTGAGGCGATCATGATGCCCTGCGAGTCCGTGACGCCCAGCCAGTGATACATCGGCGCGTAGGCCGTCTTCATCCATGCCAAGTAACTGCTGAGATACTGCCGATCCGGCGAACGAAGCGCCACGCCATGAGCCATCATCTTCACATCGCCATAGCGCTCGAACAGCAACCGGTCCAAATTGTCCGACACTTCCGCCGCCGCGAGCGTCAACTGCTCTCCCGCGGACCAGACCAACCGCCGCTCAACATACCGCAGCAGCACCGCCCCGATGCCGAGCGCAAGAATCGTGACCACGACAATCAGAAACGGAAGCCACCCATAGCGGCGCGAGGACTGGGCAAGCGGTGAGGCGACGGGAAAGCTCATGGCTGTAATGGACTCGCAATCCAACTCTTGACGGTCGCCACGGGATGGTACGTGAGCTTGGCGGCTCGCAGGCCGGGCAACCCGGCATCGTCCATGGCATTGATATACTCGGCGCCGGCGTGGTGCGCGGCGCGGCACGTCTCGCGAAACAGATATTGCGCCAATCCGGGCACGGCTCGGTCGGCAACTTCGACCAGCACCGCAAACGTCTCGGGCGCCAGCCGGTAGCCAAACGTATAGCCCATCACCCGATCCTGCACACAGACCACGCTGCCAGCGAGTCCCTGCCGGTCGGCCAGTTCCCAGACCAGCTCATGCGCCGCTGCGGCATCCTCTAAAAGAAATTGCCCCATCGCATCCAGTTGCCCTGATTGCTTCTGCGACACCCATCGACGGAACAGATCGCGGCAGGCAGGCCGGTCGGCCGCCCTATACGGACGGAGCGCGACCGAGGCCATCCGCTCGACCCGGTTGCACAGCGCGCGTTGCGACCGATAGGAATCTCCGGCGAGCCGCGCCAGCGAGCCAGTCCGGTACAGATAGTCCGGAGACTTCTCCGACCAACGCAGACGGCTGCCGGCGAGACGCGCCTGCTGGCGATCCGTCATACTCTCAATCCGGCTGACCGGAGAACCATGATTCCATCGATGCAAATCGGCAAGCCCCTCCTCGACCGATTCTTCGAGCGGTCGTGGCCCAATCGGAGGCAACGGCATAAACCACCCATCGGGGGAAGAGGCGAACAGGAAGAATACACCGTCCCGTTCCATCCACCAATAGGGCAGCGTCGCCGTCCATATATAGTGATACTCAAAGGCATAGGCTGCTAGTGCCTCATGGCCTAGACATTCGGACCTCTCCAACGCCTCCTTCATCCGAGGCGCATCTTCCATCCGAAGCGGACGGAGACGCGAGTCCGGCTGCAAAACCGGCTGACAAGAACGCAGCCGGCCTGTCACCTCCGGAAGCGAGGCGAGCACGATCACATCCTCCTGGAACCGTCCAATGAGGCGAGGATTCTTCGAAAGAAGCTGGAGCATGCGATCGTGCTGAAGAAGCGCCTGAACCCGCCCGGCATGCCGGCGGATCTCTTCGGGAACGGCCTCCCGCATGAAAGGACACTTGGTATCCCATCCCAGCTCGATCTCTGAACCATCGGCACTCCACATCAGCGCCAGCGGATAGAGCTGGCAGTCGAGCGGCCGCTGTTCATAGATGCCGCAGTGCGACGTCGCCGGATCGAAGGCGGGACAGAGATAGCCCTCGCTCTCTGCGTCTTTGACCAGCGCAATTTGAGAGCCAGCGGGATCGATAAACAACGCCGGCGATAGTCCCTGCGCCACCGCCGCATCAATCTCATCCCGCGTAAAGTAGGGGCGCAGGAAACTGTCCGATTCGGGAAATCGGCAACAGACATCGCAGCACAGACATACAGAGCCTGGAATGAATTGAGGCAGTGGGTCGAACGGGCTCACGTGCGAGTTGCACTCCAGCAGATCAAGCGCCATGGCGAGCCCATCATACGATGGGCTCGCCAATCGAGCAAGGAATGATCGCTCAGCCGCATCGCCAAAAACTTTCTCAGCATCCTCCGCTTCCATAATCTCTCGACAACAAGAACACGCACGATAAGAACACCCCTTGTCCGCTTCTGACCCCCATGGTAGCATTTGCGACAGATGTCCTTAATACTCTGACACTCACACAGTCCTCTACTAAAGGACCGCTCTTTGGCCCATACACCGTTACCCTGTTCGTCTCTGGCGTCAGACCTCGCCATCCGCCGCTGTGCCGACTTACAGACACAGCTGGAAGCAGCCGGCCTCTTTGCCTCGGATGCCGCGCCGCTGGCCACGAACTCCTGGCGAGTCAGTCCTTGCCCGCTCGTCCTTTCTCCGGAACAGGTCGCCTTCTTTACCAAACTGGGCCCCCAGCTCCTAGCCTTCTACCGGGCTCACAACCGCCTGTATCTCGACAGCGTGAAGGGCGCTCAGCCGGAATGGGTCGCGCAGTACCTCGATCAGGGCAAACCCGACGCCTTGATCGCCTATAGCCGAATGAAGCGCTTTCGGAATGAGCTGCCTGCGGTGATTCGCCCGGATGTCATTCCCACTCAAGATGGCATGGTCATTACGGAACTGGACTCGGTTCCCGGCGGGATCGGTCTGACGGCCTGCCTGTCCTCCCTCTATAGCGGACTCGATGACCGGCCGCTGCCGCTGGTCGGCGGCCGCGACGGCATGGTGCGAGGATTTGCCGCCATGTTGCAGGCGATCCGGCAAGAACGACCCGGCTGCATTGCCATCGTCGCCTCGGAAGAGGCGAAGGAATACCGGCCGGAAATGACCTGGCTGGCCGCCCGGCTCCGCGAACAGGGCCTTTCCGCCTACTGCATCGAGCCGAAGGAGATCCACTTCACCGAAGAAGGGTTGCGGCTTCACACGGCAATCGGCGAAGAACCCATCGCCGTGCTCTACCGTTTTTACGAACTATTCGATCTCTTGAATATCCCGAAGGCCGAGTTGATCCAGTACGCCGCCAAAAAGGAATTGGTGACGGTCACGCCGCCCTATAAACCGGCCTTGGAGGAAAAGTCGGCCTTTGCGCTGCTGCACCACCCCGTGCTCCGGCCCTTCTGGGAAAAAGAGCTCGGCGAAGCCACCTTGCTCGACCTGACCACGATTATGCCGCGCACCTGGTTGCTCGACCCGGCGCCGATTCCGCCGAGCGCTACCATTCCTGGCCTGCACATGGGCGGCCGCGCCGTCACCAATTGGCGCGATCTCGCCGCCGCCACGCAAAAAGAACGGCATTACGTCATCAAGCCGTCGGGCTTCTCCGAGCTGGCCTGGGGCAGCCGGGGCGTGTCCGTTGGGCACGATCTCCCGCAGACCGAATGGGCCGCGGCCCTCGATCATGCGCTCGCGTCGTTTCCGACGACGCCGTACATTCTTCAGGAGTTTCACAAGGGCCGTCTCTACGAGCTCGACTACTGGGATCCGGCGGCGAACCAGCTGGTAAAAATGAACGGCCGCGCGCGCCTGTCCCCCTACTATTTTGTGGCCAACGGGCAGGCCGAACTGGCCGGAATCCTCGCCACCGTCTGCTCCGCGGAAAAGAAAATTATCCATGGGATGAAAGATGCCATCATGGTCCCCTGCGCGCTGCCACAAGCGTAACGCACAGGCCGTCTCCTTTTCCCCCAATGCCTCATTCCACTTTGACTGTTTTCCGTGGTAGCCTAAGACCATTATGGCGCTGACGCTCTATCATGTGGATTGGTGTCCCGACTGCAAAGCCGTTCGGAACAAACTGGCGGAACTCGGAGTCCCCTATACCGGCATCGTCGTGCCGGACATCCGCCCAATGCGGAAAGTCGTCCATGACGTCTCCGGCCAATATTATGTGCCCGTGCTGGTAGACGGAAACAAGATCTTGACCGAGACGCACGACATCTTGGCCCACCTCGACAGCCACTATGCCAAGACTGCTTCCTAAATCCTCGCTGCAATCTGACGTGCCCGCGCAATCGACGACAGGATGCGTCCGCCCCTGTCGCCGGCGGTTTCATCTCTTACACAGGAGGCCATGACGCCCGTGGAGGAATGGAGACGAATCCTCGCTGAGAGCATCGTGAAACCAAAAGATCTGGCCGACCGGTTCGGACTCGACGAGAAAGAAATCGAAGCCATCGTCGGTCCATACCCTATGCGGATCACCCCGACCGTCCTCGGGACGATGAAAGAAAAAGGCGATGCCATCTGGAAGCAAGTCGTCCCGGAGATCGCGGAGCTGGACGACATCGACGCGGAAGACGATCCCCTCGAAGAAGACCTGATGAGTCCGGTGCCTCACCTGGTCCATCGGTACCCCGACCGCGTCCTCCTCATGGTGACCAACCAATGTCCGATCTACTGCCGCTTCTGCACCAGAAAACGGCTGGTGGGCAAACCAGGCTTTCTGAAGCAAGGCGAACTGGATCGCGCCATCGCCTATCTGCGGGAGCATACCGAAGTCCGGGACGTCATCCTCTCGGGCGGCGATCCACTGCTGCTCCCCGACCATTTGCTGGACCGTATTCTGAAGGCTCTGCGGACGATCCCTCATTTGGAGCTTATTCGCATCGGATCCCGTGTGCCGGGCACGCTGCCGCAGCGGATTACGGCGAAGCTCTGCGAGATCGTCAAGAAGTATCACCCGATCTATATGAACCTGCATTTCAATCACCCCGACGAGCTGACGCCCGAAGTCAAAGCCGCTTGCGGCATGCTGGCGGATGCGGGCGTGCCACTTGGCGCGCAAACCGTCCTGTTGAAAGGGGTGAACGACGATCCGGAGATTATGAAACGCCTGGTGCATCAGTTGCTCCTGGCGCGGGTCAAGCCCTATTATCTCTATCAGGCGGACTTGACGAAGGGGACAAATCATTTTCGCACGACCGTGGAAACCGGGCTGAACATCGTCAAGGCGTTGCAAGGCCATACCAGCGGCATGGCCGTTCCGCATTTCGTCATCGACGCGCCCGGCGGGGGCGGGAAGATTCCGCTGCTGCCCAGCGACTATCTCGTCAATTTGGATGAGGACGGAGCCGTGCTCCGCAACTACGAACGCAAGACGTTCCACTATCCGCAACCGACATCCGGCCGCGAACTGCCAATGGTCGGCGCCCGCGCCGGATTCGAGTACGACGCGAACGAAAATAGTTATCCCGATCGCGACGGGTTCTCCTCATGGGGCAATAGTTGCGGAGGCAATACGGACGATCTGTGAGCACACCATCGACCCACGGCATTCTCCCATATCAGGATATTAAGCAGCTGGTCGCCACGCAGGCGATTGCGGCCTCTCCCGCCGTCGAAGACCGGCAGATTCAACCGGCCAGCCTCGACCTGCGCCTGGGGCACAAAGCCTACCGGCTGATCAGCAGTTTTCTGCCTGAATTGTCCGCCATTTCCTCGCGGCTCGATGTCCTCGACTTCTATCAATCCGATCTGGTCATGTACGAGGTGGATTTGACGGAAGGGGCCATTCTGGAAAAAGGCCATGTCTACCTCGTGCCGCTGCTGGAAAGCCTGAAGCTCCCCAAAACCCTGCGCGCCAGGGCGAACCCGAAAAGCACCACCGGTCGATTGGATGTCTTCACCCGTGTCGTGACGGACCTGAATGCGGGCTTCGACGAAATCCGCGCCGGCTATCGCGGGCCGTTATTTCTTGAAGTCGTGCCGCGCTCGTTCGCCGTCAAAGTCCGCACCGGCCAGTCGCTGAATCAGATTCGGTTCGTCCGCGGCGACGCGACCGTCAGCGACGCGTCGTTGAAAACGCTGCACCGCAAATCGCCGCTGCTCTATCACAACAGCCCGGCCAGAACCACGCTGGAACAAGGCGAGTTCCGCGCCGAGCGCGGGCTCTTCCTGCGCATCGACCTCAAGGGCGGCGACCGGACGGGCTCCCGCATCATCGGGTATCGAGCCAAGAAAAACAGCCACGTCATCGATCTGGCCAAAGTCGGGCACTATCGCGCGGCGGACTTTTGGGAACCGCTCTACCGCCACCGGAACGACAGCCTGCTCCTGGAACCGGAAGAGTTTTATATTCTGGCGTCCAAGGAGCGCATTCGCGTGCCAGCCGGGTACGCCGCCGAAATGGTCGCGTATGAAGCGGCCTGCGGAGAGTTGCGCACGCACTACGCCGGATTCTTCGACCCGGGCTTCGGCTATGGCGCGAAGGGCGAGATCAAGGGGACGCAGGTGGTGCTGGAAGTCCGCCCCCACGATGTGCCGTTCCTGATCCACGACGGGCAGACGTTTTTTAAGGTTGTATATGACCGCATGCTCGACGTACCCTCACAGCTCTACGGCACCACGTTAGGATCGTCGTATCAAGGACAGGCCCTCACGCTCAGCAAACATTTTAAAGTGTAACCATGGCACCGACAGACCTCCCGACAAAAGATCCCGCGCCGCCTTCGTCGCCGGGCCACGTGGACGGCGAGACCAGCGAGGACAAGCAGCTGAGCGTCGCCGGCATGATGACCGGCACTGCGCTGATCTTCATCGGTTTTCTGAACGTCTTTCTGTCGATCAGCGGCGGCTTCGAGATCAATGCCGTCCCGCTGCTCATCTATTTCGGCGGCATCGCCGTCTGGGCCAATGCGGTCGTCGAGAACCCCACATGGCGCTACAGCGTCATGATCGCCGCCATCGCCATCGGGCTGGGATTTTTCCACTATGGCGAAGTGCTTTTCTGGCACAAGCAAGTCGTCTTCTGGGTAACCGTCGTGGTCGTCATGTACTTCATGTTCCGAGAGCCCAAGACACCGGACCGCTAAGCCTCGGTGATGATTGCCGTCATCATCCCCACCCTGAACGAATCCTCGACCATCGCGCACACACTGGCGCACACCGTTGCATTGGGATTCGACGACATTATTGTCAGCGACGGCGGCAGCACCGACTCGACCATCCAAATCGTTCAGACCTGCTGTGCCAAGATGCAGACCATCAAGCTGATCACCGCGCCGACCGGCCGCGCCCGTCAAATGAACGAGGGCGTGAAGGCCTGCCGCAACGACATCCTCCTGTTTCTCCATGCCGACACGGAGCTGCCTCCACAGGCCAAGCAGGCCATTGAATCTGCCTTGAACGATCCACAGATCGTCGGAGGCCGGTTCGATGTCCGCTTCGACCGGCCCTCCCGTTGGGGCACGGTGATCAGCTGGCTGATGAACCGGCGCTCGCGCCTCACCGGCATCGCCACCGGCGATCAAGCCCTCTTCGTCCGCCGCCGGATTTTTGAACAGATGGGCGGCTTCCCGGAAATCCCGCTGATGGAAGATATTGCCTTCAGCCGGCGATTGAAGCGCCAGGGACCAACCGCCGCGCTCACCGACTGCGTGACGACCTCGTTTCGCCGCTGGGAGCAGAATGGCCCGCTCCGCACAATTCTCTTGATGTGGACCCTGCGGTTCCTGTATTGGCTGGGGGTCAGCCCAGCACGACTCAACCATTTTTACAGGGCCATCCGATGAAGCAGCAGACTCCTTCTTCGCCCCAGGCCGCGCACAACGCCGCACTCGTTATTTTTGCCAAGGCGCCGATTGCCGGACAGGTCAAAACCCGTCTCTGTCCACCCCTCACCCACGACGAAGCTGCCACGTTACACGGCAGCTTTGTCCTCGACATGCTGGAGCGCACCAAGGCCGGCGCCGCCAAACTCAAGCTGCCGGTCGATCGCTATCTGGCCTGCGCGCCATCTTCCACGCTCGTCTTTTTCCAAATCATGGAAGAACGGCAACGCGTGAAGTTGATCGACCAGGTGGGCGACGATCTGGGCGCGCGCATGCAGCAGGCGTTCGCAGCCCTGTTCGCCAAGGGCTACCGGAAGGTCATCGTCGTCGGCACCGATATCCCGTCGCTCCCGCTCGATCATTACCAGCAGGCCCTGGCTTTGCTGGATACGCACGACATCGTGCTAGGACCGGCAATGGATGGCGGTTACTATTTGATCGGGCTCACGCAACCGAGGCCGGAGCTCTTTGCCGGCATCGCCTGGTCCACCGAGCGCGTGCTCGCCGCCACACAAGAGAAAGCGGCCAGCCTCAGCTTGAAAACGGCGCTGCTGCCTCCATGGCGCGATGTCGATACCATCGACGACCTGCGCGCATTGATCGAAGCCAGCGCGTTGGATGCAAAAAATCCAAAACACGAACAGGCCTTTTCACAACGGACCGCCGGCGCATTGCAACATCTCGCGAAGAGCCTTCGGGCAAGAGCTGGCAGCCCTCCACCATCGAACGGATATCCCGCATGAATGAACGGATTGCCCTGATTACCGGCGGAGCCAAGGGGATCGGAAGAGGGATTGCCCTCGACTTGGCCGCGCAGCACTGGAAGATCGCCATCTGCTATCGGACGAGCGAGGCGGAGGCTCAGAAAACGGCGTTGGCCATCACCGAACGGGGCGGACAGGCGCTCGCCATTCGCTGCGATGTCTCGGACCCCGTTGCGGCAAAAGACCTGGTGGCCCAGATCGAACGAACCTGGGGGCACATCGATGCCCTCATCAACGGAGCCGGCCCCTACCATCGCGTAAATCTGTTCGACGAAACAGTCGAAGGCTGGAACGAGATGTTCGACGGCAATCTCCACCCTATTTTCTATCTAGCCAAAGCCGCAGCCCCTGGAATGCAAGCGCGCAAGAGCGGCCGCATCATCAATTTCAGCATGGCCAACACCGAGCAGATGATCTCGCAACCGGACGTGACCGCGCATTATATCGCCAAAGCGGGCGTGCTGATTCTAACCCGGACGCTGGCGAAGCTGCTGGCGCCCCATGGCATCACCGTGAACGCGATCTCGCCGGGATTCATCGATTCCGGCAGCGCGCCGCCGGGAGAGTTGGCCAGCATGATGAAGCGCATTCCCGCCGGCTATATCGGCACCGTCGACGACATCGTCGCCGCCGTGCGATACTTGCTGAGTGAAGACGCGCGCTACGTGAATGGCGCGAATATTCAGATCAGCGGCGCCTGGGGAATTTAGGAAGAATGGGACTGTGCCCGTGGCGTTTTCTTGCTCACTGAACGCGCACCGGGAACAATCGAAATTTTTGATTACGGGCGGTGCTCGCTCAATGTGCGCAGGGAAAACCGCCACGAGCACAGTCCCTAAGAAGGGATGAGAGAAAGGATCGTTGAAGACGGCGCTCGGTCAATGCGCGCAGTCTGAAACCAACCCGCTCACCTCGCTGAGTGAGTGGAAGGGGAGAAAAAACATATGAAAACCGATCAAGAACGGGAAGCGCATCGTCGATTTGTCCAGGCGCTGCAGCATGAGCACCTCACTTGCTCCAAGCCTGGCTGCGGGGGTGCGATGGATGTCGCCGACCTCACGCCGCACAACGCCCGCATTAAATCCTATGAAGCGACTTGCGAGCGCTGCCACTTGGTCGAAAAGATTACCGGCAAGGAAGAGCATCAGCCGGCGTGGGACATCGCCTCGATTACGATGATGGCGGAAGTGCATCTTCTCCACGACCAGCCGACCTGTCCCTTCGACGACACCCCTATCACCTTCATCTCCATGCCCAACCCCCGCCGCAAAGCCCGCTATCGCCTCGCCTGCTTCTACTGCGGCCGCCACACCGAAATGAACTGGCCGCCGCCGGAAGCCAAGGGATAAGCTCTCTTCTCCCAACACCAACTCGGCAAAAGAAAACCGGCGGACCGCCACAAGAGCGTCCGCCGGTTTATTGCTGTCCCGGCTCATGCCGGTCTATATGCGGCTTGGCGTTACTTGCCGAATGCTTTCTTTAGCAGCGGTTCCATCTCGCCCTTCTTTTCCATCGGGTCCAGGATATCGGTGTCGCCGTAGAAGGTCCCATCGATGAACACCTTGGGCAACGTCGGCCAGTTGGTCATCTTGGTCAGCGCTTCCCGCTTGACCGGCTGCGACAGCACATCGACCAATTCGTACGGATAGCCGTACTTGTCGAAAAACTGCATCGTTTCGCGCGTGAATCCACACATCGGCATGGTCTTCGTTCCCTTGCCATAGATCAGAATCTTATGCGCTTTCACTTCCTTCTGGATTTCCTCTTCTATCGGTTCAGCCATCGTCCCCTCCTAAGCTTCGTCTCTCGTTCGGGCGGTCAACTCCAAGGCGTGAATACGCCCATCCTTCATCGGCACATCGAGCGCCTGATAGATAAGCCGGTGCCGGTCCAGAAGACTTTTCTCACGAAACGCCTCCGACACCACGGTCACTTTCAAATGATCCATCGTCCCGGTGCGATCGGTCACCGTCACCGCCGCGTCCGGCAGGCTCTTCTGAACGTACTGGGTCAACACTTCCGGTGTAATCATGCCCGGCCTCCATCTATGAGTCTGAGGATACCCGAGGGCAGACTGGAAACGCAATTCACTTAAATTGAACCATGACCGCACAACTCCGTCGTTCATACCGTTGCACCTGGTGTCTATGAGCCAACGATGGTGGTGGATATCCACCAGAGAAATTCACTCCATCCATCGGCCAGCTGCAATCTATTCATTTGCAATGGACTTTCACAATCTCATGTCCGGCATCGAGATTGCTCAATGACGACAGCAGGAGTTCAACCATGAACCACATGAATCGTACTCATCCAAAGCCTTCCATCATTCACCATCAAGGAGGTTGCCATGGCTGACTTTAAATCGGGATTCTTTGTCGGAGGAGATGCGTGCAACGGGCGAGTCCTTGTCGTGGACGATGAGCCGGATATCCGCAAAGTCGTCAAGATGACCTTACAGAAAGCTGGGTACGACGTGCTGGAGGCCGAGAATGGCGAGAAGGCCATTGAAGCCATCAACAGCGGAGAAAACCGGCTGCTGCTCGACGTCATGGTCTGCGATATCCGCATGCCGAAGGTCAATGGGATCGAAGCGATCGCCTACTTCCGGCAGAATTATCCCCGCGTGCCCTTGATTGTTCTCACCGGGTTCCCCGATACCGACATGGCCACGTCGTTGCTCAGGCAGGGGGTGGTCGACTATCTGGTGAAACCCGTTGAAGGAGAGAAGCTGAAAGCCGCCGTCGCCCGTGCGATGGAGCAACGCGAACTGGCGCCCTTATGAACTCATCGGCGCCGCGGCTATCCGGGAAGGATCAGGCGGGGAGGACCGCGCATCGGCCCTCCCCGGCCTCACGAGAGAAGGATCCCGTCAACCCTATGCTGACGACCACCACGCATCCCACAAACATGACACCCACCAAAGTGGCTATTCTTGGAGCCGGTCGAGGAGGCACCGCGCTCCTCAACTTACTCCACCAAATTCAGGCCATCGAGATTGTCGGCATCGCCGACTGCAACCCCGAAGCCTCCGGCCTGCAACGGGCCCGCGACCTGCGCGTGCCGGTCGTGACTCACGTCGCTGAGCTCATCCAAAACCACGCGGTGCAGCTGATTCTCGACGTGACCGGCGATCCCGACGTAGAGGCGATGCTCCGCCGCCACGCCCGGCCTGAAACGGATGCACTCAGCGGCTCCGCGTCCCGCATGCTCTGGGAACTGGTTCAACATGAATCGACGCTGCAAGCCGAACTGCTTCAAGCCGAAAAACTCGCGGGCATCGGGTCCTTCGCCGCCGGCATCGCCCACGACATCAATAACCCGCTGCAGCTGATTCTCGGACTCGCAGAAAATTTGGAGGACGAGACCGACCTGGAGACCGTTCATGCGCAAGCCGCCGACATCATTACCGCCGTCAAGCGCACCACGGCCATTTGCAGAGATCTGACGTCCTATGCCCGGCGCTCGGCCTCTCATAACCATAGCCTGATTCATCTCAATACCAGGCTCGACGAAGCGCTCAAGATCGCCCGGTATGCCGTCGGGCTCCACGATATCGACATCGTCAAGCACTATGCGCCCGACGCCGCCGCCGCAGGACATCCGGACGAACTCCTCCATGTCTTTGTCAACCTCATCACCAACGCCGTCCAGGCCATGAGCGACGGCGGCACGTTGACGCTGCGCACGGCCATCGGATCGGACCGCGTCACCATACAAGTCTCCGATACCGGCTGCGGCATTCCCTCCGATCTCTTCAACGCGATTTTCGAACCATTTTTTACCACCAAGCCACCGGGGAAAGGCACCGGATTAGGCCTGTATAACATCAAGCACGTCATCCACCAGATGCACGGCACCATTGCCGTGGCCAGCGACGTCGGCATCGGCAGCACCTTTACCGTCACCTTGCCGCGAACAGCACAGACATGACTCCCATGACCACACCAAGGCCGGCGCGCGCGCCGCGGACGCCGCGAGAAACGCGGTGGGGACTGAAAAGCAAACTGATTCTCTCCATGCTCTTGGTCGGCATCGTGCCGCTCGTCGTGGGATTGGGCATGGCCTTCTGGCAGGGATCGCAAGAAATTCGCGACGTCAACGGCGAAAGTTTCAAGGCTCTCGCCACAGAAGCCGCGAGAAAACTCGATCTGCTGGTGGCCGACGAAGTGGCCCGCACCGCCCGCATCGCCAATGATCCCGCCGTCGTCCGGGAACTGGAGCGCCGTCGGGATCTCGTGCAAAACCATCCCCCTTCCTCCTCCCCGCCGGCCAAAGCCGACGCGGCGGCCCGCTGGGCCGCTCACGACCCGGCGCTGCTCAAGGAGATCAACGGCAGTCCATTGGCCACGCTACTGCAAGAGCATTACACCGGCACACACAGCACCCCCGACCAACTACTGCCGTCAGTCGTCCGTTCGGCCACGAAAATGCTGTTCTTGACCGATATCCAGGGCGCGCTGATGGCCGCCATGACCACCCTGCCGGAATTCCGGCACGACCACACTGTCTGGTGGCAAGGCGCGTATAACCACGGCGCGGGGAAGCTCTACATTGAAGACGTCCACTTCGACGAAAAGATCGACGCGTATGCGTTCACCATTTCCATCCCTGTCATGGACAGTCTCCGATACGAAGTGGTCGGCGTGTTGCATCGTGTGGTCGACGCCAAAGAGTTCTTTTCGCCCTCGACCCATGTCATCCGGTTTGGGAAAACTGGGCACGTCATGCTGATCGACAGCCGCGGCATTGTCATGAGCTGCCCCATCCTGCCGACCGGCATCGCCCTCTCCGACAGCAGCCTGATCCCGCAGATCACCCCGTTGCAGCCGGGCTGGGTGCAGGCCGCAAGCGACGGACACGGAAGCCATGCAACCTCGATCATCGGGTTTGCGCCGCTGCCGGAAACCAGCCGCGCGACGAACGGCTCCCTGAGCGGCGGCTCGTGGCATACCTTCGTCTGGCAATCGTCCGATGAACTGTTTGCGCCGATCCAGCATCTCTTTACGTGGATGGTCATCTTCGGCGGCATCGCCCTCGTGCTCCTCGCCATCCTGGGCTACGTCGCCGCCAGCCGCATCGTCACGCCGGTCCGCGCGCTGCAACAAGCCGCCCAGGCGATTGGGCGGGGAGAACTCCACACTACCATCGACATTCGCACCGGCGACGAATTAGAAGACCTGGCCAACGAATTCACTCGAATGAATGCCCAACTGGAAGCCGCCTTCGCCGGCTTGACCGACCAAGTCACCTTGAAGACACAAGAAGTGGATTACCTCCGGCAGTCGACCGATCAAATTCTCGATACCGTCCCGACACCGATCATCCTGATCGACGCTCAGGAATCGGTTCACTACATGAATCAGGCTGCCCGCGAGACCTTCCACCTCGCGCCTGGCGCGACGCTGCCGCTCTCGTTGTTTGCCCTGCTTCCGCTCGACGCGGCCAGCCAAACCAAGCTGCGCCAAGAGTTTTCCGGAACCGCCGCCTCAGCGAATGACTCCGCGGCACTGGTCCGAAACGCGCCCCCGCGGGATCCTCTGGCTCAAACCAGAACCCACGAGGACGCCCACGACCGGCCGGAGCTTCAGATCGGCGCACGGACATACCACTATCTCCGATTTCATCTGCCAGGCCGCCCAGGAGAAGACTCGCACAGTGGGCTGGTGCTCCGCGACATCACCGAGGACAGCCGGATGCAGGATCAACTTATTCAAGCGGAAAAATCCGGCAGTCTCGGCGTGCTCACCGCCGGCATCGGCCATGAGCTGAACAATCCCTTGTTTGGAATCCTGGGGATGGGAGAAGCCATTCAAGACGAAACCGATCTGGCGCGCGCGCGCTTGTACGCGCAAGATATCGTCGCCCAAGGGCGACGGATGGCCGCCATCATCCGGGACTTCACCGGCGTCACGGCTCGGGAAACTTCCGTCCAGCGCATCCCGGTGTGCGTGGAAACCGCCATCGAGCGCGCGCTCGACGCCATGCACATCTCGGTCGATTTAACCCACATAGCCATCCACAAGACCTTCGCCGGAGAGACCATGGTGCTAGCAATCCCCGATCAACTCCAGCAAGTGATGATGAATCTCTTCATGAATGCCGTCCAGGCCATGAAAGGCGTTGGAGCCTTGACGATCCTTACCGCGCAGACCGATCAACTGGCCACCGTCCGAATCGCGGACAGCGGTCCGGGGATTGCCCCACAATATCTTGCACGAATTTTCGACCCGTTTTTTACGACGAAAGAACAAGGCGACGGCTCAGGCTTGGGCCTGACGGTCGCCCGGCGCATCATCAGAAAATTCGGCGGAGAGTTGCGGATCGAAAGCCGCGAGGGAGCAGGCGCGACCTGCGTGGTCACCCTGCCGATTCTCCGCAACCAGCCGCCAGAGGAGGGGCCATGCACCGCTTCGCCGCCACGCTCGGAACCACAGCCGGCGCGTTCCTAATCGCGGGGCTCGCGCTCGCGCCCCTGCCACCGCTGGCGAAAGAACCTCCGCCCCCGCAAGGGATCCCACCGGAGAAAGTCGCCGATTACGTCCATGCCATCGTCCAGGCCGATCGAACGACTTATACGATGCTCGTGGTGACCCGGATGCAGGACAAACATATCGTCAACGCCACTGAACATTGGGAGCAAGACAACGCCCTGCCGCTTCCCGCCCAATTCCTGCAACACTCGGGAAAAATCGTCGCGGAAAGCGGTCGCGGCATCCGCTACCGCCTCATCGGCCTCTCTCCGATTTATCAACGCAACGCCCCGGCGACGGAGTTCGAACGAAAGGCCCTGACCACCTTGACCAAACAGCCGGACAGCCCCGTCACTGGAATCGTATCGAGCGGGAAGAAACAATTCTTCCAGGCCATTTACCCAGATCGCGCCGTCTCAGCCGCTTGTGTGTCGTGCCATAACAGCCATCCCCTCAGCCCGAAACGAGATTTCAAGGCGAACGACGTCATGGGCGGAATCGCCATTACCATTCCATTGGATGAACGATAGGCTTAGGGGAGATCCGCGCCGCCTGGAGGACGGTTAGGCCGGTGGAGACGAGCCGGAGGCCGCGTGCTCGGGAACGAAATACTCTTCCCGATAAATCTGGATCGCCGTCATGAAGAGACTGATGATAATCGGACCGACAAACAATCCCAACAGCCCATACAATCCGAGGCCGCCGAACACGGACAGGACCAACAGCAGCACTGGAATCTGGACATCCTGACCGATGAGCCAGGGCCGGAGAAACTGATCGACCATCGAGACGACGCCGACTCCCCAGGCGAGCATGGCCAGCGCCTTGCCGACGGACCCGATGGCGAACAAGTACAACGCGACCGGCCCCCAGACCAAGGCCGTCCCGCCAAAGGGAATCGGCGCCAGCACAATCGTCAAGGCCGTCCAGACGATCGGGAACGGCACGCGCAACACGACATAGGCCAGCCCGGCCAGCGCGCCCTGCACCAACGCGGTGACCAATACGCCCTTCACGACCGCCCGGACCGTTTGATCGAGCCGCGTGAGAATTTTTCGTTTATGCGACTCCTCCATCGGAATCAGCTCATACAACGACCCCATCCAGCTCTCGCCGTCCTTGAGCAGGAAAAACAACACCAGCAGCATGATGAAAAAGTTGCTGACGAGGATGGCGGCATTCGTCAAGAGATCCCCCATCTGGCTGACCACAAACTGGCTGAGCCATTTAGCCCCCGACACCATGGAATCCTCCAGCGGCACTTGCTGCCCATTGCCGCCCGACAGCAAGGAGTGCAACCAGCTCCCGATGACCGGCACCGTAGCCAGTTGGCCCGGCAGCTGCTGGACGCCCCCAGCGACGATCCATTCGCGAATCGCCTGCTCCGCAGCCACCGCTTCACGAACGAACACCACACTCATCGAGACCACGGGAACCACCACCACCGTCAATACGCCGACCGTCAAGCAACCGGCGGACCAACAACAGGCGGACGCCATGTCCCGCCCGCCTAGCAGCGCCGTCAATCGACGATGCAGCGGAAACACCCAATGCGCCAGCAATGCCGCCCAGATGGCCGGGAAGAGAAAGGGCTGTAAGATGAGTCCGATCTGATAGAGCAGCAGCGCGAGAAGGACGAAGAACACGGCCGTAAAGAGGTGTGGACGAGTCATACGTGACTGGGAAACCCATGCATAGCTGGAATGTTGATAGCAGATCTGCGGGACGTTGTCACGAGAGCCGGATACGCACCCGAGTCAATTACAGGAGAGTCTGACAGCCTTACGTATCAGTATCGTCGATTCAGGCCGCCGAACCTGCGGCTTCTTCAAACCCACTCACAAGATCATCATGCACACATGACAGTGCCCCTGCAAGCAGCGACATCGCATCGAGCGATGCGTCACCACCATTCGGCTAAAGACTGCGCCGGCTGGCAATTACTCATCACACCATCAGTGTGTCGTGCGCGCGCCGTCAATGGAATAGACAGCACCGGTTATAATACTGGCATGATCGGACGCCAGGAACAGCACGAGGCCGGCGATGTCCTCCGGTTCCGAATTCAGGATCGTTGAGCCAGCGTTCGATCATCGGCGTGCGCACCAAGCCGGGTGCGATCGCGTTGACACGGATGCCCTGCGTTGCATAATCGATTGCAGCGGCTTTACTCAGCCCTACAACGGCATGTTTCGCCGCAACGTAGGGCGCCATGCCAGGATCGGCGCGCAACCCTGCGACCGAAGCCGTATTCACGATAGCGCCCCGGCCGACCGTCGTCATATGAGCCAGCTGGTGCTTCAAACACAGAAACACGCCCGTGACATCGACGCGCTGGATGCGGTCCCAGTCTTCCTCGGTCTGCTCGGCCAGCGGCGCGGTCGGCGGCAGCAGGCCGGCATTATTGAAGGCGACATCCAGCGAGCCGAACTCCGCTAACGCCTTGTCGACCAACGCCTTGACTTGTGCGCTGTTGCCGACATCTGTTTTCTGAAACACGGCCTTACCGCCCGCCGCGATGATCTCGCTGACGGTTCCTTCGGCGCGCGAATCGACGTCGCCGATCACCACGGAAGCACCCGCGCCCGCAAAGGCCAATGCCGTTGCGCGGCCGATTCCCGTTGCCGCGCCAGTAATGAGCACCGTGCGACCGGAAAAATTGAACTCTAGCTTCTTGTAATTCTCTTTCATGCGAATATCCTTTCACAACGTTCACACAGATACCGCGCCAGGGCAGCGCGCGTGGCAGAACCGACTCATAAGGCTCAAGAAGGCTCGCGCTTCTGATAACTGTTTACAGAACATCGATCAAATATGGCATGAGGCGCTCATTGAACTATCTCGCTGTTTCACTGGGAAGACGATTGACGCCACGCTGTCCGCGGAGATCACCGCCGCCGATCTACATCTGAGTTAGAAGTGCGGTCGGTTTTCTTGGAGATGGCAATATCGAGAGGAGCAGCCCGGCAATGCCACAAGAGCCCTGCGGAGTGCTGCCCCGAAGGCTACTCGCCGCCTCTGGAGTAGAGGCACGGAACTAGACGTTCATGCATGTAACCCGAAATCGCCCACTTGAAAGGACAAACAATCATCGGCAGGACGTGAGCGTTGTCCGGCAGCAACGCTCGCGGACATAGCGATTGGGCCGTGTATCAGAGTCCCAGCTTTTTCCCCACTACCGCGACAGGACGATTACGATTGGCGTTCATGTCCCGCACCGCACCCGGCAGCCGCGGCGCATCCTCAGGCCAGGTTGTGACGCCCATGTCGCTGGTGCCTTGAAACTTCGCCCCTTCTTCCATCGAAAAGATCGGCGCATGCACTTCTCCCATGATGATGCCAGGCTTGAGCAATTGTACCCGGTCGCTGGCGGTGATCGTGGCCTTGATGCGGCCACTGCTGATCAACACACCGGCGGTAATCGTTCCTTTCACGACGCCGTCTTCGCCGACGATGACTTGTCCTTTGGTGTAAATATCCCCTTCCAGGCGGCCGTCGATGCGAACGGTGCCGTCGACGCGGATTTCCCCTTTGAGCTCCACCCCTTTCGCCAGCAGCGTGATATTCCCGTCGTCCATATACGCACTGTGTTTCATAGCGGCTCCCGGTTGAACGAACATTCGCAACTCAGGATACCCCAGGGAGATATCGACACCTAGCAGTTTGTCAAAACAGGCAAGTCCATATCGAGCTGCGTGCACCCATCAGGCAGCGGCTAAGAAAATCCGAGGGTGTGCTTGACTCGCTCCCACAGTCCTTCGCCATGAACCTCGCAATACACGCTCGGTTCCGTTCCTTCGAGAAACACTTCCATCACACGCTCGGGGCATTGCGCCGTCGCCAATTGCCCAGTGCGTGGGTCAATCGCTCGCGAGACGATCCCGCTGGGAACGGGAAAGTCCGGCGAGTCGGCAGGAATGAGCCGTCTCGCCATATCCACCCAAATCGGCAGCGCCGCCTGCGAGCCGGTCAGGCGAATCGCCCGTTCGTCGTCGAATCCCACCCACACTCCGATCACCAGTTCCGGTGTATACCCGACAAACCAGGCATCGCGATACCCGTCCGTCGTGCCGGTCTTCCCGGCGACCGGCCCCCGCAATCCCCAGGCTCTCGCCTTCGAGCCGGTTCCTCGATCCAATACGCCTTTCAACAGAGAGGTCGCCAGATAGGCACCCTGCGACGAGGCCGCCTGATGCCGGTCCACCAGCGGGCTCCAGACCGTCTCTCCCGAATCACGCACCAAGTTGGTCAAGGCGACAGGCTTTACCGCCACGCCCGCATTCGCCAGTCCGCCATAAGCCGCCGTGATGTCGAGAAGCGACACCGACGCGCTCCCGAGAGCCATCGACAAGTTGTCGGGGAGCGTGCCTTGGATGCCGAACTCCCTCAGCAGCCGGTTGATCGATCCAATCCCAAGCCGATGCGCCATCCGCACCGCCGGCACATTCAGCGACTGTTCGAGCGCCGCCCGCACCGTGACCTGTCCATGAAACTGGCGATCGTAGTTCTGCGGCGACCAGGGGCCGGTCCCGGACTCGAAGCTCACCGGTTCATCCGCCAGCATCGTCGCCGGAGTGATCCCCGCGCTTCCATCGGCGCGAGCCGCCTCAAATGCGGCAAGATACACAAAGGGCTTGAACAACGATCCGGCCTGCCGGCGCGCCTGCGCCGCCCGGTTGAATTGACTCGTGCGATACTCGCGCCCCCCCACCATCGCGCGCAGATGCCCCGTGCGCGCGTCGAGCGCCACCACCGCCCCCTGCAGCGGCGAGTCCCCCTCGCGCAACGCCGGATACTGCTGCTCCAGCTTGGCCAGCCCTTTGCGCAACGAATCCGTTGCCAGCTGTTGTGTATACGGATCGAGGGTCGAATAGATTCGGGCGCCTTCAGGAATGCCCATCCCGGTTCCCGTTTCAACCTGCCGCAGCAAATAGTCGACAAAATAGGGCGCATCCGTCACGACATCTTCTGGCAGCGACACCTGGACCGGCCGATTGATAGCTTCCTTCCAGGCGTCCTCGGTCAGCACTCCCTCTTCGCGCAGCCGGCGGAGCACCACATTTCGACGGTGCGTCGCCTGCTCCAGGTTTTTCGTCGGAGAGTAGGTATTCGGCCCCTTGATCAATCCGCCGATCAATGCGACTTCCTCGACCGAGAGGCTTTCGAGGGATTTTCCAAAATAGCGGTGCGCCGCTTCACCGATCCCATAGATCGATACGGAGCCAGCCTGCCCGAGATAAATCTCATTGAGATAGCTTTCGAGAATCTCCTCCTTGCGATACTTCCACTCCATGACGAACGCCGCCACCACCTCGCGCAACTTTCGTCCCATCGTCCGTTGCGGCGAATAAAACAGATTCTTGGCCAGCTGCTGAGTAATCGTGCTCCCACCCTGCACCACCGCGCCTCGCGCCACATTCGCCCACAACGCCCGGCCGATAGCCACGGGATCGACACCATAGTGGGAAAAGAACCGCCGATCCTCTACTGCCAGCACCGTCTTGATAACCACCGGAGGAATCTGGTTATAGGGCACCCACTCTCGCACCTGTCGCGACCCGCCTCGCATTCCACTCAGCAACGGCGGCTCCAACGTCACAAAGGGCAGCGGCTCTCGCTCCCGCACCGCCAGCACATTCGCGATCACGCCATTTTTCAGTTCCATGCGCACGCGCCGGGACGGTTGATGACTTTCTTCTTGCGCATGCAGATACAGATCGAGGACATTCGGCGACGCCAAATAGTCGCCGGGCGCCTGCACCTCCGAGACGGCGCGATAGCCTAAGCGATGCAGCCGGTCGAAGACCCCGGTCTCGACCACCGGATCTCCAGGCTTCAACAGATGCGGCGCTCCGAAGATCAATAGGGGTGGATGCTCATCGCTCTTAGGAAGCGCCAGACTGGCCGACAGCATCGCGCCATAGATTACGAGCGCACCGAAGCCTAACGCTGCGAGCGCCACGCCTGCACCCACGGCCCGCCGGGCCCATCGCCGAGATGCACCGATGATCCCCAACTTCATATGGCGGACAGCATACGCGAGGAGGCAGGAGGATGCGACAGAAGAAGCGCACTGGCTGGCACACACCGGCTCGACAGGGATCGCGCGCCGCGCGCCGTCTTAGGCCGCACGAACCGGGATGGAAAGAGAAACTGGCTCAGGCTGCGCCCGCTCCCGATTGAACAAAGCGACCCGATTGCGTCCATGCTGTTTCGCGAAATACAGCGCCTGATCCGCCTGGCTGAGCAACCCATGAATATCCGCAGGACCGGCCGCATAGGCGACGCCAAGACTCGCCGTCACCTGCAGCCCCGCCGGTGTGCGCACCGCAGCCCCGCTCTCCGCCGCAATCTTGCGCCGAATCCGTTCGGCGGTCTGAAGAACCACCTCCAGCGGCACGCCCACCAGCACCAGGCAGAACTCCTCCCCGCCATAGCGCCCGAGCAAATCCTCGTCGCGAATCGATCCCCCCATCGTCTGCGCGACCGCGACCAGCACCTGATCGCCGACCGCATGCCCATGACGGTCATTGAAGGATTTGAAGTGATCGATGTCGATCATCACACAGCCCACCCCCGCCGCGATTCGGACAGGCTCCTGGATCGCCACCTCGACTTGTTCAAAAAACGCTCGCCGATTCAAGCAGCCCGTCAAAGGATCTCGCGTCGCCAGCCGGCGCAACTCGTCGGCCCGTTGCGTCAACTCCGCTTGCGCCGCCACAAGATCAACGACCGTTTTGGCCAGATCCACGCTCTTCGTTTCCAGCTCTGTCACATCGTGAAACGCCACAATCGTCCCGCGCCGGCCGCCACCGTCATCGAGAATCGGCGAAGCGGTGACCATAAACAACCGCCGCCCCCCGCCCGGCTGCTGAAGATCCAGGCGCATCCCCTGTTGCGGGCCACGCGGCGTCACCGTCCGATGCCATGGCAGCTCACCACCCTGCCTGCCATCTTGGCCTTCCGCCAGCACCCAGGGAAACAGCGTGAGCGGCTGGCCGAGAATCGCCGGCAACGGCCGCCCGACCTGTGCGAGAAAGGCCTCGTTCGCCAGCACGATCATGCCGTTCACATCGAGCATCGCCACGCCTTCCACCAGCGTATCCAGCGCCGCCTTGACACGCGGCGGCACGACTGCGGACGGATCGAGATGGCGCAGCACGCGCTTCAACAACAGCCGGTAAGCCACAAACCCCACCACCGCGACAAAGCCGACAAACCGGACCCACGGCTGGGACAACCAATCCCATGGACCGCCCTGTTCCGGCTGGCGATAGACAATCTGCAACGCCCCCCACGAATCCGCCCCGCGATAAATCGGCACGAGCACATGAAGGCCGGTCGAGACAGCGCGTTGCGAGGCATCCCAGGCCGGCACCGCTCCCCCCGCCTGCGCCAGAATGTTCCCGTTGGCGGTGATCAGCGCCGCGCTCGCGATCTCAGGCGTTCGCTCCACCAACGCCCCGAGCGCGGGCTGAAGAAGCGCCAGATCGCCGCGCTCGGCCAGCAGCGAAAATTGAACCGCCAGCATCTCGCTGAACGCTTTGCGGTACGGCGCGATGCGCTGCTGCGGCGCGGGGATCAACCCCATTATCGCATCGCCGGCCAGCAGAAGGCTCACCGTCAGGCTGACCAGCCCGATACTTAAGAGCGTGAGCGGAGACAAGCGTCGCATCGGTCCTTCCTACACCGGCCGCTGTGGGCGGCCAGGCTCCTCCTCATCGTCCCAGAGAGCTTTGATCCCTCGATACTCAGCCTGTTCCCGGCGAGCCGCCTCGCGCTGCGCCTGTTTGCGCTGCTCGCGTTCCTCGCGGCGTAACGCCACCACCGGCAGCGGATCGATCGTCTGCCAGGCCGGCAGCGTGGCCACGAGACTGGCTAACACGGCCGTGCTGCGCAGCGCCCAGACGACAAATCCGACGGACAAGGCCCCGCCGGAGACAGCCGCGACCCTGGTGGAGAAGACCTGCTGCTTGTCCTCCGCCGCCAGCGCATCCAGCAGCGACGCGGTCACCGCATCCAGCTTGGCCATGAGCAGGTCGTTGACTGGCGGCGGAGATCCGACAGCAGGTGGCAAGGTGGCGCCCGGCTCTTCGGCAGGTCCGGCATCGGCGGCACTCACCGCCGTTTCGTTCGTTTCGTAATCCGCTGTACGCTCGTACCGATCGGTGTCCGCCGCAGCGCTGAGAGGGAGCGCCTCTGGCACATTGCTCACCCGCGCGGCCGGCTCTTGCACCAGTCCTTCAGGCACCCACCCGGCTGAAACCGGCGCCACGTCTATCGGCTGCAAACTGCCAGGTTCAGGCGGCGGGGCGATTCCCGCTGGCGGAACGACGAACGGCAGCGGCGGCGCGGCGGACACACCCACTGGCGTCGTGGGCACCAGAGACGGCGGCACGGCATCCGCCACCCCCGTCACCGTGACCTGAAGGGTTTGCGTCGCACTGCCCCCCTGGCTGTCGGTCACACGGACTTGAACCACGTAGACATTGTCCCCATTCGCATCGGTGGCGGCTTCAAAATCGCGCGGGGCGGTGAAGCGCAGCGCGCCCGTTGCGGCATCGATCGTGAAAAGCGCCTGGTCGGCTCCCCCGCTAATGGCATAGGTCAAGGCCTGCGCCGGAAGATCGACGTCCTGGCCGATCACAATGGTGACGGCGCTGATGTGTTCCGCCACAGTGATGGCGGCGGTCGGTCCGCCTCCAGTGCTCGTGATCGTCGGCGCATCGTTCACCGGAGTAATCGTCAGAGTCACCGTCGTCGAGCCCAGCGTGCCGCCCGCCCCATCGCTCACCGTGAAGGTGAAGCTGTCGCTGGTCGTCTCCGATCCATCATGCCTATAGACAAGGCGATTAGCCGCGATATCCGCCTGTGTAAATGTGGCGGCGGAGACGCCTGGATTGGTCGTCAACTCCAGCCTGCCGTGCGCCGGGCCGGTTCCAATCGAGTAGGACAGCTGGACGTCAGCGCTGTCGACATCCGTCACCGCCAATTCGCCGCCGCTGATCGTATCGGTTCCTCCTTCCGCACCCGTGCTGCCGGCATTCACGGACAAGACTGGCGCTTCGTTCACGTTCGTCAGCGCGACCGCGAACGTCTCGTCGTACATCAGCCCACCGCTGTCGCTCACTCGCACAGTCACGTTATGGCTCGCCGCCGCTTCATAGTCCAACAGACCGCCATTCGCGACCGTGATGACTCCCGTCGTGCTGTCGATCGCAAACCGCCCCCCCGCATTGTCGGTCAAGCTATAGGTCTTCGTATCGCCGGCGTCTGGATCGGCCCCCGTCACCGTGCCCACCGCCGTGCCATTGGCCGCGTTCTCCGCGACCGTATTCGTGGAGAGACTCAGTCCCGTCGGCGCTTCGTTCACAGACGTCACCGTGAGAGAGACCGACGCGGTCTCGTTGGACATCGGCTGAGCCGCCCCATAGGCAAACTGGCTGGCATGATACTGCGGACTGCCATTGAATGATGGCGACCCAAGGCCGGTCTGATCCCAAGCATGGAACACGAGGCTGGCCGTCTCGCCATTCGCGCCGTCCGGCACATACCGCACCTGCGTGCCGCTGCCGAGCAGCAACTGCTGCGCCGCCGACACGCTTCCAAACGCCGTCCAACTCACCCCGTTGGCCGAATATTCCCATGTTCCATTCCCGATGATGGATCGCACGGAGATCCCCGTGAGCGCCCCCGTATCCACATCGCTCCAGTTGGCCGCTGTCAGCAGCGCATCCACCGTCGTCGGCGCGGAGGCCGTGTCTTCGTTGATCGCAGGCCAGGTGATCACCGTGCCGTCGATAATGTCGGGAGAATCGTTAACGGCACTGACCGCTAATTCTCCCGTGGTTACCAGCGAGGAATAGGCAGTCGTCCCGCCACGCACCGTGACATCCGCCGTCGATTCGGCCACCGCTGTCGTCGCAGTGCCAGTGGTTTGATCCCATGCCACAAACGAGATCGTCGCCGTCTCGCCGTTCTGGCTGAGGGGAATATACCGAATCAGCGTGCTGCTGTTGAGCAGCAGGGCGTTGGTGAACGACCGGCCGGAAAAATCCACGCTGTACCACGTCGCGCCGCCATCGACGGAATAGCCCCAGGCCGGGTTGGATCCTGTCGCGCCGGTGATCGCGATCCCGGAGAGCGCCCCGCTATCCACATCGACGTAGCCCGCCGCCGTCAAAAGGCTCGCCACCGTCACGGGCGAGGAGATAGTGTTCTCGTCAGTGCCAGGCAGCGTAATCAGCGCCTCGGACAACACTGGCGCATCGTTGATGCCGCTCACGGTCACGGTGGCGTCATAGCTGGCACTGGTGCCGCCGTCACCGTCGGTCAGGACGTACCGAACCGTGCGCGCCCCGGTCATCGGCGCGGCGGTATCCGTGTTCTCATAGGTGATATTTTTCACCAGCGCCGTGACCGCCGCCGCAGTCGCGTTGCTGTTAAAGGTGATGACGAGGTTCGCCCCACCGCTGCCGCCCGTGCAGGTCCCGATCGTCACGTCGCCGTAGGTGACGTTGCTCCCAGAGACACCGATCTGTCCGGCACCCATGCCTTGGTTACGGATGCCAAGCGCATCCTCCACACTGTCACTGCCCGCGGTGAACGAGACGGTCAATCTGCCGGTGTCAAAGTTTGTCGAGTCAACATCGGCCACTGCGGCATTGCCACCCTGTTCGATCACTATTGCCCCGTCGCCTTCGCTGTACGCCAGGCTATCTCCGGCCAAATTGGCCAGAGTCGGCATGTCGTTGACTGCCGAGATGCTGACCGTCGTGTACCCGGTCGCGGTCAGCGCGCTCCTGGCGCCTTGGCTGCCAGTGTTCCCTTCGTTGAAGGTCCAATCGATTCGAACACTGGAGGATGGCGCATCGCTGCTGTTACGGTAAGCGATCTGCTGCATCGCCGAATTGACCCGCGCGTTAGTTGCGTTGGAGTTAAAGGCCAGCGTCAGCGTCCCCCCGCTGTTGGTGTAGGTCCCGATGGTCGTCCCGCTCACCACGACGTTGCCACCGCTCAGGCTCAACGTGCCTGTGGCGGAAAACACGTCGTCACTGCTCGCGCCGCCGTTGCGCGCGAGCGTCAATGTGGCCCCGTTGAAATTATCTGCGGCAGACAGCTCCGCGTCATAGATCTGCACATTGGAGTCCAGCACCACCGCTGATCCGCCCTCGGTAAAAGCCACCGTTCCCCCAAGGGTTGTTACCACGTCAAATCTCTTATCCAACGTGCCATCGGCGTTATAGCGCACAAGTGTGATATCGTCATTGCTGCCATTGCTACTCGCCCCAACAGCCACAATTTTCCCGTCAGCCTGGAGTGAGGCGCCCCATACGCCCGTTTTGGTGCCCACCGAGTTCATCGCCGTCGTGACAATGCCATTGGAGCCAAAACTCATATCCAACGTGCCGTCGGCGTTGAACCGGATGGCGCCAAATGATCCCCCCGTGGCGTTGTAACTCCCGCCCGCCGCCACCACGATCTTGCCGTCCGGCTGAACCATCACGACACCCGTATCAACCCCCGTGGAGCCGCCGAAGGCCTGGATGACAATTCCATCGCCGCCGCCAAAACTGGCATCCAAACTGCCATCTGTGTTGTACCGCACCACCCCGATGCTGGTGCCTAATCCAGCCAGCACGATCTTGCCATCCGGTTGCAGGGCAACGGAGTATCCCATCTCATAGCTGCCAAGGCCGAGGTCGGTCGTAACGATTCCATCCCCCCCTCCAAAACTGGTATCCAAACTGCCATCGGTGTTGTACCGCAGAATGGCATAATCGCTCGAAGCCCCCACACTGGTGACACCTCCCACAAGCAGCTTGCCATCAGATTGAATGACTAAAGAGTATGCCATGTCCCTACCGGACGCGATGGAGGTGATAATGGTGCCATCGCCGTCAAAGCTGGTGTCCGGGGTGCCATCGGAGAGGAAACGCATGACCACGATGTTGTCGTTGTTCCCACCGTAGGTATTGCCACTCATGACGATCTTCCCGTCCGCCTGCACCGCCACCGAATAGCCGGTATCCCCACCGGACCCCCAATCGGCGACAATGATCCCATCACCGCCACCAAAGGTCGTATCCAGAGTGCCGTTGGCGTTGTAGCGCATCAGCGCGGCATTCGACCCCGCTGTTCCAGCCACCAAAATCTTGCCATCAGCCTGCACCGCGACCATGTTGCCGACATCGTTGCCGCTGGTCAGCGAGGTGACGACCGTGCCGCCAGTCCCAAAGCTCGAATCGAGCGTCCCATCGGAATGGTACCGGGCGAGTGTCATATCGGCCCCGGCAAACCCCGAGACCAACAGTTTTCCATCCGACAGAACGACGAGGCCGTTACCGACATCCCTCCCCGTGCTGACCGGCGTGAGGACGATGCCATCGCCGACCGCAAACGACGGAGCCGTATCCGCTGACAACAGGGCCTGCCAATTGGCTTGGCCATCTTCTGTCGCCACCACCGCCGTTTCAATTGCCCCGGTGTGAGATTCCAAGACCCAGTCACCACCTAACGCCGCCGCGCCGGTCGCATCGATGCTGGCGGCCACATCCGCCCCTGTCAGCACACTCAGCACGCTCACCGCCTCCTGCCCGGCAGCCCCCTCCGAGAAATTGCAGCCGTACACTAGCAAATCCGCGGTCTCTGACAGGCTCTGCTTGATGACGGCCAATGCTTCCGCATAGCCCCCGAGCATCGTCTCCTGCGTCAGCGCACCCGTTCCCAATACCAACCGCCCCTCGCTGCCATGCGAAACGATGTGGATGGCATCGATCCCTGTCCGGCCTGAAAGCGCGTTCGCCATCTGCTCGATGCCATCGCTCCCCCCATTGAGCATGACGACCTCGATATTCGGATCCATCCCGCTTAAGAGTTCCCGATAATTCGGCACCGTCGGATCGACAAAGACCACCTCGGTGCGCGATTCATTCGGCATGAAGGTGGAGAGGGCTTGGAGGAAGTTCTGGCTGTCGGAGGACTCGGAGACTTGGCCGTCGGCGGCACCCTCCCCAGAAACAGCGGCCTCCGCTTGTTCTTGCGCCACCTGCTCGGTTCTGACTTCCGCGACGGTAGCCGCGGCGGCAGCATCGAACATCAGCCGGGATTCGAGTGAGAGGAATGCGGCATTCAGACGCCGGGCCCGGGGAGCCTGCTGAGGCCGTGTCTCGTCACCCTCTGGAACGGAATTCGGTTTCTTTTTCGGAAGCATAGTGGCTTGGTACTCATCCTCTGCGATGGCATCTGGTAGTCCATCAAGTCTTCATCGGATGGATCAACGCGATGCTGTAGATTTCTTGGAGCCTGGCCAAGTTCCGGTCCATTCGATCAGTCTCAGACATGCAGGGACAGGCATCAACGGATGCCTACATGAGTGCGAACGATCCTATTGGGGTGGGGGGATTCTTCGCGAACCTAGAACCCGCTTTCTCTTAAGAGCACGGCCACCGTGTGGTCCCAGGTACGACGGGCCAGGCTCGATGGCTGCCCATCGAGCAGGACATGGCCAGTCACCGCCTGATCGGCGGCGGAGGCGGGCTCCATCACCGTGAAGCGAACCCGATAGACAGACGTCTCAGGACGGAGGCGCCCCTTGTCATCCTTGCGAACCGGCACGTCACCACCATAGACGGACGCCAGATAGGGGCTCGCCAGAACATACTGATCGACTTCGGCCACTTCACTGACACGAGCTTCGATTGCAGAGCGTGACAGATCGTCTGGAATGAAGCGTGCCGGCCGGCCTGTTTCCACAAAGGCGAGTTCATCGACAGGCACCAGACCTTCGACTTCCCGACGGTCGGGATCCATAATGTAAGCGATTGGGACCTGTTCGTCGATCCAGCGATTGGGCATCAACGACTCCTCCCGATCCCGGATGATACCCGTTATGGGGGCTTTCAACGTCAAATGATCCTGTTTGGCCTCAAGCCCGGCGAGTTCCGCTAGTCCAGCGGTCAGCGATTCAGCGATCACTTGGCGTTGGGCACGATCATCGGCGTGACCGGCCTGGCGTCCCAGCCGAAATTCCCACATCGCCACCTTCGTTTCCGCCAACCGTCGCTCTTTCTCGATGGCAGGGTTTTCCAACGTCACGAGCGCATCGCCGGCGCGGACGGATTGCCCGTTCTGCAGATGCAGCTGCAGGATGCGCCCAGCCGTGGGGGCATAGACCGTCGCGTACGAGGTCGCTTGCAGGACTGCGGGAACGGATACCCGCGTGGGAAACGGAATGAACGCCAATGACAGGATCAGACACAAGCACCCTGCCGTGATCCAGGCTCGGGGGGAAGCCCCATACCGTGCGCGGCTCTTCCACCAGCCTGTCACCTCCCGAGCGATCGGCAAGGCGATAAACCAGCCGATCTCGACGAGGAAAAGCAGGATCCCCAAGGCTTTGAAGAAATAGTGGTACACCATCACGGCGATTCCGGTGAAGAGCACCAGCCGGTACAACCAAATCGCCCAGGCGTAAGCAACCAGAGTATGTCGAAGGCCGGCCGACAGGTTTTCCGGAGGCGCACTCCGGTCGCCGAACAACAGGCCGCGCAGACGCCATTGACCGAATGCAAACGCGCGGTCTTGCAAGTTGGGAATGCCGAGTCCGTCGGCGATCACATAGTACCCGTCGAATCGCATCAACGGATTGAGATTCACCGCCAGGCTCATGATGAGGCTGGTGGTAGCCACGATGAAGGCGATGCTCCGGACCGTCCCCTCCGGCAAGAACCCCCAGAGCGCCAGGGCGATCGCGGCCAATCCAAGTTCGGCGATCACACCGCCGGCCGCGATCAGCAGGCGCTTGCGGGTGGACGTCAGCCGATAGGAATCGGAGACGTCGGAATACAGAACCGGCATCATCACCATGAAGGCGACCCCGATGGTGGGAACGCGACAGCCGAAACGGGTGGCGGTATAGGCATGGCCAAGCTCGTGGACCACTTTGACAGCGCAAAGCGAGAGGCTGTAGAGCATCGCTCCTCGCCAATTAAAGAAATAGAGGAAGGTCGACACAAACGTGTCCCATTGGCGCCCCACCAGCACCAGACCGATGAGCCCGAGACTCCCGAACAGCCAGGCCGCGGCCGCGGTGTAGAACGGGGCCACAAACGGCAGCGTCCTTTTCAAAAACTCATGCGGGTGGACGAGGGGGATCTTGATGAACAGGTAGTGATGGACCAGCCACATCAGCCAATGCTGATCGCCCGCCTGCGCCTGAGTCTGATAGTCGGTATGCTTCCCACTGGCCGACTGCACCGTGAGGTTGTTCGTGTAAAGGAACTTGACCAGATCCTCAACATCGTCGATCGTCGTGGGGCAAGTCGTCTCGCGCTGCATCGCCTCATGGAGCTGCTCCATCGTGCCGGCGTTCCAGCGCTGAATCATTTGATAGACCGGCCATTCGATTTGGAAGTAGCGGGTGCGGACGGGATCGACGATGGTCCAGGTCGGGACCCCGTCAGGGGTCGGCGCGCTTCGAAGGAACTCTAGATTCGATCGCAGCGGGGGAAGCTTTCGTAATGGAGCCGAGTCGCTCGGCTGACTTGGCATAGCCATCGATCAGTATCCGACCCATTGTCGCAACGCGGTCAACGGGCGCCTGAGGAGGAGATAGGCCAATGGGCCCCGTTCCCCATACACCTTGGCCGTCCCCTGCCAGCCGATGCGGATGCGCTGATCCGGCTGGGCCAGCTGAGCGGTGACCCGGTACGCCAAGATGTCTCCGGGCAAGACCTCCGCGTGATAGCTCGCATGCTGGACGGTCGCGGCAAACGACTCCAGGGGGAGGGCATTCAGGAACACGATGGCCTCTGCGCCGTCCTTCAACACAATTGCGTCGGCCACAGGGAGGTCGATGCGCAGCTCCATCTGTTTCGGGTCGGCGATTTCCATGATCCGTTCTCCGACCTTGACCGGTCGTCCCACCCAGTCCGACGGATCCGAGTACAAGGCGATGCCGGCCCGGCTCGCCGCCACTTCGACTTGATCCAGCATTTCCTTCGCATAGTCGAGTTCCGTCTGCCGGAGATCGGCTTCGGCCTCTTTGAGCGGCGCATCCGCCTTGCGTTGCGGGTCGGTGAAACCGGATTGCACGGCCTGCTGGTGCTCAGCCCGCGCGACGGCCAGCTGTTTCTCCGCCACATGGAATTGATTCCGCAGCGCCGTATCCTCGAATCGGAACAGCGTGGCGCCCGCCTGCACGGGGTGGTTCGGCGGAACCCGCATATCCGCGATGACGCCGTCCATCGGCGCGCTCACAATCACCGGGGCCTTCGCCATGATCTTGACCGGGGCAATCGCCGACAAGCGGATGGGCAGACAGAGGATCGCGACAATGGCAGCAGGAAACAGCCACCAGGCCGGTTTCTTGATGTTCGTTGACCAACGCCGCGCTCGCGTTGCAAGCGCTTTCCAGGCGTAGGCATAACTGCTGGCGAGCCGGTGAACGATCGCGATGTCGTTCTCCTGCCAGTTGAATTCGCGCTCGAACCACCAGGCGCCAAGCAGGGTCTCGTCGGGATGCGTGAGCGGACACCACAAGACCTGCCCCGTCACAAACTCTCTCCAGCCCTGGCGCAACTCCGCCGGGAGGAGATCCTCCGTCACCACCGCGGGCTGCTGGCTGTGGTCACTCTCGCGAAGGTATTGCCCGACCGCTTCCAGCCACTGAATCAACGGGGCATGGCGGTCCACCACCGCCACACTAGAGGCACTGGCAACCTGGTACGGATCGTTCGGGCGCGAGGCGGACAGTAAAAAAGCCTGGGTGTAGGGAATGAGCCGGCGCGTTTCATTGACCGCGAGAAAATGCAGCTCTCGAACGGTCTTGGCCTCGCGAATCTGCCCTTCGAGATGAGTCAGGACTGCAAGGTGAATCAGTGTGGGGATTTGTTGCGGAGTCGGTTCCGTTGCGGTTGCCATAGCATCTCGTCAGGGTTGGGCCAGGGGAAATTGCGCCGTGCCGCTCATCCCGGCGATAAGATCGCCTGGTAATTTATTGAACGTCCCCACGATCTTGACCGTCTGGCTGGCCGGATCCACATTGGCGCCGATCGCCTTGACCCTGGCCGGATACCCTCGCTGAGTTTCATCCACCACGAACGTAAAGGGCGCCTTGCGGCGCAACCAGGCCAGCGACGACGACGGGACGACCAATTCAATTTCCAAACTCCGGTCGTCGAGCACGCTCACCAGCTTGTCGTTCGGGAAGACGTTCTCGAATTCATTCACCATCACGCCCGCCACGCGACCGGCAAACGGGGCCGCGATCTGGCAGCCCCGCACATTGACTTCGGCCACTCTGATCGCCGCCGCCGCCTTCTTCGCATCGGCTTCGGATATCTCCAATTCCAGCGTGCTGACAGCATTCAGTTTCGTCAGCTCGCGATTGTTTCGAGCCGTCTTCTCTTTGCCTTCATGTTCAGCCGTCACCGCGGCCAGTTCGGCTTTGTACTTATCGCATTCCAACTGGACCAGCGTGGCCCCTTTTTCAAAGCGCTCTCCTTCTTTGTACGGCACTTGATTGATGCGGCCTTGCACCTGGGCGTACAGCACCGCTTGTGTCGCCGCCTTGACGATGCCCCGCATCCCCCCGCCGTTCAGGCGCATGCCCGGCGCCGGGCGCTCGCCTTTCGACCAGCTCACAGGCGTGGCGCACAGCCACCCAGCCAACGCCAATACAGCTGCGCCGCTAATAAGCCGCAGTTGCCGCATGGACCTCCTTGTCCTGCAAGAGGCTCTGACTGCGAACAGGCAGCGGCTCCCAGAGACGCCGCAATGACTCGGCCAATTCCGACAGGCTCTGATCGACGCCGGCCGGTGGCACCGCTTCTTCGCCGATGGCGGACCGAATCGTGGCGTACGCCGTCTCGACTCCGGCCTGCGCCACATCGAGGCGGACTTCCGCTAAGATCTGATTCACTTTTTCGCGCAACAGCACCAAGTCATTCGTGCTGTTCGTCAGCCACAGACTGCGAGTGTGGTCGGCAATCGCCTGTTGCGTCTCCCAATATTGTTTGGCATTGCCCAGTTCGTCCTTGGCCAACATGAATTGGGCCGCTCCCACATGCACCTCGGTCAGGATCGTCATGGTCAACGCCAAACTCTGCGCATCCAGCACGGCGCGGTGGGCCTCGATCGCCTTATACTTGGCCGGCACGCGAAACACGCCCAGAAGATTCCAGCTCACCTGCGCCGCATAGTTCAGCCAGTTCTGATAAAGAAAAAAGCTGTTGCTGTTGTAGTAGCCTCCAAACTGCAGCTTCATGCTGGGAAACAATTCCAGCAGCGTCGCCTTCGCTTCCTTTACATTGATCCGCTTTTGATAATCGATCACCCGCAACTCGGGGCGAAACAGTAAGGCTTGCCGCTCGAGGCTCTCCGCATCCAGATTCACCGGCGGCACCGTTGTCGAACGAACCGGCTGCCGCACTTCAAAATAAACACCGGGAGGCAGACCGATCAAAGAGGCGAGTTGCAATTTGGCCGTGCTCAATTCGCGCATGAGCTTTTGCACCTCGCGCCGAACATTCAACATATCCCTGCGGTAGTTCAGCGACGTCAGCGGCGACTGAAGTTTCCGGTCAAAGATAAGCTGGGTCTGCGCCAAGCTCTTATCCACCATGTCGTCAAGCTGCTGCACTTGCGGGAGCAGCCGTTCCGAGGTCACCGCCCTCCAGTAGGCGCTCCGCACATCCTGCAAGAGCCGCACGGCGATCTTCCGCTTTTCTTCTTCCGCAATCATGACGTTGTCGCCGGCTTGTTGGGCGCGAATGTAGGACAGCCCGAAATCCAGCACATCCCAACTGAGAGACAGATTGCCGCTGAACACGTTCTTATCCGATGAAGTGAAGGGTTCGAGTACCGGCCGGCCGTCGAGCAACGACCGCGCGGCACCGCCGCTGAAATTATTCCGGCCATCGAACCCGGCATTCACCGCCAGTTGCGGCAGCAGCGAGTAGTGCGCCACATTCAATTGCTGATGCGCCAGCGCCTGCTGCATGGCTTTTACTTTCGCGTCCAAGTTGTAGCGGAGCGCCCGGGCAATGGCATCGTACAAATCCATCGGTTGCTCAATCGGCTCTTGCCCCGTCATCACCGCCCTAAGATCTTGGCTAATACGCCCCTGGATCTCTTCTTTCGTCACAGGAGATGGCATGACCATGCAACCGGTCAACATCAGCAGGCTCCCCATGATTCCACACACTCGCCCCAGCACAATAGATCGCGGCCTTTCGGTTAAATGTCTAAACCTAATGACAATACCTCACTCCAGAAACAGACCGGGCTCCTGGCATAGAAACTCCCTTCGCAAGACATTGTCGGCTGGATTAGAGAAAAACTTGAGCTAACGGAGAACCGCCTCGCTAGATGCAGATCTGTGAAACGAAACCGATGCCAGCTATTTAGGGCGCACCTGGGCACAAGGCACCGCTCTTAGGTCATAGGATCGTTCTATTTCTCGATGGCCCCAATGAACCGCCCCAGGCAAAGGGATCGGACACGACACCCCAGTAACTCGTTGCTCTTCAGGCTAAGCGCTAGAGCGAATCTTTTGCTCCTCGATCCACTCTCACCGTCTAACCGCCAGGAATGCCGCCCCCTCTTCAGAGGTAACCCTTCCTGGTCTTACGCTTTCCCGCAATCCCGGTATCCTCTTACACAAGGCAGATGTGATTCACCCCTAACCCAAGGAGACCGACCATGAGCTGTTCACGTTGCTGCGGATTGATGGTGACCGACAATTTAATGGATTTCGACGGCACAGCCGGTCACATGTGGGTCCGTGTCCTGCGCTGCATGAATTGCGGTCATCTTCAGGACTCCGTCATGGAACAGAATCGTCGAAACATACCGGCTCCGCGACCAACCCCGGTACTGGTCGCGGTCGGCGACGACGCCGACTATCACGACGATGAGGTTCATCTAGGGATCGAGTCGATCGTGGCACAAGCAGCCTGATCGCCAACACCACATCAACAAGAGGATGGAGGAGCGGCCATGGCATCCATTCTAGTCATCGACGACGATGAAGCCTTGCGACTCTTATTGCGGGAAATATTAGAAGCCGACGGCCATCAGGTTCGGGAAGCCGCCAATGGACGCGAGGGGCTGGCCCTGTACCGGGCACAGCCGGCCGATCTGGTGATCACCGATATTCTGATGCCGGAGCAGAACGGGATGGAAGTGATTCTGGAGCTCACCCGGGAATTCCTCGACGCCCGCGTCATCGCCATGACCGCCGCGGCAGGCAAGCAGAATTTCTTGAGTGTCGCCAAACTCTTCGGCGCCCGGCATGTTTTGCAGAAGCCGTTCGAGGTCGACCACATTCGCCGCCTGGTGGCCTACACGCTGGCTCACTAAATTTATCTGTGCCCGCACTGTTCTCCATCTAGTCAGCGATGTCCTTCCCTTGCTACACTGCCGCTCGAGATATGCGTCTGCCAGGTAGACTCCTCTCCAGACGACGACACCTGACATCTTGACCAACTTCCGAATACCGATCGGCGACCTATGCCCCCTATAATGCTCCTAAGCTGTGAGTCCATCAGCAAAAGCTTTGGCGTCAAGCCGCTCTTTTCAGATTTGTCGATCGGGTTGGCCGAGGGAGATCGCGTCGGACTCATCGGTCCGAACGGATCGGGGAAATCCACGCTGCTCAAAATTTTAGCTGGCCTCGAAGACCCCGACGACGGCACCCGCTCCCTGCGCCGCCACGTCCGCCTCAGCTATGTGCCGCAGGAGTCCGCCTTCCCTTCCGATGCCACCATCGAAGACGTGCTGGCTCAGGCCCTCCGCGACGACGGCCTCGATCCGCATGACGAACGCGGTCGAATCGCCCGGGCCGTCAGCCTGGGAGAATTTCCCGACACCGATCATCCGGTCCGCACCCTCTCCGGCGGATGGAAGAAGCGCCTCGCCATCGCCCGATCGCTCCTCATGGAACCGGACGTGCTGATGATGGACGAGCCAACCAACCATTTGGATGTCGAAGGGATTCTCTGGCTTGAACAGCTACTAAAGTCTGAAGCCCGCGCCTATCTGGTCATCAGCCATGACCGGCGCTTTCTGGAATCGGTGGCTGAACGAATGGTCGAGCTCAATCGGATTTACCCGCAGGGCATGTTTGAAGCCCCTGGCCGCTACAGCGACTTCCTCGAAGCGCGCGAGGCCAATCTTCAAGCCCAGGCAAATGAACACGCGACCCTCGCCAATAAAGTCCGCCGCGAAGTCGAATGGCTGCGCCGCGGCCCCAAAGCGCGCACCACCAAAGCCAAAGCCCGCATCGACGCGGCCGGCGCGCTGATCAACGACCTAGCGGACCGCGACAGCCGCCGCGAGCTGGCCCCGGCCGGAATCGACTTCACCGCCTCCGGGCGCAAATCCAAACAATTGATCGTGGCCCAGCAGCTCGGCAAGAAGCTGGGATCCCGACAGATCGTCACCGATCTCGAACTCATCCTGGGTCCCGGCCAGCGCCTAGGCCTGCTCGGCCCGAACGGCAGCGGGAAATCGACGCTGATGAAACTGCTGGCCGGCACATTGAAGCCCGATACCGGCACCGTCACCCGCGCCGATAAGCTCCGAATCGTCACTTTCGAGCAGCATCGCGAGTCGCTGGATCAACAGGTCTCTCTCCGCCGATCCCTCGCTCCCGCAGGCGGAGACTCGGTGATTTATCAAGACCGTTCGATTCATCTGGTGTCCTGGGCCAAGCGCTTTCTCTTCCGGCCCGAGCAGCTCGACCTCCCCGTGTCGCGGCTCTCCGGCGGCGAACAGGCCCGGCTCTTGATCGCGCGGCTCATGTTGCAGCCGGCCGATGTGCTCATGCTGGACGAGCCGACGAACGATTTAGACATCCCGACTCTCGATGTACTGGAAGACAACCTTCTGGAATTTCCGGGCGCGCTGATTCTCGTGACACACGACCGCTGGCTGCTCGATCGCGTCTCCACGATGATGCTGGCGCTGGATGGAACCGGCAAGGCCGAGTGGTTCGCCGATTTTGCCCAATGGGAAGCGGCCCAAGAGCGAGGGGCCGCGCGAGGCAACAGCGGCTCAGCGGGTCCTGCCCCCACTCGCGCCGCGAGCCAGAACGGCCCCAAACCAAAACAGTCACGCAAGGGGCTGTCCCATTCGGAGCAAAAAGAATGGGACAAGATCGAAGGATTGATCGTCAAGGCGGAAGCTGCCGTCACCGCCAGCCAAGCCGCGACAGAAGATCCAGCCGTCATGTCCGACGCCACCGCCTTGCAAACCCGTTACGCCGCATTAGCGGAAGCCCAGGCCAATGTCGAACGCCTCTACGCACGTTGGACCGAGCTAGAAGAGAAACGCGCCCTCGCCTAGTCGAATAGTCGAAACAGACGGCTCCCGCCTGTGCGCCTCATTACCTCAATCCCCTCTTGCACCGGGCGAGGATTGCTGCTAATCAACAGCCCCTGACACGCCAAAATCAGTACTGTTTACTTGCTTGGAGGTCCGTATGGAAATGAGTCTATCGTCCGTTCAAAGCTTCGTGACGACCCATGTCGTTCCGTTTATCTGGACGCTGCTCGGCGCCATCGTTATCTGGGTCGTCGGGAGCTGGGCCATCACGCTCATCCGCGCCGCACTCGGCCGCGCCATGACCGCGCGGGGCATGGACGATACGCTCGTGGGCTACCTCGATACGGCGACCAGCGTCATGCTGAAAATCCTGCTGCTCGTCGCTGTCCTCGGCACTCTGGGAGTCGCCACCACGTCGTTTGCCGCCATCCTCGCCGCCGCCGGTGTCGCCATCGGCATGGCCTGGTCGGGGTTGCTGGCCAACTTTGCCGCCGGCGTGTTTTTGATCGTGCTCCGCCCCTTCCGCGTCGGCGACATGATTCACGCCGGTGGCGTGACCGGCGAAGTCAAAGAAATCGGCATCTTTGCCACCACCCTCCACACCAGCGACAATCTGCGCGTGGTAGTCGGCAATAACAAAGTCTTCTCCGACAATATCGTGAACTATTCAAGCAATGCCTTTCGCGGTGTAGACCTGCGGGCCCAACTCGCACATGGGGTCGAGCCGACCGCGGCGATGGCCAGATTCAAGCAAGCCGTCAGCCAAATCCCCAATGTGCTCGCGACACCCGCGCCGCTCGTCGAGATCTTCGAATTCAATGCCTACGGCACGCTGCTCGTAGTCCGCCCGTTTTGCCACAACAACCACTACTGGCAAGTCTACTTCGACACCAACCGCGCCATCCAAGCCGTCTGTGCGGAAGCCGGCTATCCGACGCCCGAATCCCGCCAGGCGGTTCGAACCGTCTGAATAGTGCGCGGGCCGAGTGCCGCCTGGCGGTCAGGAATCCAGGCGGACTCGCTCCCTGCGCGCCTCGGAAGCCCACGACCCGGCAAGCATCCCGCCCGCCGCAGCGAGCAATCCCACCAACTGCGGCGGCCACACGGCATCGGCAGGACTGAATAGTTCGAATCCCACCCAGCTGGCAAACCCACTCACGATGGCCACAATGGCCCCTTGCGTCGTGGCCTTCGACCAATAGAGTCCGGCCAGGAGCGGAATGAACGCGACCACGAGCGTCACCTTATACGTGCTCACCACCAGCGCATAAATGCTGGCGTCCGACCAGAGCGCAATCGCCAGCACCACCGCCGCAAACGCAACCAGCACCATCCGCATCATCCGCAGCAGTTCCGCATCGTTCAATCGAGCGGCCATCGGCTTGAAGATGTTTTCACTGAGGGCCACGGACGGCGCCAGCAACGTCGCACTGGAGCAACTCATCACCGCCGACAAAACCGCGCCGAAGAAGACGATCTGCGCCGCGATCGGCGTATGCTCAAGAATCAGCGTCGGAAGCACTAGCTGCGAGTCGGTTTCCAGCAACGCCAGAAAACGCGCCGGATCGATCAGGGTGGCGGCGTAGGCCAGAAACATCGGAATAAAGCAGAAAGCGAAATACAACGTCCCGCCCAGCAGGGACCCGCGCACCGCCGTTGCTTCGTTTTTCGCCGAGGTGATGCGCTGAAACACATCTTGTTGCGGGATCGACCCAAACATCATCGTGACCCAGGCGCCGAGAAACGGAATCCACGCGTTGAAACTCGCCGGAGGAAAGAAATCGAGCTTGCCGGCGTTGGCTGCATGCGCGATGACGGTCTCGACACCGCCCGCCAGTCCGCTGACGATGGCGCCGATGTACAGCAGTCCGCCCATAATGACCGTGATCTGCACAAAATCCAGAATGGCCACAGAAAACATGCCGCCGAAAGTCGTGTACGTCAACACAATGAGCGCGCCGGCGATCATGCCCAGCGACGGGCTGATCTCCCCCGCCGTCACCACATTCAGCACCAGGCCCAACACCTTGAACTGCGCCGCCACCCAGCCGAGATACGACGCCACGACCGCGAGCGTGCAGAGCACTTCGACCGCGCGGCCATATCGCAGGCGGTAAAAGTCTCCGACCGTCAGGAGATTCATGCGATAGAACCGTGGCGCGAAAAAGAGCCCGGCGAGAATAAGGCAGAGGCTGGAACCGAAGGGATCGGCGACGACACCCCGCAGCCCGTCTTTCACAAATGTCGCGGAAATGCCAAGCACCGCCTCGGCGCCGAACCAGGTGGCGAAGACTGTTGCCGTCACCACCGGCAGCGGCAAACTCCGTCCGGCCACCGCGAAATCTTTCGTGTTCTGCACGCGCACGGCCGCGTAAAGACCGATCCCGACGGAACAGAGCAGATAGAGCGCGACAAATCCGGCCAGCATGCGCGCAGGATAAAATGATCGCCCGCGGCAATCAATCGTTAATGACGGCGTTGCGGGAAGACGGTCTCTGGAAGGATTCGATAGATAGCTTGCGCTACAACGGCAATCCCGTGGCCGATCGGCAGCCCACTAGGAACAAGTCTCCTTGAGGCCCAATTTGAATCGGCCGCGTCCACCGCACGTCATACACTATGCTGGAACGCCACCACCCTAGCGTTGCGCTATGCACTTCAATGCGTTGATGAGGCTGTGGGGCTTGCCCCATCAGCAGCAACCTGCCGTGTGCGCTGCGATTGAGTGTAAACGCCTGACTCTGTTGAGCCCCTTCCACACCCAATTCATCCGGTACGATGATTTCATAGGAGCAGGCGTGACAATCTTCAATTCTGCTTTCCTCTCGGCGATTGATCACCGGCGCCAGGCCTCCTTGTTTATTGACGGGCTTGCTTGAAGAAGCACGATTTTGCATGGCCAAATCTTCTCTCCTTGTATCTACATCTAATAAAACCACTTCCGTGGTGGAGCCGATGGAGCAAGAGCCGTACCGACAACATGCTCTCCAACACTTCTTTGACTTTCTCGTTCCTCGAGAACACCCCTTCGATAGAATCACCCTCAAACTCGAAGGGAAAGACGGACAGCCAACACTGGGGATAACTACGTATCCTATTAAGACTGTAGAGAAAATTCCGCTGTAGCTATTTCCCTACAGCTATTCAATCTCCTCAATGGAGAGCCGCACGGGAGTCCCAGCATGACAATGAACCAGATGGAAATCTTCCCCCGCTGATACAGCCTGTGAGACAATCCCGCCACATTCATTCACGCCGTCCTTCTATTCGCACCACAAGGAGCGCACAGATCATGATGAGCCCTCGTTGTACCGTCGGCAGCCGTCTTCGAGTAGCGTGCACGCTCCTCTTGCTCGGATCGGCTATCGCCGCGAACCCTCCTGGCACCGCCGATGCGCGCAAGGAATTGCTCACCCCCGAGGAAAAAGATCTCTTGCATCGAACCGAGCAGATTCATCTAGAGACACTGGCCCTCAGCAGCCGTGGCCCTCTCGATGCCGGTAGCATCACCCAGGCGGTCGCGACGCGGTTCGAGCGATTGGGGTACCGTGTCGTCACCGACGGCAGCCAGCCGCAGACGGTCACGGTCAAAGTGAAGTGCGAGGAATTAAAAACCTGGGAAGGCACGGGGCGATCGGGTGGCGATGCCGACATGGTCGACGCCGCGGCGCGACTCTGGAAAGGGCCAGCCTGCCAGCTGACCTACCGCTTCGGCATCCGTTGGGCCGACTGGCGGCACGAAGTCCGCACGCCATTCAGCAATCCCCAAGAGGCCGCGCGCCAAGCGGGCCAGCCCGATCCTGCGGCCTACTCGATCGTCGCGCTCGCCCAGCAATTGCAGACCGATCCCTTTCCCTATTTACTCACGGCCGATTGGGGGCAGTCCGCGCGGCTGATCGGCGCCCTGGATGAATCCGGCGCGACAGCGGCGCAACAGCAGGCCGTGATCGGACTCCTCGGTCAGATGCTCGCCGTAGACGCCATCCCTCGGCTCACCGCTTTGTTGAACGCTCCCGACCAGGCAACCGTTCAATCCGCCGCCATCGCGCTAGGAACCATCGGGCATGAAGACGGCATCCCCGCGCTGCTCACGCTCTTCAACAACGGCACGCCCGAGCAACATCGCGCCGCCGCCGCCGGCCTTGGCCGGCTCGCCCCATTGCATCCCAACAGCGATATTGTGCCGGCCTTCATCGCCGCGCTCCCGAACGAGCCACCTCAGACTCAGATCGTTCTGGTGCGCGCCCTGGGGAAGACGACCGATCGCCGAGTGCTCCCTCCGCTCCGCGCGCTGCACCGCGCGATGCTGAAACACACGCGCTCCGATAGCAGCCCGGAAGCAAAAGAACTGCTGGCCACGCTGGGTATCGCCCTCGACGGCTTCGACGGTGTGCATACGGAAGAATAGCGCCTCTGCAACGGATCGGGCGATAACAGATCGGCGAAACGCAATCCTTCAGCGCTCGTCCTGTTCAATGGCTTCGAAGAGGCTGTCGACAGGTGTGACCACCGACTTGGGATAGAAGACCCACTTGAGGAGATGCCGCGTGCGATAGCCGGGATGCCCCTTGGCGCCCAGCATCGTGGCGCGGCGGTTCCACTCGACGATGCGCCCGGAGCTGGCCGCCGGGAGCGACAGAAACCATTCTGCCAGCGCCACATCGCCTTCCGATGCATGAACCGCCGCGAGAAACTGAGGCAGAGTGAGATTGAAATGCCGAAGAAACGCGCCATCGATGCCAAGCCGGCTGCCGAACGCGGCGCGATAAACATACGGAAGCCGGTGCGTCTGAAATGCTCTGGCTTTCTCCGCAAACCTCGGCAGCCACACGCAGCCGGCCAGTTGATCCTGAGGACGAGGAAGTCGCATCGCGGAGCGACTCTACCACGATGTGCGGGACAGCGCCATGAGCCGAGGCGGCCCGCTCGCCACGCAGGCGAACGAGCCGCTCAACCCAGCCGTTCCTAGAACTGCACGTAGGCGTTAATGGCCGCCAGCACTTGGTTGGAATTGTTCCCGTCGTTGTAGGGATTGCGGCTCCCCGCCAGCCAATCGTACCGCACTTCCGGTCGAATGGTCAGGTTCGGATGCGGATAGTAGTTCACTCCGGCCGTCAGCGAATAGAAGCTCCCGGCGAACGGAGCCAGGTTCGGATTCCCCCGGTCTGGAGACCCGCCCACGCGAGTGCCCGCTTCGTCCCGGAACCATTCGAACCGCAGCCCGGCTTTCACTTGCTCGTGCAGGCGATAGTACAGATATTGATCGATGCCATACCAGCGCGCAATCCCGCCGCCGAGCTTGCCGTCTTCCTGATAGGCGTAGAAATGATGGAACACGTATTCGAGATCCTTGGTCGGATTCAGCGCGACAATCGCGCTGTAGCGCGTCCGCTGCTCGAACCGCGTCGGAATCGCCGAGGGTTCTTCGCCCGTGATCACCGCAAACGATGCCGTCACGAATTTCTCGCTCGACGTATACTTCGCCTTCATCACATAGGCCGGCTTGTTGCTTTGGCGGTCGAGTGAATCCCAGCCGTTGACGATGCCCCCCTGCACCATCCATTGCGGAGAAATATTCCAGGTCGCCAGGCCGCCCCAATGCGTGAAGGGGCCGGCAAACTGATAGGAATAGGCTTTCGAGTAGAAGAAATTCTCCGGCGCCGGCACGCCCTCGTACCCGACGATCGTATAGAAATGTCCGGCCTTCACCGAGAACGTCTGATTGCCGGCCTCGGCATACATCTGCGGAAGCGCGATTCCATGTTGTTCGTGATTCCACTTGGGAGAACCGGACCGGTCGCGCTCAAGCCCGTTGCTCTGCGTCAGAAAATAATCGTATCCGTACATCGCATCGACCCGCCCGCCCACATCGAACCCGCTCGTGCCACGCAGCGTTTTTTCCACAACCAGGTACAACTGATTCAACTGCGGCCGGTCGCGGTCCACCGCATTGTACGGTCCGTTGAAATGGGTGGTCGGGCTCGATCCATTGAACGTGTATCCGCCGTCCGCCCAGCCACGGATAGAGATCGGCCAGCTCTCAGGAAACAGCCGATGAACTGCCGGCGGGGTTGTTTCCTCGCCACGCACCTCTTCCGCCCATGCCGACGCGCCCACGCTGCCCACACAACCCACAACCGCACAGACACCCACGAGTGATTTCCACACCGACATGCCCACCTCCTTGTTACAGCACACCATCCTCGTCGCGGCCACGCTGGCCCACTCGAACCGTTCCCGGCCAATCACGGGAAACCCTTGCCAGGCGTGGCTCAGCAAGATCGGTACCGTTCAGATCGTCGCACCGAAATAGCCCGATGGCTCTGCCTATTCACGTTTTTGACGACATGAATACACACCAGCGCCCGACATGCTCTAGAGGGAATAGACTGTGAGGTAAAACCGATAGGTGTGCTGCCGCCTGTGGCATGAATGAAACACTGCCGGCACTGCGCAGGGGCTTAAAAGACTGCCGCAGGCGGACAGGCAGCTCGAAGAATGTTCAGTGAGGCAATTCAGCGCGACGGTATCGATCAACGAAAGGAACAAGCTTCAAGGTGGTCGTTCACCATTCCAATGGCCTGCATGTATGCGTAGACGATTGTACTGCCGACAAAACGGAACCCGCGCTTTTTGAGATCCTTGGACAGCGTGTCGCTGATGACATTCGTCGCGGGCACATCCTTCATCCGCTTCCAGCCATTGACGATCGGCTCTCCACCGACGAACGACCACACATAGGCATCGAACGAGCCAAATTCTTTCTGTACCGCGAGAAACGCCTGCGCATTGGCGACCGCCGAGTCGATCTTGAGCCGGTTGCGGACGATGTCGGGATTTTTCATCAGCGCCGCTTTCGCACTTGCCGTGAACCGCGCCACTTTCTTTGGATCGAACCCGGCAAAGGCCTTTCGATAACCGGCCCGCTTCCGCAAGATCGTGTCCCACGAGAGTCCCGCCTGCGCGCCTTCGAGCAGCAGCATCTCGAAATGCTTCCGGTCTCGATGCACCGGCTTGCCCCATTCCTTATCGTGATAGCGAACCGTGTGCGGCTTGTCGCCGGCCCAATCGCAGCGGATGTTCTGGCTCATCTCGATACTCCTTCCATAAATTTCTCGAAGAGCGCATACCCTTCAGCCCAATCGCCCAGGCCGCTGTCGATATTGATGTGTCCGGCCTCGCCGATATCGACAACCCGGCTGCCCCAGGCCGTCGCGCACCGCTGCGCATGCGCAAACGAACCGAACGGATCGTCGCGGCTGGCGATCACCATGCTGGGAAACGACAACCGATGCATCGGCACCGGACTAAAACCTTGGGCGGTGGCGGGAAAACTGGGACTCGCCGGCTCTGGAACCGCCACAAGAAACGCGCCGCGAATCGAGGCCGTTGACTGTTGCGCCCAGTGCGCCACCAACAAACAGGCGAGACTATGGGCCACTAGGATCGGCGACGCCTCAGAACGGACAAGAGCCGCATCCAACGCTTGAACCCAGTCGGAGCGCCGCGGCGCATTCCAATCCCCCAAGTCAACCCGCCGCCAGGCTGGATGCCGAGTCTCCCACAATGTCTGCCAATGGCCAGGGCCGGAATTGCCGAACCCCGGCAGGACGAATACAGGAATCTCCATCACAATCTACTCACTCGACTTTCTTCCGTCCAGCCACTGCCACGGTTGAATAATAGATCGCCCGGCTCTGAGAATCTTCGGCCATGCGACAATAGCCCTGCACATCCGCGTCACTCGCCACTCCCGTTGCCAGATACTTCTCCCGCAACTGCTCGGCAGACAGCGCCATGATCGCGGCCATCCCCGAACCTCCGGCCGAAACAGGCGCGTCTTGTTCCATGGACAAATCGCAGAGCCCTCGCGCCTGTAAGAATGGCAACAGCTTGAGTCCGAGCGCGCAATCCGTGCCGCGGCTTTCGTACATGCGCTGAATCGCTTGATTGATGCGTTGCATCGCCGCAAGCTGGGCGGCCTCTCCGGCGATGCCTCGCGACGCAGAGAAATCCGGCTCTTCCAACACAATCCATCCGCCCGGCTTCAGCGCGTCCAGCATTCTGGCGAGCGCGACCTCATAGTCCGGCAAATGAATGAGTACATAGCGCGCGTGGACGAGATCGAATGCGCCTTCCGGCAGCGAAACCGTGCGAATATCGCCTTGCCGAATCTCGATCTGTGCTGGATAGGACCCGGTAAGAAATTTCGTCGAAAGATCGAGGGCGACAACATGCCCCGTCGGCCCAACCCGCTCGCCCATCCACTGCATCAACGACCCGGCGCCGGGTCCAGCTTCCAGGCAGCGCCACCCAGTCGTGAGACCAGTCGCATATAAGCGGCGGCGGCTGGCCGGATCGAACTCCCGTTCAATGGCCTGGAGCCGCGTCCATTCGCGCCGGTCTTCGCCTGAGGCGAACACATATTCACGGTCGCCCATGCGCCGTCACTCCAGCTTCTTGAAACAATCCGCCCCCGCCACCATGCGCAGGCGGCGGCAGGTCATCACCCTGGTCGAACCCGGCACATCGTTCTTGATTACCACCACATAGGATTCGCCGCCGGTGCACGCCACATTCCAAAACACATTTCCCTTGGCGTCCTCTCCTTGAAAAAATGTGCGCGCCACAGTCGTGCAGGCATGGCCGCCGCTTTCGACAAACGTCGCCAGCGTCTCGCTTCGCTCCAGCTCGGACATCCTGGCAAGACGATCCTGCGCCGGATTCGCCCAGAGAGGCAGAGGCGCCACATCCCACACCAGCACGAGCACCACTGCGAGCATACGGCCGGCCCGAAGCCTGGATGTCCGCCCCATGGCTAGTTTCCCCTCCAGAATGATTTTCCACACCGCACACAAATTTCAGCGCTCGTATCGGAACCGAGATAGCACTCTTTCTCTCGGACATCATGCGGACAGGGTGGATGTCCCTTCCCAGCCCAGGTCTCCCGGAACGTTTCTGCATCGTCCGCTTCCATCAATCGCCTCACAGCCTTGCCACACTATCATGGCCGCGTTTCACTGCCCCCTATCAGAAACTCTATGACTGTGTTTGCGTCGCCGATAGGATCCGCCGTAAATAGAGCCATCTGCTTCTTGGTCACGGTCGTCGTCAATCGTTCGGCGGCTTGCCGGACAGAGAATGGAAACGACACCTCTTGCTGGATTCTGCGCAGGTGAGCCATGGCATCGCCTGACCATAATGAAGACGCCTGCTGTGCCAGCCACGCTTCGTCGGCTAACGCGACTGCCCGCCGCGCACAAACACGCGCTTTACCATCGTTGCCGGATTTCCATGCGGCGGCTGCCCCGACAAGTTCTCGCGCGATGAGGGTCGGCCACGCCATAGAAAAATACACCCGCTGCAGGTAGCACGAGAGAATGAGAAACCGCCACCGGCTCTCGCCGGCCTCGGCGGCATTGCGCCGCACTACCCCATATCGCGGAGCGTGTGGCCGGGATTGCGGTCGCGCGCGATGGTCTTCATGACCTGGTCGCCGAACAACACCACAATACGGCCGCGCTGGTCTTTCACCACCATGGAGGCTGACGGCGCCTTGAATGTCGCGGGATCTCCGCCCAGCCAGGCGCTGCAGGAAAACGGGAGGGCATCGAGAATCGTCTCCACGCGATACTCATGGCGCAACCGGTATTGCAACACATCGAACTGCAACCGGCCGACCGCCGCCACCAGCGAGTCCTGATCGTTGAGGCTCCGCATAATCTGCACGGTGCCTTCCTGCGCCATCTGCTCCATCCCCTTGTCGAAGGACTTCCGTTTCCCGACATCGGTCGGGCGCAGGCGCGCAAAAATCTCCGGTTGGAATTGCGGCAAGGGTTTGAAATTGAATCCGCCCGCCAGGGAAATCGTATCGCCGATGGCGAAGAGCCCGGGATTGATGATGCCGATGATATCGCCGGCGTAGGCCTCCTCCACCGTGCTTCGTTCCTGCGCCACCAGACTATGCGGACGAGACAATCGAACGTCTCGATCCAGCCGATGGTGTTTCACCATCATGTCCCGCTCGAACCGCCCTGAGCAGACGCGCAGAAACGCCGTGCTGTCGCGGTGTTTCGGATTCATGTTGGCTTGGAGCTTGAACACATAGGCGCTGAACGGCGCCTCGACCGGATCGATGGCGAGCTCGCTCCCATCGGCCAGATCGGCGAGCCGGGCGCTGGGGCAAGGCGCAAGCGACACAAAGGCGTCGAGAAAACTCTCGATGCCGAAGTTCGTCAGCGCCGACGCAAAGAACACCGGCGTGACATCGCCGTTCAGAAACTGTTCGCGTGAAAACGGATTCCCGGCGATATCGAGCAACTCCAGATCGTGCCGCACCGGCTCCATGACGTCCGGAGCAACACGGCCGCTGCGCTCAAGGTCGGCCAAAAGCATAGTGGCCACATCGACCTTCGTCGCGCCGCCATGGGCCGTCTTGCTGAACAACTGAACGCGAGAGTCGGCCCGCGTCACGATCCCGGCGAACTCGCTCCCGGAACCGATCGGCCAGTTGACCGGACTCGCGTGAATATTGAGCGCCTGCTCTACTTCAGTCATCAGATCGAGCGGCGGGCGGCCCGGCAAATCCATTTTATTGATTAAGGTCAGCACGGGAATCCGCCGCAGACGGCAGACCTCAAACAACTTGCGCGTCTGCGTCTCCACGCCCTTGGCCGCGTCGATGACCATGATCGCGCTGTCGGCGGCCGTCAGTGTCCGGTAGGTGTCTTCGGAAAAGTCTTGGTGTCCAGGGGTATCGAGCAGATTGACGATCGCATCCTTATACGGAAACTGCATGGCCGAGGCGGTGATGGAAATGCCGCGCTCCTGCTCCATGCCCATCCAGTCGGATGCCGCCGTCTTGCCGCCCTTGCGTCCACGCACCATGCCGGCTGTCCGGATGAGCCCGGAGTACAGCAGCAGCTTTTCCGTCAGCGTCGTCTTGCCCGCATCGGGATGACTGATGATCGCAAAGGTCCGGCGGCGAGCCGTGGCCGCCGCTAATTCGCCCTGAGTCGTGGTATCGATAGCCATAATGGGTGCGCAGCATACCATACCGCCGCCGACCGCCGACAGCGGGGGCGGCGGAGCATCAACCCTCGCACCAATCGCACCGACCTTGTATGATGCCGCCCATGGCCGCCCCGACCCTGCGCATCGCCTTTCTGCACCTCGCACCGATCCCCGGCGACCTCGCCGGCAATCGACGGCTGATTGAGATGGCTGCGATGCAGGCGGCCCAAGCCGGGGCGAACTGGATTCTCACACCGGAACTCGCGGTTTGCGGCTATAGCTTTGCCGACCGGATCGGGACGGACTGGATCGCGCCCCAGCCGGATGAGTGGATGGCGCAAATGAGCCGGCTCGCGGCGCGGCTGCGAATCACGCTGTTTCTCTCTCTTCCCGAACAGGATCGCCGCACGAAGCAGCTGCACAACTCTCTCTTCGTCATCGCGCCGGACGGCGCCCTCTCCGGCGCTCATCGAAAAATCAACGCCCTGCGCGTGGGATCGGAAGCCTGGTCGACACCCGGCACAGAGGCCATCCCGGTCGCAGCCGCGCCGCTCGACAAGGTCGGACTTCTTATTTGCGCCGATGCCTACTCTCCCGGCATTGCCAAGAGCCTGCAGCGGCAAGGGGCCCGCCTGCTGGTGTCTGCCGCTGCTTGGGCGCCAGGACTTCACGGCCCCAACGGCGAATGGGAACGCTGCACCAGCGACACGGGATTGCCATTGTTCGTATGCAACCGGACCGGGCCGGATCTCACCATGGATTTCACCAAGGCCGAAAGCGTCGTGGCGAAAGACGGTGAGCGCCGGCTTTCAATGAGCGCCGCGCGCTCGACAATTTTTCTGATCGACTGGGATCTGCTCCGGCAAGACCTGGCCACACCAGCCTATCGGCGCATCGAGCTGTAAAGACCTCGCCCTGCGCTTCCTTCTACAGTACACGTACAATTGGGTTGAATCGTCTCTATGCCAGGGCTACAATTGCCGCATGATTGATTGGGTCTCATGCCCAGCCGTTGAGCGTGACCCCGAGCGCGTGAGTGGCGCGTGGGTTTTTCGAGGCACTCGCGTTCCTGTTATTGCCCTATTCCAGAATCTCGAAGACGAGGCACAAGTCTCAGACTTTATTGCCTGGTTTCCTGGCGTCACGCTCGAGCAAGTCCGCGCGGTACTTGAGCACGCAGCCCGCTCCCTAGAAGCAGCGTAAGTGCGCGTTCTTTTCGACCAGGGGACTCCAGTCCCTCTTCGCAAGTACCTCGCAGCGCATCAAGTCGCGACGACCTTCGAGCTTGGTTGGAACAATCTGAAAAATGGCGACCTGCTGCAACAGTCCGAGGAAAGCGGCTTTTCTGTTCTGATTACGACCGACCAAAATCTCCGCTACCAGCAGAACCTCGCAGGTCGCACAATCGCCATTGTTGTGCTGACCACAACCAGCTGGCCGCGCATCGAACACGAGGTTGAACGCGTGGCACAGGCCATCGATTCCGCCACGCCGGGCAGTTATGTCGAGGTTTCTATCCCGTGACAGCTCAAGGATCTGAGTGAGATCGATGTGGGCCCCAGATGCTTCTACATTAACCCTTCGCCTTATGTACACCGAAGCATGCTGATTAGAAGCGAGTGGTGACAAGCTACGTCGCATGTATATCGGGGTCACTCGACGCATTCTCTGTCCACTCAGACTCCGGCGGACCGCTCGTCAATATCGACCTTATCTTTGGAAGAAGAGAAGCTGAAGGAGCCGGAAGGCGTGCCTGCCGTATTCGACAGGCACGCCTTCCAGCCATTGAACCTGGCGGTTAGTCCAGTGGATGCACCACTCCGGCAAAGGTCAATAAATCCGTCATGCGGAAATCTCCGGATGTGGCGGACGGCAGCCACGGTGTCCACCGCGGCCTAGAGGACAGATAGGCCGTTTCATCGGCCTTCAACAATCCGATAAACACTTCGCCCACAATGCGGCCGCCGACCGAGCCCAACCGCAGACCATCTTCCATCAGCTCCGCTTCCTTCAAGATATACAACCAGAGCGGCGTGCTGCGCTCCATGTCAAACGGCGCGAGCGCGCTCAGCTGCGCGGAGGTCAGCGCCGGAAGCCCCAGTCTCCTGGCAATCGCTTGCCCCGATGGAATGCCGAAATTGACATGCCGCATCAGATTACGCGAGGCCAGCGAGGTCACGCCGTCGGCGGGCAATCCCGGCGCCGGTCCGCGCGAACCCGGCAGCAACATGACGACGCTGGACAGCTTCGCATCGATTTTCTTGTTGGGCCGGAAATTACCATCGCCGAAATTGAAGAAGGTCTGCCAATCGACAAACCGGCGGGGCGCGCGCTTCCCTCCGCGTAGATCGCTGGGGTCCGGGTCATTGGGATCCTGGGCATCGTCGAAGAGAAAGACAAAGAAGGGGGCATGCCCCAGATCGGGACGGCCGAAGTTCAGCCGGTAGCTGGGACGGATTTGCGAATGGCCGAACCGGTACGCCGCCACCGAAAACTCAATCGGGATCAGCGGATTCTCCCGGTCGAACCGGTGGAAGCGAGAGCCGCGCTGAAGCAGGTCATCGACTCGCTCCTGCCTGATCGTCAGCGGCAGGAACTCATGCACAATGATCCATTGATAGTGCCAGCGAACCTGGCGCCTCGCCTCCCTGAAGATCTGTTCGGCGGAATCGCCCGCATTCGACGGGTCGGCACGGAGCCGGTCCGTCACCGCATTGTGAAACCGGAGCATCGCCACATGCAGCTGCGAAAGAATCACGTTCTCGTCATTCCGGGGATCGCCCAACCGCGCGATCAATGTCGCCGGATCGCGCGGAAGATCGAACCGGACCGCGCCGTGGCGCGAGAACTGTTCAGAGCCCGGAATGGCGTCGACGCGAAATTTAATCAGGCCGGAACTCAGGTCGTACAACTCCGGAGACCGTTCGGGCCCGCCGCCGTACACACTATCCAGGTCGAACCGCGGCGTCCGAAAGTTCGTGGTTCTTTTGGGATTCGTTTTTTCAAGAAGCGGCGAATTCGGGTCGAACGTAATATCGTGGTCCAGAAACTGGCCCAGAAACGTCATCCCGGCCGTCATGTTGGGATTGTCCGGATTATTCGGGCTGAACTGAGCGGGATTGGCGATCGAGAGCGCGGGGTCGCTGAGAATATCCACCGCGTCGATCAAGCCGCCTTTTTCTCCCAGCTTTTTGACCTGGTCGCGAACCGCATCGGTTTGAGGGGCGAACGGCGGCAAGTCCGGAAACATCCGCGTAAAAGACACGTCTCGATCACGATCATGGTCCCGGTCTCTATGTTGATCACCAGCCACGGCTCCGGTCAGTAAGATCATGCAACTTACCACCCCGACGATCCCGACAGCGAGACACAGCTTGCGAAGAGGGGCTACCATACATTGCCTCCTAGTTGAGCCGATTACACTCACACTCCTCATCAAACTCGACACCTTGACACACTCGATCTGATAACGTGATATCTATAAATTATAATTGCACTTTATGAAAACTATAATATCAATGTCGAGATCATAGTGGAGGCGAGAGAATTTCTGTTATCTTCTTGCTGGACGACTGACTTCCACCCTCTTCAGCCGAAGCCTCACCGACGCGCCGTATGCAGTTAAAACCAGCCTTCTCGGGAGGAGAGAGAGAGGGGGGGGGGAGGGCAAAAGAAGCCCTGTGAGCCATCGTGTGCCCGGAACAGTACAGACCTACAGATTCTGTCTGTTCGCTATAGACAGGTCCAACCTGCTCATCGCCGTACGCGCCGCGCGCCGATCCCCATGCGCAGCGCTTCGATATCGAGTTCATGTTCAAGCCGGTGCAAGACTTCGTCGCTAATCGTTCCCTCATTGCGCAACTGAATCAACCGCAGCCGCTCCGCGGTCAACGTTTCGTACCGCACTTGCCGAAACTGTTCGTCGGCTTCCAGCAAGGAGCCAGCATCCGCCTGGCTGGGTCCGGCAAACCGTTGGAGCTGTTGACTGTACTGGCTCCGCAACTGCTCAAGGTGCTCCGCTCGCGTGCCGCCTTCTCCAGCCAATCCATCCAGCCGCCCCAAGGCCGCCGAAGCCGCCTGTTCGCGCGCGAGCCGCTCTTCTCGCGCAAGCGGCCCGTGATCCTCTTCAAGGCGCAACGCGCGGATGATCGGCGTGAGAGAGAGCCCCTGCAGCACGAGCGTGGCGAGAATCACGGCGAAACTGATCAGGATGATCTCCGCGCGAAACGGAAACGGCGCGCCCGACGTCGTCGCTACCGGGAGAGCCAGCGCCCCTGCCAGCGTGACGATGCCTCGCATACCAGTCCAAGACGTCACGAAAATATGCGACCAGGGAGGCAGCGGATCGCGGGCCCGCAACTTGGCGCTCATCAGGCGAGGCAGCGCCGCCGCCGCCGGCACCCACAACAGGCGCACAACAATCGCGGCGAGACTGACCGCCGCGCCGGCGAACACCACCGCCTGAAACCGGTCGGCAGGGACCGCATCGCGCAAGGCGCCAAGCTGGAGTCCGATGAGAATGAAAATAAATCCGTTCAGCACAAAGATCAGCAGATCCCACACCGCGCGAGCCTGCAGCCTGGTCGCCGGCGCCACTTCCGTGCTGAAATGCTTCCGCGCATACAACCCCACGGCCACGCAGGCCAGCACCGACGACACCTCCGTCACTTCGCCCAGCACCCAGGCGATATAGGGCGCGATCAAGGTGAGAGCGAGCTCGGTAAAGTTGTCGGTCGCCAGGCAGAGCGCCCACCGCAAAATCATCCCGACGACAATCCCAATCGCAACCCCCCCAACCGCGGCCAGCACAAAGTGCAGCAGTGCGTCGCCCAGCACGAAACTGCCGCCGATCGCCGCCCCAACCGCCGCGCGATACAGCACCAAGGCGGTCGCGTCGTTCACAAGACTTTCGCCTTCAAGAATCGTCACGACACGGCTGGGAATACGCAACCGCTTCCCGATCGCGGTCGCCGAGACGGCATCCGGAGGAGACACGATTGCGCCCAACGCAATGGCTTCCGCCCATCCAAGGCCCGGCAGCACCGCGCGCGCAACCACGGCGACTACCGCGGTCGTGACAAGCACCAGGCCGACCGCCAGCATAGAGATCGGCCGGAGATTGCCGCGAAATTCACGCCAGGAGGTGAAGTAGGCCGCCGAGCAAAGGATCGGCGGGAGAAACACGAGAAAGACCAGATCAGGACTGAGCGTGACGGTAGGAAGCCCAGGAATCAAGCCAACAACCCCTCCTCCGATGACCAGCAGAATCGGATAGGGAATGACGAGCTTCTCCGCGAGAGTGGTCAAGAGCAGGACCACTGCCAATAATAAGATGACTATCTCGAGTTGATGCAGCCCCTCCATCGCCACCCCCTTCTCTGCCTTGGAACGAACGAGTAAATGCGCACAGGCTACTGAGGGATGGAAGGGGAGTCAACCGGGCAAACCGGTCCGCACCCTGCCCTACATCCGGACGATGCCGCAACACAGCTTGTGGAAGGAAGAAGGAAAAGACAGAGATTAGATGGCTGGCTGGCTTTGCAGCGAGAGAAACCGCTTGAGCCGCGTAGCGGCGGTGGAGGTCAAATGCATAAACTCCAGCCCGAATGTCTGATTCTTGACCCATCGAACCGTGGCGCGCTCCACCGCCAGCGGAGACATCTGCTTCGGCAGGCGCAACAGCACCGTCACTTGATCGCCCGGAGTCATCGGGGCTTCGCTCGTGACTCGCGCGCCCTTGAGCGAGACATCATAGACCACGCCGAAACCGGCCCGTTTCTTCGCAAACCAGCGCGGCCGCGCCTTCTCGGCCAGCGCGCAGGAAAATGGAACCGGCACCCGCATCCGTGTATGTTCGCGGATATCGAGAAATACCTCAGTGGGCAGCGTGGACATGTTCATCGTAGATCCTTTCGTTCGACTCACTGTGCCGACTGTACACAACTATTCTCAGTCCGTGAACGAATTTGTGTGTTTGCGCAGAATTCTACTTACGCGCCATCCACCAGCCGCACAGCGCACTCTTCCCGCGAGCATCGAGGACGCGACGCTGGCAAGAACCCTCAGGCGTCTCACTGAGTTGATGGCCGAGACCGTTTCCGTTAAGGTTATGTCGCTCACCCCACCCCTTGAGGAGAACGCTATGACAGACACACCTCTGTTCGACTCGAAGAAAACGCGCTGGGCCGGCTACATCATGGGCGCGATTCCCGTGCTGCTCTTGCTCATGAGCGGGGTGATGAAAGTGCTCTCGCCGCCCTTTATCGCAGAGGGGTTTGTGCACATGGGATATGCGGAAAGCCTGACGCTCGGAATCGGAATCGTTGAATTGCTCTGCGTCGTTCTCTACCTTATTCCACAGACCTCCGTCCTCGGTGCGATTTTGCTCACGGGCTATCTGGGCGGCGCCACCGCCACCCACGTCCGCATCGGCGAACCCTTCCACATGGCCGTGCTGCTCGGCGTCCTGCTCTGGGGGAGTTTGTATCTGCGCGACGCCCGCCTGCGAACGCTCATCCCCTTGCGAAGCTGACGAATAGCATACGGCAGAAAGCTATGACAGCGCATATTGATCTCGCTCGGCCGGCATGATTGACTAGAGACGCCCCATCACCCCCAAGGGAGGCCCACATGCGACGGACAATCGGACTACTGACACTAGCCCTGGCGCTGACAAGCCTCAGCGGTTGCAGTTACCTCTTTTATCCACGCGCCGCCGACTATGCCACGCAGGCCAAGGGCGCGAACGGCGTGGAGACCATGATCAACCTGACGAATATGATGGAAGCCACCGCCGCGAAAGCCAAAGGCGGCATAGGCAAAGACAATGCGCTGGACGATTATCATAACCAGCTTCATGCACTGCTGGACTCGTTTTGCGACGTGACTAAGGAACAGGCCAAAACCCCGGCCTATGACCTGGCGGTCACACACAAGAAGGAATTGACCGCGATTTTCTGGCGGCTGTGGAAATTCAAAGACGACCAGCCGCAACGCGATCAGCATCTGGACCTCTCGATCGCGGAACTGAAAGAACTGCGGGAGACCCTGCAGCTCTTGAAATAAGGATCGGACGGAGGCCGGCGATGACCGTTGCGCACAGTGAACAGGGTGCCGTCACTCTGTTGATCGGCACCAGAAAAGGCGCCTTCACGCTCAAGAGCGATGCGGGCCGGCGAGCCTGGACGCTGTCGGCGCCGATCTTCCTCGGCCACATCGTCCACCATGTCGTAGCCGACCCGCGCGACCGGCGCACGGTCCTTATGGCGGCCAGCACCGGCCATCTTGGCCCGACCATTTTTCGCTCAACGAACGCCGGCAAGAGCTGGAAAGAATCCTCCACGCCGCCGGCCTTTTCCAAAGCGCGCGACGGACAGCAGGGCCGTGCCGCCGGCCACACATTTTGGCTGACGCCCTGTCACGCCAACGAACCGAAGGCCTGGTACGCCGGGACCTCTCCGCAAGGACTGTTTCGGTCGGACGACGGCGGAACTACCTGGAAACCGTTCTCCTACATCAACGACGACCCGCAGTATCTCGAATGGATGGGCTCGGTGCAGGACGGCACGCCCGACGGGCCGAAGCTCCATTCAATCATCGTAGACCCACGCGACCCGCGGCATCTCTACTTCGGCATGTCCGGCGGCGGCGTCCATGAATCGACCGACGGCGGCAACACCTTCACGCCGCTGATCAAGGGAATGGAAACCGTCGATGGCTTCAATGCATCCGTCGTGACCTATCACGATCCGCACTGCATTCGGCAATGTCCAAGCAACCCGGACCGGCTCTATCAACAGAACCACTGCGGCATCTACCGAATCGACCGGCCCTCCAACGAGTGGGTCCGTATCGGCAAGACCATGCCGAAGGCAGTCGGCGACGTCGGCTTTCCGATGGTCGTCCACCCACGCAATGCCGACATCGCCTGGGTGTTCCCCATGGACGGCGCAACGGTCTGGCCGCGCGTCAGCCCAGGCGGCAAACCCGCCGTGTATGTCACCAAGAATGCCGGAAAACGCTGGGTGCGTCTCGACAAGGGCTTCCCGCGCACAAACGCCTGGTGGACCGTCAAACGCCAAGCGATGACCCGCGATGCGCACCAAGCCGTCGGCCTCTATCTCGGCACAACGCAGGGCGAGATCTGGGCCAGCCGCAACGACGGAGCAAGTTGGACCTGCATCGCCCGGCATCTGCCGGAAATTTATTCTGTGGAAGCGGCGGCATTCTGACGATGACGGTGCATCTCCCCAGCGCGTTGCGTTCCTACAGCGCGCAACAGAGCGCCATCGAGATAAACGCCTCGACGCTCGCCGATGCGCTGACGGAATTGGATCGCCGATTTCCCGGCATCCGGTTCCGCATCGTCACCGAACAGGATACGGTCAGGCCGCACATTCGACTGTTCGTGAACGAGCGGCAAGCGTTCGATTTACAGACTGCGCTGCGGCACGACGACGAGCTCCATATCGTCTGTGCCTTAAGCGGCGGCTGAACCAAGCGGGTCATTCATCAACCCTCAATCGTCACATCAAGAGAGGTCACCCATGGCGTCACAACCGACCCCGCAACAGCTCATCGAAGGACAGAAACAGGACTGGAACCGCGTCGCAGGCGGTTGGGAAAAGTGGGACCGCGCATTCGACGAACAGATGGCCTTTCTGAATCACCGGCTCGTCGCCGATGCCCGTCTGCATGCGGGGATGCAGGTCCTGGATCTCGGCTCGGGCACCGGCTACCCGGCGTTGCTGGGCGCGCAGGTTGTCGAGAAAAGCGGCCGCGTCACCGGAATGGATCTGGCCGAGCAGATGCTCGCCGCCGCTGAACGAAAGGCCGTGCGCCTCGGCCTGACCAATGTCTCGTTCAGAACCGGCGACGTGACGAACCTGCCCTTCGACGCGAATGCCTTCGACGCCGTCACCAGCCGCTTCTGTCTGATGTTTCTCCCGGAGATCCCGAAGGCCGCCACGGAGATCGCGCGCGTCCTCAAACCCGGCAGCTGGGTCGCGGCGGCGGTCTGGTCCGCGCCGGAGAAAAACCCTTCGATCGGGCTTTCAATGGCAGCAATCAAACAAGTCATCGACCTGCCGCCGCCTGATCCCACGGCACCGGGTATTTTTCGGTTGGCCAAGCCGGGCGAACTGGCAGGCTTCTTCCAGCAAGCCGAACTCGTCGATGTCACGGATCAAGAGTTTCTCGCTGAATGGGTCTATGCTTCAGCGGAGGAGTACTACACTAGCCTGATGGAAATCGCCGCGCCGGTCCAAAACCTCATGGCGAAACTGACCGACGCACAGAAACAAGATGTCAAACAGCGCATCATCCAGGCAACCGCGCAATTCAAGCGCGGCAACCGCATTGTCTTCCCCATGGCGGTGCGGATGGTTGCTGGGCGCAAACCGGTCTGATCCTCCCATGGCAACCAGGCACGATGGCTTCAAAGATTTTGTCCTGGATCAACTAGCCGATCTTCGCGGGCTCACCTGCCAGGCGATGTTCGGCGGGTATGGACTGCGGCATCGCGGGACATTCTTCGGGATCGTTCACAAGGGGCGGGTGTATTTCAAAGTCACGCCGGAGACGGTCACCAGCTACACAGAGCAGCGCATGAAACCGCTCCGCGTCTCCTCGACAATGACACTCCAGGCCTACTACGAAGTGCCCACCGATGTCCTTGAAGATGCCGAACAGTTGGCCCTCTGGGCAGAGACCGCTTGTGCCGCACAACCCTCTCGCCCGACCAGAATGCGAACGGCGGCAACCGCCCGCCGTCCGCGTTCCGTTCAAAAATCCCGTCCCCGCTCATAACTATTTATTCCAGCCCGTAGCAGCAGTCTCGATAGGAACCTATAATGGCCGCATGCTGCATCATCGCCGATCATCCATACAAATGGGCCGAACACATCGAATGTGGAAAGCCTCGCGAGCACGCGCGGTCCATTGTTCATTGTCGATGATGGCCCTTGCAACCCTTCTGTTTGTCGGCGTCGCATTCGGCGCGGAGCCGACTCCCGTTCCCCTGCTCTGGCGAGCCATCCCGCCACCCAGCATCGCTGACCAGCCCCCGCTTCCTAAGAAACCCTGGATTGTTCGCGAGCGGTACATTGCGTTCGATGAGACATTGCTGCGCATCTTGAAAGACGCTGCGGCCAGGCCACATCCGCCGGTCGCCGCCGAACTCTTCGACGCCGGGCGGTATGAACTGGATATCGTGTCCACCCTCGCGCGCATCAATGACACCAGCTTCATCCGGGGACAATTCAAACCGCCTGCCCAGGGCGACTTCTCGCTCGTCATCAACGGCGCCATGGTCACCGGCACCTTTCAACCGGGCCGGCGCATCTTCAAAATCGAACCGCTCGGCAACGGACACCACCGCGTGATCGAAATCGATCCGGAGCAAGAGCCGAAAGAGTGACGAGACCCATAGTCCCGAGCAATCCGGCTTCATAACCCACCAACACCACTGGAGAATTGGCTGCGCGAACAGGAAGGAGAGGCCAGCTACCAATCGGACTTCGTCAGGCACTACTTGCTGCCACTACTCTATCCGGCGGAACTCACACAGAAGATACAACTCGCCCTTGGAACAGTAGTGTTGATCGTAAACATTGGGATCTATGGCTGGCTGTGGCAGACAAGGTGCCTAGACGCAATACAGGTCATCTGGTCTATCTTGTCTATCCGGCCCGCTGAGCTAGATAGACAGAAAAGACCAAACGAACGAGATCAACCTGACTCTCGCCACACGCGCGGCATGATTCCTGACAGATTTTCTTTTCATCAACCGTACAGCTAACTAACAGGCACACGTGGCGCCACTGGAAGTCGTGCCCGCACTTCCTGATATATCTGTGTAATGCCAGGCATTGTCAGCGTGACGGCAACAGCAAATGGGATAGGGTCGTCAATTATGGAGCCTTGATCGGGTTGGCGTTGGATAGTAAGAGTCACAACCTGGTTTGCTCCCACAACAGGAGCCCTCTTTCCCTCCCAGCGCTTGGAATAGACAGTTCCACGACGACTTTGGTTTTGATCGGGTTGTGTTTGGGCAGCTTCAACTCGTAATGCAGACAACTCGTCTGATTCAGTCAAAATTAGACGAACAGCTCGGTACGACTGCCGCCCAGGCAAGATAGGAGTAAACCAGGCTAGCGTCGCGAACAAGGCGTGTAGCTGCGCTTGTCCATTAAGGCAGATAGGCACTGGGACTTCCACCCTAACCGCCTGTTCTCTTGGCAGAGTGCCGGTTGTCCAGAAGGTTGCTCGATCTTCAGTGCATGAAATTGCCATATCGGAGTCGGTCACGCCATAGCCGAGAAATCTCCGGATATTATCTTTCTGTTTTACATGCTGTCGGTTATCTAAGGGGCCCAAGACTTCTCTGATTAACTCGGATGCGGATCGAGGCCACGAGGCTGTATGGACTAAAAGAGCCTTAAGTAACGTTGCACGCTCAGCATGGCTAAGGCTTGTGAATCCAGCACCATAAGCAGCTTCAAGTGCGTCATGGATTTGATGGCACGTCCGAGATGCGAGGGCTGCTGCAGCGCTTGTCCCATTTGTAAAGTGCTCGTAACTTCCGGCTCCCTCGTGTGGTGGGGCTGCTACCTTCAGACCGTGGGCACGCGCTGCACCACTAGGTTTGACAGATAGTGCGGGTCCTGTTGTGACAAAGCGCAGATGCTCTCTTGAGGCTGGCATCAGGACATCTGGCTTTACACTATTCGCAAAGCCTGGGCCGAGTGCACTTGATGGATTTGCGGTGGTAGTGGTTGGAAATGGGTCAACGCTTGCGGTTGCAACGCGGCGGTCTGCTGATGGCACAGCATCTATATTTGCTCCACCAACTGTAATGCCGTTAACAGTCTCAGCTGGTGATAGTAGACGCCTCTCCGCTATCAGTTGACCTAGCGCAGACATAGTCATTCTTTCACGCTGCGGATGAGTTGCGCTTTCGTACTGAGTAAATGTTGTAACGCCTGGAACATTAAAAGACGCACCATGATTTCCGGCACTTACTACGAAAAGAATCCCAAACTGGTACGAAAGTCGATCGAGCAGTCTCGCCCAAGCGGACATCTGTCCGTGAAACGGCTTTCGAGCATTGCCGAGTGAAAGGTTTATGATCATTACGCCCGGAGCCGAAGGCTCATTCCCCTGACGCATTGCTAAAATAGCCTGATAAATCATATCAATGATAAGACGACCCGAAGGGAATCTGTCCTCTGCTCCGAGAACGGGAACCATATGGATTCGCCGACCAATTTTCTGCTCATTCTTGTTGCGGTCACCCCATACAATCAGCGATGCCATGGCCGTACCATGGCGACGATCAGCGACCAGTGCAGAAAGCTCTAAGTCAAATTGGTCTTCAACAACTAATGCCCCCTGTAAGAGGGGATGCTGTGCAACGGGAACTCCATCAAGCAAAGCAAGAATTGGTGCACGGTCAATACCTACTGACGGCTGCACTTCCGCGGGTTCGGTTTCGGAGACATCTATTGAAGTAGCGACACTTTGAGGCCTTATGTGCATTACTGGATCAAGGCCTGCAATGCTTGCTGGAGACATTTCAATAATGGCTCTTACCGCTACGATAGGAAGCTCAACCAATACAGCGTGATACCCAATATCATCTATTCTGCAGCGACTAATTATATTTCCACTAGCATCAGCGATTGCCCTGCTAAGCTCCACCTCTGCTACCATTCCTCGTGAGAGATTAGCTCGAAAAACAAGCTCTATTTCAATTCGAATACGTTCATGGTCCAGCTTACCAGCGATTTCATCAGCGATAATTGCACGTTCCTCGGCTATCACCCGGTCTTGTGGGCCCCATGGACGAATGGCTCTGAGGGTGGAGAAGACCTCGCGCCAGGGCGCAAACCCTGATCCCAAGGTTTGGCCACTCGTCCAACGTTGCCATAGTGCGGATATGCTATTCAGCGCTTGAGCGTTAGGAACTAAGAGGTAAACAACGGGCTTCTTATCTTGCTCATCCCCTTCCAGTTCCTCTTCGTCTATAAGCTCTAAACCTTGGATGCGCTGGATGGCAGCGATGAATTGTTGAATCGATCCACGCACATCGAATACGAGCAATCGCTCAGGGGCCAAGGCACTTGGATCGCTTCGAAGCTCAAGGCCGTCTCGATCCCGCGAGAGGACAGACGTTAGACGCTCAAACTTAGGGCCGAATAATGACCGTTGATGATCTACGGTGAAAGGTTCAGGCCTTGGAGGATTTCTTTGATGGCCTGGTGCCCGTGGCTGAAGATCGCTGATGCCTAGCCGAAGGAGTGGTTTGTCTGGATCGAACGGCATTGGTTACCTCTGGCTTCACACGAGTAACCCATAAATCAAGCTCTGTGCTGATGGCGGAGTCAATTCCAACTTCGCCTAGCCCCAGGATTTGACGACGGCGAATGTTCAGACAAAAATCACGCGCTTCGGCATAGGACATTGCTCCTAATCGCCCAGCTAAAGCGTTTGTCGAAATCCTTGGCTTGTCTGGCCAAGGCTCGATGATCTTGTCGAGGAAAGCGGAAATTTCGTTTTTCTCGGGCGCTGGAAATGCGAGCCTTAATTGAAAGCGACGCCACACGGCACGATCTAAGAGCTCTGCATGATTGGTAGCAGCTATGGTCAGCACATAACTAGGCAGCTGATCGATTTGCATTAAAAGAAAAGAAACGACTCGCTTAATCTCGCCGGTCTCGTGTGTATCGCCTCGCTCTTTACCAATGGAATCAAATTCATCAAAGAACAATACACAAGGCTGAGTTCGTACATAATCAAACAGCTTGCGTAGGCGAACATTTGTTTCTCCGAGATAACTTCCGACAAGTGCATCATATCGAACAACGAAAAATGGAAGTGCGAGTGCTTCGGCAATGGCTTCCGCATACGATGTCTTCCCGTTACCTGGAGGTCCAGATAGCAAGACTTTGTGCCGTGGTTCATACCCATTCGCTCTCAATACGTCTGCCCGTAGATGTTCTTCAACGAGCTGCTTGCCTTCTGCACGCGCAGGTAGTGTTAACACTAAATCCTCAAATCTAATACGAGGGATTATTTCAAGGATTGCATCGCGGCCATTGCTATGAGCTTGCTGTGTATTTGAGAAGATTTGTGGCGTAACTGAAACTGTTTGAAGTGCCTTTTGAAGACGGTCAGCTAGGCTATGATGGCTCTTTGCCCGCTCATCTGCCATGAGCGCCTCGACAGTTGAGCGGAGCATAAACTTATCACCTGCAGCACCCGCTCGAACAAGTGAAAGGAGAAGATCACTTTTAGCCATAATTTATGTCTTACCAAACAGGGGTGCCCAACTGCTACATGCGAGGAAGAATACGCTTTTCTCGTTAATTTTGAAAGAATGGAAGGGAGGATGGGTAGCCGTACAAGAATATGCCGCCTACGATGCGACGAGTAGACCGCTGATGGAAGATTTCACCAAGTGCCGCGCCTGCCATACGCCAGTGGCTCAGAAGGACTTCGTGCATCGATATGACGAATATTTTCAGACCAGAGGACGGATGTAGATTTCACCGCGGGAGCTGCCTCCGCGCAGCTCCCGCTGCTGCTACGGCATTCTTTGCCGGTGAAACAGCACTCTCTGCCTCACTCCTTCAACCACTGACATATCCTGCCTATCCCCTTTTGTCCTACATAACAGTCCGCTGGAATGAGGGGTTAGAAGGCATTCTATACAATTCAAAGCTCTGCATCCGCGGTGAACTCAAAGATTGTTACCGGCGTGGTTGCTGGCATGAACCTAACCGTGAAGCCAAACTCAGACTTTTCCGTGACCTCAGCTTGCACGCCTTCAGGAAGGCTTTGGAACTCTAGTTGAGGCGGGATACGCATTGGTGCTGAAAACAACACCCGAAATGTGTTTGTACCGAGTACCAGAATCAAGGGCCTACTCGGGAGATTCTCCGGCACTGCAACCTTAATGAGGTTCTTACTCAGAATATCCAGGACCTCTGAGGCTAGTCTTGCTTTTTCTTCGTGGTTGCCAGATGCGCGCAGCCTGTCCCAAACATCTGATGCTCGCTTCATCCCCTGGTACTGGGCCAATACTGCTGTAAGTGCCTCGTCTCTTTTGCCCGCTGCCGCAAGGGTGCTCTCGTATCTTGCCAGAGAGCTAAGGGTTGCAGTGACATCTGGCATTTGCTTCAGAGCCTGTTCAGTGTTCTTTTCAATACGACCAAGTTGCGCATCTGAGTCTGACCTTGCCTTGAGGCTGTCATAGCCGCCAACAGCCAACACGATGCCCGAAACTATCGGCAGCACAACCGTGACAAAAAACGCAACGGGATAGTTCTGAAATACGTCCATTAGCGACATTGCCTTCTAATGTTTGAAGCAACCGGTAGCCGGTGCCCGAAGGGCAGAAGTGACCAGCAAGCGTAGCTTGCAGGCGGTTCGGTTGACCGAAAGATTATGCGACATCCCACGATGTTCTCACTTCAAGCGGGCCCTGCTTGAGCGAAAGAATATCATCGAGAGCCATGATTGTCCGAAAAAGGCATCGACGAGCCTCATGCCGGGTTACCTCGGCATGAACACCTTTATTAACTAAGCTTCCTAGTTTTTCGAGCTGCTCACCAAGAAGAGCTGTAGATGCGCAGATCATGTCAAGGCTGGTATTACTGATGCGCTCCTTATCGGCGAAGGCGAGAAGGCGGTTGCGATAATGCGTCGACCCGAGTGGGCGCCCGTCAGGGGTCGGATCGGTTGGTGGAAAGATCGCATCCGCCACGTACTCAATTACCCGTCGACAGGAGGCTGCGACTTGGGCGTAATCCTCCGGAACCTCTGCTCGATCATAGGTACGAATTGCAGACCAAAGCTTGTTTCCAAGCTCAGGGGCCACATCAGAGAATCGCGTGATGACTTGGTCGGCCATGGTTCCGAGTTCGTCAGAAAGAACCGCTCCCAATTCAGCTACCCGCCGGGCATGTTGATAGTCATGATACTTATCGAAGACCGAGAACTTGCCGTTGAGAGACTCAAATTCGACACAAGAAAAGCCAATTCCCGAAAGCTCCTCAATGTGCCCCTCGTCTTTTGAGTCGTCGCAAAGGCCATCCCAGAATAGATGAATTTTGCGCCCAACGATTCGGTAACTTGCGACCATCGCATTGGCATATGCGACCCAGTGGACCGGACAGGTGTCGTCGATTTGAAGCGCACCCAGATACCACGGATAGGTCTTAAGAGCCTCGTCAATTTCCCTTCCATCGCGGAATGAGATGCTCTCGAACAGAAGTACAAATACATTTCCCTTCAACAGCTTCTCGACTGACTCCTGAGTGAATGTCATCCAAATGTGACTACCAGGGTCTAGCAGCGTCTGAATCGCTGAGAGAAATCGCTCCTTATTGAAGTGGTGAACTTCCACAGACTCAGTCTTCTCTCTATCCATCGTTTGCATGGCGAGAAGAATGTCACCTTGAAAGACCTTCGTATGAAGATCTATGGTCCTGGACTTAAGAATCGCACCAAATAGTGCACGCCGAACGGGTAAGCCGTAGTAGCACCCAAGGTCTTTGTGGTCTGCGTCAAAGTGGAAAGCGATCTTCATCGAAGAGAACCCGTACATTGCACATAACAGTGCTCAGGACAATCAGCCGACACACCAATTCCGTTCGTATACCACGCTCCAATTGTTCATAAACCATAAGCCATGACAGTTGCCTTTTCAATTGGTTGAGGCATCGAGGCTATTTATCACTGGTTCGTCTGCAGATCGGTATCACACTAGCCCTTACATCTTCGTGCAGACTGCTAGCATCGATCATTGCATCCAATCGGCGCTCGATTGACGTAGATCGGAAAGGGTTGGTACATACAATCCTATCGAATAGGTGATCCGCTCATCGTGAGGCCGTTATGCCGATAGACGAAATTGAGAAAAAAGTCAGCGACCGTTATGCCAAAGCTGCCAGCACGGGCGAGCAGATGTGCTGCCCGACCAGCTATGACATGGCGAATCTCAAATCCTTCATCCCTGAAGAGGTGCTCAAGATTTCGTATGGGTGCGGGACTCCGGCCGGGCTGAATACCGTGAGCGCCGGTGAAACGGTGCTCGATATCGGTTCGGGGGGCGGCATCGATTGTTTTGAAGCCTCGCGTCTTGTCGGTCCCGCCGGACAGGTCATCGGCATCGACATGACCGATACGATGCTGGAGATCGCGCGGAAGAATGCCGTGATTGTCGCAACCAATCTGGGATACCCCGCGTCGAATGTTGAGTTTCGCAAAGGGATGGCCGACGCCATGCCGGTCGCCGACAACCTGATCGATCTGATCATTTCAAACTGCGTGATCAACTTGGCTCCAGACAAGCGGAAGGTCTTTCGCGAGATGTTCCGCGTAGCGAAGCCGGGAGGCCGGTTTACCATCTCCGATATTGTGGCGGATCAAGTGGTGCCGCAATACCTCGTCCATGATGCGGAGAAATGGGGCGACTGTTTATCCGGCGCGCTGACGCTGACCGACTACATGGCCGGAATGACCGACGCCGGCTTTGTCGGCCTGCATCTGATCAAGTCGTCTCCCTGGCAACAGATCGACGGTATTCACTTTTTCTCCGTCACCCTCACCGGCTATAAACTTCCGGCCGAGGCTCCAATACGCCCCGCCCGCTACGCCACCTTGCGCGGCCCCTTCAGCCGAGTGATCGATGAGCGCGGCACCACCTATATGCGCGGCATTCCGCAACCGCTCACGCCGGACCTCGCGCTGCTGCTGAGTCAGCCGCCCTTCGCAGCGCTGTTCATGTTCTCCGATGCGCCACAGTGGCTCAATCGGGACAATCCGCGATGGACAGCCGTCTTTCCCGAGCAGATTCCCTGCACATGGAAAGGCGACTACGCGCTGCTGGCCGGCCCGTTTCTAGAAGCGCACGATGACGACGCCCACATCTATCGGCGCGGCGAGCCGCTGGAAGTCTGCTCCAAGACGCTGGCCGTCCTTCAAACAGAAGGCTACGCGCCACACTTTGCCATCCTGAATCGCGCGAGCCAGCCGGTGGACGGCGATGCGGTGGACTGCGCGCCCAACGGTAGCTGCTGCTAAATGAGCCGCGCCTCGCTCACGTTAGCCAGCCGTCACAACCCGCTCGCGTCATCGTCGGAACAACTTCGCGTTCTCAATGAGACAACTCGGCTCGTTCCCTTCGACGCCCGTCTTGCCCAGACAGGCTTGTCTCCACTCCAGGCCTCCGGCATCACGGTCTTCCAAATCAACGTCGGCAAGCTGTGCAACCAAACCTGCCGCCATTGCCACGTGGACGCTGGACCGGACCGGACCGAGAGCATGTCGCGAGAAACAGCAGAGCTGTGCATTGCCGCCTTGGCGCGGACCGATATCCCCACCGTCGATATCACCGGCGGGGCGCCTGAACTGAATCCGAATTTCCGCTGGCTGGTCGAGCAGGCGCGCGCGCTGGGACGCCATGTTATGGACCGGTGCAATCTGTCGATCTTGCACATCCCCTCGCAGTCGGATCTCGCAGAGTTTCTCGCCGCGCACGGCGTCGAGATTGTCGCCTCGCTGCCCTATTACCGCGCCAGCCAGACCGACGCGCAGCGCGGCGACGGCATCTTTGAACGATCCATCGAAGGGCTCCGGCTCTTGAACCGGCTCGGCTATGGACGGGCGGAAAGCGGACTGTTACTCAATCTGGTGCATAATCCGGTCGGCGCATTTCTCCCGCCGAAGCAGGAGGCGATTGAGGTTCAATTCAGGAAAGAGCTTCGTGAGCGGCATGGAGTGGAGTTCAATCACCTCTACACCATCACCAACATGCCGATAAGCCGGTTCCTTCAATTCCTGCTGGAAAGCGGCAACTATGACGGCTACATGGAACGGCTGGCCAATGCCTTTAATCCGGCTGCGGCGGCCGGGGTGATGTGCCGTTATACGCTCTCGGTCAGTTGGGACGGCGGGCTGTACGATTGCGACTTCAATCAGATGCTGGACCTGCCCGTCGGGTATGGCGCCCCCACGCACATTCGCGACTTCGATCCGGCACTTCTCAATCGACGGCGGATCGTCACCCGCAATCATTGCTATGGCTGCACGGCCGGAGCCGGCTCCTCGTGCGGTGGGGCTGTCGCGGAATAGCTGCGGCCATAGAGAGGACCTTCCGCCAGCGCCGCCACCCAACCTCCTGCCCGACGGTTGCGTCGCACGATCCACTCTGCTAGTGTGACTCAAGTTTATGACGGTTCACGATTCTCCAAAGTAGACATGGTCTGGAACCCCAACGATCCCTGGAATAAGAAGAACGACAAGCTCGACGATGCGTTGAAACAGGCGCAGTCGCAGCTGCATGGGCTGCTTCCGTCCGGCGGCATGAAAAGCTTGCTGCTTGTCGGACTCCTGGTCTTTGTCGCCTGGCAAAGCGCGTTTATTGTCGCACCTGACGAAGAGGGCGTCGTCAAACGTTTCGGCATTCCCGTTCGAACGGTGGGACCCGGCCCTCACGGGAAGATCCCCCTGATCGAATCGGTCATGCAGCCGAAGGTTGAAAAGCTCCATCGCGTGGAAGTCGGCTTCCGAACCGACCGGCAGGGACGCCAGCAGATGCTCCCTCAGGAAGCGTTGATGCTGACCGGCGATATGAATATTCTCGCGATCGAATTTATCGTGCAGTACAAGATTAAGGAGTCTGCAAACTATCTCTTCAATGTCGCGGACATTCACGACACCATCGGCAAAGCGGCCGAAGCCTCAATGCGCGAAGTCGTCGGCAAAAGCAAGATCGATGAGGTCCTCACCACCGGCAAAGCACAGATCCAGCAAGACACCTTGACGTTATTGCAAACCATCCTGGATCAATATCAGGCGGGGGTGCAGATTGCGGCGATTCAGCTCCAGGATGTGGATCCGCCGGAAGCGGTGGCCGCCGCATTTAAGGATGTGACGAATGCCAAGGAAGACCGCGAGAAGCTGATCAATCAGTCGCAAAGCTATCGCAACGACATTCTCCCCAAGGCAAAAGGCGAAGCGGCGCAGATGGTGAATCAGGCGAAGGGCTATGCGCAGGCACGACTGAATCGCGCGCAGGGAGAGGCCAACCGCTTCGTTGCCACGCTCAAAGAGTATAACCAAGCAAAAGATATCATCAGCAAGCGGCTCTATATCGAAACGATGGAAGAGATCCTGCCCAACATCGATAAAGTCATCATCGACGGCAAAGGCGGCGAGCGCGTCTTGCCCTATCTCCCGCTCGATCGCATGAAAGCCAGAACCGCCCCAGCTGCCGAGGAGCAAAAACCGTGAGCATGCAAGGGCTGATTATCGCCGTGATCGCCGTGATTGTCGGCCTTTTCGTACTGGGCGCCTCGCCACTCTTTGTCGTCGATATTACTCAGAACGCGATCGTGGTGCAGCTCGGCAAGCCGGTCCGCAATCTCACCGAACCAGGGCTCTATACAAAAATCCCGTTCTTTGAAGAAGTGACCTACTTCGACAAGCGCCTTCTGGATTACGACTCCAATGCGCAGGATGTTATTACCCAGGACAAGAAAACGCTGTTGCTCGATAATTTCGCGAAATGGCGCATCACTGACCCACTGAAGGTCTATCAAAACTTTCAGAGCCAGCGCGGGGCGCTCCAGCGGCTGCACGACATTATTTATTCGGAGCTCCGTGTCGAATTAGGCCGGCACGAGCTGGCTGAGATTGTCTCAACCACACGGGCTGAGCTCATGCGGGTCGTTACCCAGCGATCCAACGAAAAAGCCTCTGCCTATGGCATCGAGATTCAGGACGTCAGAATTAAGCGGGCCGATCTCCCCGAACAAAATGAAAAAGCGGTGTTTGCGCGCATGCAAGCCGAACGTGAACGGCAAGCCAAGCAATATCGCGCAGAAGGTGCAGAGGAAGCGCAGAAGATCCGCTCGGATGCGGAAAAAGACCGGGAAATTATCCTGGCACAGGCCTATAAAGAAGCCGAAGAGTTGCGCGGGGCTGGAGATGCAAAAGCCTTTAAAGTCTACGCTGAAGCCTATCGGCAGGACCCGAAGTTCTTTGAGTTCACCCGTTCGATGGAAGCCTATAAAAAAACGTTTGCCGATAAATCGACATTGGTGATGAGCCCGGATTCAGAATTCTTCCGTTATCTGAAACAGCGCTAGCGCCTGCCTACGAAAGTCCCACGATTTCTCCACTGACCGGGTCCAGGTCGATTCGTTCTCCGGCAGGTTTTTTCGGCAATCCCGGCATCAACTGGATCCCCGAACAGACTGCCGTCACAAATCCGGCTCCTGCGAGAATGCGCAATTCCTTGATCGGAACTGTAAATCCTGCAGGCCGGCCCTTGAGCGCTGGATCATGCGACAGAGACAGCGGCGTCTTGGCCATGCAGACGGGAAGGTGGCCAAATCCCAGCGTCTCGGCGGCATCAATCTGACGCTCCGCCTCCTCCTCGAAACTCACCCCTGCTGCCCCATACATCCTCATAGCGATCGTTTCAATCTTCCTCCTGATCGGCCAATTCACATCGTAGAGATGGGTGAAACTAGCAGGCTGCTCGACTGCACGAACTACCGCCTGGGCCAATTGTTCGGCCCCCCGCCCTCCATCGACCCAATGGGTCGAGACTGCGGCATCGATAGCGCCGAACTCTCGAGACTGATGTCGAACCCACTCCAACTCGGCAGGCGCATCGTCTTTGAATGCGTTCACCGCGACAACGACTGGAATGCCATGGGCTCGCGCGTTGGCAATATGTTGCGCCAGATTCGCGAAACCCTTCTCCAATGCCGGCATATTGGGGCCGGTGAGTCCGGCTGGTAACGGCACGCCAACTTTGGCAACTCCTCCACCTCCATGCAGCTTCAACGCGCGCAACGTCGCCACCACAACTGCCGCCGCCGGTTTAAATCCTGATACCCGACACTTAATATTGAAAAATTTTTCTGCGCCCAGATCGCTTCCAAAACCGGCCTCTGTCACGACGTAATCCGCGCAACGAAGCGCCACGGCATCCGAAAGGATGGAGCAATTTCCATGGGCAATATTGCCAAACGGTCCGGCATGAACAAAGGCGGGCGTTCCCTCTAACGTCTGCACCAGATTCGGCAGCAATGCGTCCTTTAATAAAGCAGCCATCGCTCCCGCACAGCCTAGTTCTTCAGCCGTCCCAACGGCACCGGATTGCTTCAATCCCACCATGATCCGGCCAAGCCGCTGACGGAAGTCTGCTTGACTCGATGCCAAGGCGAGGATGGCCATAACTTCAGAGGCTTCAGTGATCACAAATCGACCGCTATGCCGACTCGCCTCGTCCCCTATCATGACCTGACGGAGCGCACGGTCACTGACTCCCAACGTCCTAGGCCAGGTAATTCGCTCGATATCCAAACCGCGCTCGTTGCCTTGGAAGAGATGATTATCCAGAAAGGCGGAAAGAAGGTTGTGGCTTGCAGCAACGGCATGAGCGTCGCCGGTAAAATGCAGATTAATCTCCTCCATGGGCAGGACTTGAGCGCGGCCGCCTCCGGTGCCGCCCCCCTTGATTCCAAAGACCGGCCCAAGTGACGGCTGTCTAAGCGTCACCGCCGCGCGCTTGCCTAGCCGAGAAAGCCCCATCGCCAGCCCAATCGATGTCGTTGTCTTTCCTTCACCGAGGGGGGTGGGATTAATCGCTGTCACTAAAACATACCGCCCAAGCGGACGTGACTTGAGACGGGTCAATACCTGCAATGATATTTTTGCCTTGTTTACACCGAATGCTGTGATTTCGTCGGCTTGAAGACCTAGCTGCTCAGCAATATCGAGAATGGGACGAGGTCGAATGGATCGGGCGATTTGGAGATCGGTCACAATGCCCCTATTAAAATACGATGTGAATGGAGGCTATACCGTAACCTTCATCACACCTCTGCTATGAGCGAGAGGGAAAGAAACCCAAAAAAACCGGGCTCAAGGTTTCCCTGGAGCCCGGCTAGAAGACAACTTATAGGTCCGTGGATAGACTACTCAAGAATATACTTATTGGGATCAAGCGCCTGCCCGTTGACCTTAACCATGTAGTGAAGGTGAGGGCCGGTTGCCAATCCTGTGCTTCCCACTAACCCTACCACATCACCGCGCTTCACCCGCTGCCCTTCCTTTACAAGGGACTTCGCCAAGTGACCGTATATCGTTTCAATCCCAAATCCATGGTCGAGCCGCACTAAATTCCCGAGCTTCGGATCAAACCCAACCGATGTGACCCTGCCTTGCGCTGGAGCCTGCACCGGAGCGTTGGCAGCAGCACCAATATCCAGCCCATCATGCCACGCTGGTTTCTCCGTAAAAGGAGAAATACGAGGCCCAAATCCTGAAGTCACCCAGCCTTTTACTGGCCAAATTGATGGAGTCGCAGCCCATCGTGACGACCGCTGCTCAGCAGCTTGAGACAATTCATTTAGAATTTGTTCCTGGCTGGTTGCTTCCTTAGACAGCCACTCAAGCTTCTCTTTAACGGAGATAACTGCGGCTTCTGTATCTTTTTCACTTACCCCGCGTGTTGCGGCTAGACCAGATCCGACAGCGGATATCGCTCCATCGACACTGGATAACGATGTCACTTCATCTGATTCTTTTCCATTCGTCGAACTAGGAATCAGGCTTCCCTCTGGCAAAGGAGTTTCTTCTCCTCCTCGACCATTGACTACATCGCCAGGCTTTTGAACTTCAATACCCAGCATAACCCTGAGGCGTTGATTGACCTCTTTCATTGCCCCGATTCGTTTTTTCAAATCATCAACCGCAGAAGAAAACGCTGCGGTTTGTTCGCGGGCGCTCATGGCTTCCGAACGGAATGCGGAAAGTTCCCAGACTTCTCCAGTCCTGATGACATAGTGGGAGACAACAAGAAGATCAGCAGCAATAACTATGCACCCAACTATCAACAACTTACGAACAAACTTCCTTGGAAAACTAAACCGGATAGGCTTTGCTGTAGAGCCACGGAAAATTACAACCGTGTAGGCGTCACTATTTTCCTGGTTTTGTGTTTGCCCCATGACATTCACTCCCTCAAGATTGGGAGACCCCTAATAGTAGCTAAATACAGCTGTACTCTACCCATCTCTTCGCGAAGGGTCAACCATTTTGATAGTAATGAAATTCGAGTTCGTCATCGTCTTTTATACCACTACCTATTGGCCACCTCACTCACCACCCACTCTATATATTGAGACGACCCACAAATCATCGAAATGGCTATTATTTCCGGCACTTCATAAGGATGGAGTTGCTTTATCTTCTGTTCAAGCTTCCGATACCGGCTCCTTGTGGTCTTCATAACTAACATAGCCTCTTTTTCCTGAACTATCTTATCCTTCCACCGATATAGGGACTGAACTCCAGGAATGATATTTACACAAGCGACTAAACGAGAAGTCAAAACCTCTTTCGATATCCGACTTCCTTCCCTCAGGCCAGGGACTGTCACTAAAACTATGATCGCCTCGCTCTTGGTAACCGACATATTTTGCTTGCTCTAGGTTGAACTGTAACACTTTAGCAGAACAGCAACTTCTATACCTTCAAACCTATCGACGCGCAATTTACACATCTCATACTTCCAATAAAATCAAAGCATTACAACACTCCTGTCTACTCAATTCAATACCACGTTTGATTGTGTGTAAAAACTGAAGCCAGTTGTCCATATTTTCGATAGCAATGTCAAAAAATTGTCGTTCTTTATACTAACCGATGCCAGAGGGGGCTCCGAAAATTCGGTGACGTCTTGACCTTCCCCCCGAAAACTAGACCATTGGCAAGGAAGTGTACCCTGTGCTGAGATGGGCCTTACAGGAGAGGCCCATGACCAGGAAACGACACACGGAGGAACAGATCATCGCGGTGCTCAAGGATGCCCAAGCGGGTATTGGGGTTCAGGAGCTCTGCCGCAAGCACGGCATCTCAGATGCCACCTTCTATAAGTGGCGAACGAAATATGTCGGGCTCGAAGTCAGCGACGTAAAGAAACTCCGCCAACTGGAAGACGAAAACCGGCGGCTCAAGCAGATGGTCGCGGAGCAAGCCCTGGACATTCAGGCCCTGAGAGCGGTCACCGCAAAAAACTGGTAGCGCCCAAGGCGAAGCGAGCAGCGGCCCAGTGGATGGCCGAGCGCTTTGGGCTGAGTCAGCGACGGGTCTGTCGGTTGCTCGCATTGGATCGGAACACGCTGCGGTACTGTAGTCGGCGTCAGGACGATGCAGCGCTACGGACGCGGATCCGGGAAATCGCCGAGCTCAAGCGGCGCTATGGCTGTCCCCGGATCTATGTGCGGTTGCGCCGAGAGGGCTGGGTGGTAAACCATAAGAAGGTGGAACGGCTCTATTATCGCGATGAAAGACTGGCGTTACGGCAGCGACGACGGAAGAGGGCAACGGCGGTACCCCGAGTGGTTCTGCCGAAGCCCACGCAACCAGGCTGTTGGTATGCCCTCGACTTTGTCCATGACCGGCTCGTGACCGGCCGACGATTCAAGTGTTTGACGATGACCGATCTGTATTCAAAAGAAGTTCCGGTGATTGCGGTGGATGTGTCGATTAGCGGGGCGCGAGTGTGCCGGATTCTGGATCAACTGTTTCTGACTCGTCCGCTGCCGGAGACTTTGATTCTGGATAATGGGCCTGAATTTGCTGGGACGGCCTTGGATGCCTGGGCCGCCCAACATGGGGTCCACCTCCACTTCATTCAGCCAGGGAAGCCGGTGCAGAACGCGTTTATTGAGAGTTTCAACGGCAAGTTTCGGGATGAATGTTTGAACGAGCACTGGTTTCTGACGCTGCAGGAAGCGCAGCTCGTGATTGAAGCGTGGCGACGAGAGTACAATGAAGAGCGGACGCACAGCTCCATTGGGAATGTGACGCCCATGGAGTTCATTCACAACTATCAAACCGGGGTCCATCTCGCACAGGAGCTCACTTCCTCAGCTTTGGTGTAATAAACGGGGGAAGGTCA